>DATMQL010000105.1:0-13563 GCA_035566815.1 Steroidobacteraceae bacterium | reverse complement strand
TCTATTATGTAATGCGCGCTGCTGCGGTACCATGCGCTGTAATGAGGCGAAAGTCGCATAAAATGCGCGCAGATGGCGCGCACTCGCGATATGCTTGTGTGTGGTTGTGAGAGCACGGGGCGGGAACAATTCCAATTAAGTCCTTGTGTCATCTCGATATCCGTCGGTGACGACAGCGTGTGTAACTTTGGGCCGCAGAACGGCACGCTAGTTGCAAGTCTTACCCTGCGCGCAGCAGTTCACAGATTCGTATCTAACCGTAGCGCGCACTGTAGTGATGAAGTAACGTTCGCGGCTCAAACTGAGCCCAAAGTCCGGTCCGAATCAACAAAAATGGGCGGGAGGTCTCCGTGTCAGCGGTTGTCGGCCCTCGGGCCTCGACATCGACGGCAGAAGCGCACAAACGAGTCCGGTTCGGCAATGTCGAGCCCGCACTCCTTGCGCTTCTGAAGCAGCTCGATCCAGTCATCGTCGTCGTGACCCTGTTCGCCTGCATGCTCTTGAGCGGCGAACACTTCTCGAAATTCTACGGCGGCGTCGCGTTGCTGGCGTTCGTGATCTCGCTGGCAACGTTCGGCCGTTTCGGCTCGGACGACAGCCTGGTCGCGCCGCGCATGTCGCAGGTGTATTCGTATATTCTGCTGCAGTGGTCGGCCATCGCCGCCGTGCTGCTGCTGTTGGCTTTCGCCTTCAAGGTGAGTGCGGACTTCTCCCGGGTGGTGATGTTGAGTTGGTTCTGCGCAACGCCGTTTGCCCTGTTCGCCTCGCACCGGCTGCGGCGGCACATTCACTCGATGGTCACGAACAGCGCGGCGACCCCGCGTTACATCATCATCGGCGCGAACAACGTCGCCTTCGAGCTGCTACGGCGACTGCCGCAGCGCGGCTTCCTGGGCTTTTTCGATTTCCGCAGCGCCGATCGCATCTCGCAGTGGACCGACGGCGACAAGTTCATCGGGCATTGCAAGGGAGTCGCCGATTTCGTCAGCTCGAATGGAGTCTCGGCCATCTACATCGCGCTGCCGCTCAGTAATGTGCCGCGGATCGGCGAAATGATCCGCGAGTTGCGCGATACCACGGCCTCCATCTATTTTTTGCCGGACGTGTTCGCCTTCGACCTCATCCAGGGACGGCTGGTGAACATCGGCGGAATGCCGGCCCTGTCGGTGTGCGATACCCCGTTCCATGGCATGGACGCCGTACTCAAGCGCGTGTTCGATATCCTGCTGGCCGGCTTCGCACTGATTCTCGGCGCGCCGCTGATGGCGCTCATCGCCATCGGCGTGAAGCTTTCGTCGCGGGGACCGATTCTGTTCCGGCAACGCCGCTACGGGCTGAATGGCGAGGAAATCAACGTCTATAAGTTCCGCAGCATGACGGTATGCGAGGACGGAGCGACGGTGGCCCAAGCTACGAAGAATGACCGCAGAATTACCCGTTTCGGGCGCTTTCTGCGCCGCACCTCGTTGGACGAGCTGCCGCAATTGGTTAACGTCATCGAAGGCAAGATGAGTCTCGTGGGGCCGAGACCGCACGCGGTGGCTCATAACGAGCAATATCGCAAGCTCATCTGCGGTTACATGATCCGGCACAAGGTGCGTCCGGGCATCACGGGATGGGCGCAAGTCAACGGCCTGCGCGGCGAGACGGAAACGGTCGACAAAATGAGCGCGCGCGTCAAATTCGACATCGATTACCTGAATCAGTGGTCGCTCTGGATGGATATCAAGATCCTGGTGCGCACCGTGCTCCTGGTCCTCCGCGACGATAAGGCGTACTGAGGATCGCGTGACGGCGTTGGATTCGAACAAAGTCTCCGATTGGCTGGTACACGAGGTGGACGACTATGACCTCGCGTCGTTCATTCCCGTAGCGGCACGCTTCGGGCAGGACCGCTTCGGGTACGTAGTCACGCCGAATGTCGATCACCTCGTGCGCTACAGCGAGGACCCGGTGTTCCGCGGGCACTATCGAACAGCCGATTACGTGCTGTTGGACAGCCGCTTCGCGGCCTACGCGCTGCGCATCGTGAAGGGCGTCAGGTTGCGTGTCTGTACCGGTTCGGATCTGACCGCCGAGCTTTTGGCCACCACCGCCACTCCATCCGACCGGATAGTCATCATTGGTGGCAGCCGGGAACAGGCCGACGCCATAGCTGAGCTCCACGGGCTCACGAATATGCGCCACTACAACCCGCCGATGGGGTTCGCGCAGGATGTCGAAGCCGTGGAGGAATGCCTGCAATTCATCGAGAGCCACAGTCCGTTCCGGTTCTGCTTTCTGGCGGTCGGATCGCCGCAGCAGGAATCGCTGGCGGCGCTTCTCCAGGCACGGGGGATCGCGCGGGGTCTGGCGCTCTGCGTGGGCGCGTCACTCAACTTCATCACGGGCCGCGAGAAGCGTGCACCGCACTGGATGCAGCAGCTGGCACTCGAATGGTTATTCCGGCTCGTGCAGGACCCGCAACGGCTGGCGAATCGATATCTCGTCCGTGGACCCCGCTTCTTCGGTCATCTGCGTCGCGCCCAATACGTCCCGCGCAAGAACGCGGCCGGCGCGGGCTGAGCGCCCGCGAAGAATTCCAAAGAATCCTAGGCGGGCACAGGTGCCTCGGTCTGCCCTGCCAGGGGGATGGTGCCGGCCGCGAGCGCAGGCAAGGTAACAGACACCGAGAGCCCGCCACTCGGAAGGTTGCGCGCTTCGATCACTCCCTTATGCAAGGCAATCGCCCGTGCGGCGATGGCAAGGCCCAAACCCTCCCCGCCAACGGCCCGGTCGCGCGCCACATCCACGCGATAGAACGGCTCGAAGATGAGCGCGAGATCCTTCGCAGGAACGCCGGGTCCCTGGTCGTTGATGATGACTTCCACGCACTCCTCGCGGTGCGTGAGACTTTTCGTACGACGAGCAGCAATGCTCACCTCCGTACCCGGCGGGCTGTAGCGGACGGCGTTACGAATGACGTTTTCGAACGAGCTGCGCAACAGCTCCGGATCACCCGACACATCGAGCGCTGGATCCGCCTGCACGGTGACGATGCACCCCTGCGCGTCCGCCTCGATCGCTACGTCATCGGCGATGTTCTTCAACAGGTCGCCGACGTCGAGCTGTTCGTGATCGAAGGTCCCTGTTGGCCGCTCGAGCCGCGCGAGTTTCAGGGTGCGTGCAATCAGCTGTTCGAGCCGGTCGGCCTCGCACGCGATGCGTGCCAGGTGACGCTCCGCTGGATTGTCCTGGCGTCTGGCGAGCGACAGAGCCAATTGCAGCCGGGCCAGCGGCGAGCGCAGCTCGTGTGATACATCACGCAGGAGCTGTTGCTTGGTTTCGAGCAGATTGCGCACTCGCTCGGCCATGGTATCGAGGTCGGTGGCCAGCAGACCCAGGTCATCCTGTCGGCCTCTCATGCTCGGCGACACTCGAATATCGAGGTCGCCCTTGGCCATCCGGCGCGTGGCGTGGCGCAGCCGGTCAATCGGAGCGACGAGGTATCGGGCCAACAAAAAGCAGACGGCCGCGCTCACGACCAGAGCCAGGAGCAGCGTCTGCGTAGGCACGCCGGGCTGCTCCAACTCACCAAAGAGCCGGGGCGACTGCCTCACGGGGCCCACCACGACGTGATAGATCTCCCCGGTGGCGCTCACCAACACGAGAGCACCGCCCACCGGGGCGATGGGTTCCGCGGACCCGCCGGGATTGTTGGAGTCGCCCCCCGGGGTCCGCAGGAACCACCGTGGGAGCGGTCGTCCGAGCATTTCCTTACCGGAGGGCTCGACCACGAAAGTCCGGCTGAACGGCTCGCTCGTTCCGAGGTCCTCCAGCCACTTCTTCAACGCCTTCGGTCCACCCGACTCAAAGGCGCGCGCCGCGGAGGCATACAGTTGCCCGCGCTGAAACCAGGCGCTTTCGGTTCGATGCTGTGACGCAGCATTCACGGCAACCGTCACCGTCCCTACCAGGATCAATGCGAGCGCCAACCAGAAGGTGAGAAAGATCCGCCAGTACAATGAATGCATGTAGTGCGGCCCCGGAGCGGTGGTCAGCGCCCTTCTTCTTCGACGGCCAGTCGCGTGGATGCCAGGGCCAGCGCGTAGCCCGTGCCGCGAACACTCTGCACCGTCACGCGATCCGTCCCTTTCATCAGTTTCCGCCGTAGATTGCTGACGTGCGTATCCAGACTGCGATCCGTCGGCAACAACCGGCGTCCCAGCGCCTGAGTCATGAGCTCGTCCCGGGTCACGGTCTTGGTGTCCGCGCGAACCAGCAGTTCCAGGATGCGAAGTTCCGCGGCCGTGAGCTCGAGATCCTGGTCGTTGACGTCGGCGCGGCGCGCTCTCAAGTCCAGCCGCAGCGGTCCCCAGGCGAGAATACCGTTGGTTTGCTGCGCATCGCCGGACATGCGGCGTAACACGGCACGAATCCGCGCCACCAGTTCCCTGGGACTGAAGGGTTTGGCGAGATAGTCGTCGGCGCCCATCTCCAGGCCCACGACACGGTCAACCTCCTCGCCCCGCGCGGTCAACATGATGACCGGCATGCGGCTCGACGCCCGGATCCTGCGTAGCACCTCGAAGCCGGAGAGCTCGGGGAGCATGACATCCAGCACCATCAGGTCCACCGGACCCCGGACGAGCCTGTCGAGCGCCATCGGGCCGGTGCCGACCGTCTCGGTGGCAAAGCCTTCGGGCCCGAGATACTCCACCAGCATCGAGCAGAGCTCGTGATCATCGTCGACTATTAATAGTTTCGGCCGGGTGTCGCCGGTGGGTATTTCCGCCATGTCCATGACTCCTAAAGATACGCCCAAGCAGGGAACAGCTGCTTATTAAGAACCCTTTGGACGCTGGAACTTCTTAACAGTTCTTCGCTGGCGGTGGCTAGGACGTCCGGCCCGGATACTAGGCGGGATTTTCGAGGCTGAACGCCTGGCGGGCATCGTCGTAAGCGAAGGCTTCGGCGTAGCGGCCCCAGCTGATGATGGTGCGCAGCGTCTGTTCGGCGGCTTCCTCGGCCATGTAGTCCTCGAGCTCGTCGAAGAAGCGGCTCTTGGGGGCGGTGTGAGTGGCCCGCTCATCCAACACCCGGCGCACGTGGGCGGCCAGCGGCACATACGTCAGCAGGTGCCGGGCAAACAGCCGCTTCCGCTCGTCCGTGTCGGCTTTGACGAACTCACCGCCCTCGCGGGTGAGCTTGATGTCGCCGCCTTCGATTTCGGCGAAACGCAGCAGCTGCAACGCCTCGGCGACCGGAAACAACTCGTCGACGTCCATGCTGAGAAAATCCGCGATCGCTGGCAGGTCAGCGTGGCCGTTATAGGGTGGCTCACTCACAGCTTCCAACAGGCCCGACAGCAGGTTGGAGGAAACATGGGTGAGCGTCGTGCCGATGCCGGTGCCCGGGAAACGCTCGGCCTTGTGCCCTACCCGGTCGCCGCGCGGCTTGGAGGTCATCTCCACATACACACGCTCCACGAGCGCACGGAAGCGCGGATCGAGCGCGTGCCGCGGGTGTGGGAGATCGATCGTAATCTCGCTGACGACGCGGCCGGGGTGCGTGGAGAAGATCAGGAGGCGATCGCACATCTCCACCGCCTCCTCGATGTTATGAGTCACCATCAGCACGGACTTGATGGGGAGCTGCCCTTCGCCCCAGAGGTCGAGAAAGTCGTTGCGCAGCGTCTCGGCGGTCAGGACATCGAGCGCCGAGAACGGCTCGTCCATCAGCAGGACGTTGGGATGAACCACCAGCGCGCGAGCGAACCCTACACGTTGCCGCATACCGCCGGAGAGCTCGCGCGGATAGGCGGACTCGAAGCCATCGAGACCGATGAGGTCGATGGCCTTCAGCGAGCGGGTGCGCGTATCCGACTCCGGATGGCCGAGCGCTTCCAGACCCAGCTTCACATTCTCGAACACCGTCAGCCACGGGAAGAGAGCGAAGCTCTGAAACACCATGGCAATGCCCTCGGCAGGGCCTACCACCGGCTTGCCGAGGTAGTTCACCGTACCGCCCGAAGGAAGCTCGAGCCCCGCGATCGCCCGCAGCAGTGTCGATTTCCCGGAACCCGAGCGTCCGAGCAGGCCGACGATCTCTCCAGGCCGGAGCGTCAGATTCACGTTCTCGAGCACGACGAGCTCGTCGCCATCCGGCTTGCGAAAGGATTTGCAGACGCCCTGCACGTCGAGAAGGGGGGCCAGGTTCATCGCGTGAGCATTGGCGGCGTTCATAGGCTCAACTCAGTCGGAATTTGCGCTCGGCGCGGGCGAATAAGGGTTTCCAGAACACACGGTTGATGGTGACCACGAACAGGGCCATCACCACGATCCCGACCACCGTGCGCCGGAAATCGCCGGTACTGGTGGCGTGCGAGATGTAGGAGCCGAGACCCGCGGCCTCGAGATGCTCCTGGCCCCATTCGGCGACTTCTGACACGACACTGGCGTTCCATGAGCCGCCGGAGGCCGTAATCGCCCCGGTGACATAGAAAGGAAATACCGCCGGCAGGGCGATCCGCTTCCACCACAGCCAACCCCGCACGTGGAAATTCTGACCGGCGTAGCGCATGTCCGGGGGAATCGCCGACGCGCCGACAATGACGTTGAAGAGGATATACCACTGGGTACCCAGGATCATGAGCGGGCTCAACCAGATATCGGGGCTCAGCTTTCCCAACACGATGCCCGACACGACGATGGGATAGATCAGGTTGACGGGGAACGCCGCAAGAAACTGCGCGACCGGCTGCACGATGCTCGCAACCCGGGGACGCATGCCGACGTAGACGCCGATAGGGACCCAGATGAGGCTCGCGATGGCGATGAGCACACCGACACGCAGAAATGTCAGGGAGCCGAGCAACACGACGTGCCCGACCTCTCTCAGGGTGATGTCGGTGAACACGAATTGCACCGCCTTCACCAGCGCGATGATCCCGATCAACGAGACCACGGCATACCAGATGAAGTCACCGAGCCGCCGGCTGCCGTCGTCCACGACAACCCTCGGGCGTATCACGATCGGCCTGCGGGACTTGGCTCCGATGTTGAGGAATCCGACAAAGAGCCGCGAGACCACACCCATCAGACGCGACCGCCGCATCATGGTGAGCGCCCAGGAGTTGGAGGGCGTGAGCCCGGCTTCCTGCTCGAGGCGGAACCAGTCGGCGCTGGCGATCAACGGCCGGAACAGCAACTGGTCGAAAACCAGGATCACCACAAACATGGCCGCGATGGCCCAGCCGATGGCGCCGAGGTTCCTCTGCGCTATCGCCAGCGCGACGTAGGAGCCGACGCCCGGAAGCGTGACCTTGGTATTACCCAGGTCGATGGCTTCCGCGGCAACCACGAAGAACCAGCCGCCGGACATGGACATCATCATGTTCCAGATGAGCGGCGGCATGGCGAACGGGACCTCGAGGCGCCAGAATCGCCTCCAGGGGCTGAGGCGGAAGCTGCGGGCAGCCTCATCCAGCTCGTGCGGGATACTCCGCAGCGAGTGATAGAAGCTGAACGCCATGTTCCATGCCTGGCTGGTGAAGATGAGGAAAATGCAGGCCATTTCCGCACCCGCGACCCGTCCCGGCGTCAGCGACAGGAAAAATACGATGGTGATGGAGAAACCGAGAATCGGCAGGGACTGCAATATGTCCAGCAGCGGCACCAGCACAACTTCAGCGCGGCGACTCTTCGCGGCCAGCGTCGCGTACGTGAACGTAAAAACAATGGAAGCGAGCATCGCGATCAGCATGCGCAGCGCGGTGCGCGCGGCGTAACCGACGAGCGCCGAGGGCGCGAGCGAGATCGGCGTTGCCTCGAGTCCCGACAGCGAGCCGGTAAGACCGCGTGCGGCTCCGGCGACATAGATGAGGAGCGCGAACACCAGCACGAATGCGAGCACGTCCCATCCGCCGGGGACGAACCGGGTCTTCAATACCGATATAGGGAGACGGTCGAGACGCATCCGCCGAAGTTTGCCCGAATGAGATGAGGATTGGCACCGCAATGACAACCGTTAGTCCGCTCACGCGTTGCCATTAGGGTTTAGAATGGTAGCGACCGGAATTCTGTGGGCTTTAATTTATGCGCCTTTTGATCGTCGAAGATGATCGCGAGCTGCGCGAAGCGCTCTCGGCGCTGTTGCGGCAGGCCGGCTACGAAGTCGACGCCCACGCGGATGGGCGTGAGGCTTTCAACAGCCTTTTAGGCAGCGAATACGACCTCGCCATTGTCGACCTGATGCTGCCCGGCATGAACGGGCTGGCCCTGGTGCGCAACTTGCGACGCCAGCTGGTCGGCTTGCCGATCCTCATCATTACGGCACGCGACGCGCTGGAGGACCGGGTCTCGGGACTCGATGCCGGGGCCGATGATTACCTGGTGAAGCCGTTCGAGATGCCCGAGCTCGAAGCTCGCGTGCGCGCGTTGCTACGGCGGCGGCGCGCCGACCGCGATGAGGAAATTCGCGTTGGACCTCTCGTCCTGGTGGCGGGGCAACCGCGCGTGGTCCTGGGCGAAACGAGCTTCGACCTGCCGGCGAGCGAGATGGCGCTGCTGGAGACACTGGCGATACGCGCCGGCCGTGTCGTGAGCAAACAGGCGATCGCGGATCGTTTGAGCCGCGGCGGGAATCCTCCGTCCGACACCGCGATTGAGATCTGCGTTCACCGCCTGCGCCGCCGACTTGGACCGTACGGCCTGAAGGTGCGGACCTTGCGGGGCTTCGGCTACATGCTGGAGGCGGATGAGCCACGCGCCTCTTCGGCGTCCTCCTAGCCCGACCCACCGGGCCGCGATGCTCATGGCGGATACGCCGCGTACCGTCAGCCTGCGCGCAGGGTTGCTTTTACGGCTTGGCATCGTGTTGGTGCTGCTGCTGGCGCTCGACGCGGTGGCGTCCTATTTCACGGCGCTGCACTTCGCGAACCTGGTCTACGACCGGTGGCTCATCGATTCGACGCGCTCGTTGGCGCAGGCCGTGCGTGTCGAGCACGGGCTCGTGCACTTCGACGTGCCGCACGTCGCACTCGAGATTTTCCAGTTCGACGAAGTCGACAAGACCTATTTCAAAGTCTCCTCCGAGAACGAGGGTTTCATCAGCGGCGACCGGGACCTTCTCGATGTGTCGCCGGAGGTGATCGGCGGGCTGCGGCTCGCCTTCAACACGGTGCATGGAAAGAAGGTACGCCTCGTGTCGACCCTGGTCGCACCTGGACGGCCGGAAGATCCTGTGCTGGTTTCCGTCGCGGAGACACTCAACAAACGCTCGACCCTGACGCGGGAAATCCTCATCGCCATGGCCGCGCCGCAGATCGCCCTGCTGGCCATCGCGCTGCTGCTCGGACGGATCGGTGTGAATCACGGCCTGAAGCCGTTGACCGACCTGGCCGCGCAAATCGAGGCCCGCGGCCAGAACAACCTCTCCCCCGTGCCACAAAGCGGACTGCCACGCGAGGCGCGTGTGCTGGTGGCCCGTATCAACGAGTTGCTCGAGCGCCTGAGTAATGCGATGCGCGCTCAGAAGCGCTTTGTGGCGGACGCCGCTCATCAACTCAGAACCCCGCTCGCGGCGGTACTACTCCATGCAGAGCGCGCGGAGCGTGCGTCGGATCCGTCGAGTGAGCGCGAGGCACTGGGAGCAATCCATCGCTCCGTTGAACGAGCAGCGCGACTGAGCGCACAGTTACTCGCCCTGGCACGGACGGATCCGGAGGCCGTCGCAACGATCAGACTCAAGCCCGTCGATCTGACCGTTCTGACTCGACAGGTCGGCGAAGAATGGGTGCGGCGCGCGCTCGAGCGGGACATCGACTTCGGCCTGGTCGTCCCCGACCATCCGGTCATGGTGACCGGCGACGAGCGGCTGCTGAGCGAGGTGCTATCCAACCTCATCGATAACGCCCTGCGCTATGGAAACACCGGCGGTCACGTTACGCTGATGGTAGAAGCAGGCGAGCGGCCGACCCTCTCGGTACAGGACGATGGGCCCGGTATTCCGGTCGATGAGCGCGCACGCATCTTCGAGCGCTTCTATCGATTGCAGAACAGCGATAGCGACGGCTGCGGACTGGGACTGTCCATTGTCGAGGAGATTGCCCGGTTACACAACGCGACGGTCGAGGTGACTAGTGGTGCCAACGACCGGGGAAGCCGCTTCACCGTTGTGTTCGGAGGCGACAGTCGCGTCCGCGTGTGAGCGGAAAGTCCAGTACGAGTTCAGGAAGTAATTCACCAGAACGGCTGGAACGATGCCGATGAGCTGATCGAGTTGCGGCGGGGCGTGCGGCACCCACAGGCTCATGGCGCTGAAGGTGGCGAAACTGACGCCGAGTGTCGCGAGAGACACGAGGTTGTATTTCAGTCCCTTGATGCGGGTCCGCTCCACGCTGCGTCGGTCCTTGAACGTCCAATAGTTGTTGAGAAAGAAATTCCAGATGATGGAAATCTCAACCGCCAGCGCCGAGGCCACGTATTTATTGAGGCCCGTATGCAGCACGCCCGTAAACACTCCCAGGTTCACGAGAGTGCCGGACGCACCGACCAACGCGAAGCGGATGAAGGTGCGCAATGCCCGCAGCCGTATCCACCAGGCGTTGACCACGAATTCCACGATGTCCGCGAGCCCGAGCTTGCTCTGACCCTGTTTGCGGTCGATGAAGTCGACGGGTACTTCCTTCACCACCGCGCCGAGCGTGACGGCCTGGTGCAGGAGAGCCACCTGGAAGGCGTAACCCTTGACACGCAGCGCCCCGAAATCGATCTGCCGCAGAATCGAGGCGCGGATGGCGCGAAAACCGGCCGTGCAATCGCGGATCCCGTAGAGGCCCGCGATATAGCGCGCCACCCAGTTGCCGCCCGCGGAGTTCAACTTCCGCCACACACTCCATTCGGCCGGGATGCTGCCACCCTTGACATGGCGACTGCCGATCACGAAATCAGCGGACTCCTCGAGAGTCGCCAGGAGTCTGGGCACGTCGGCCGGAGCATGCGAGAAGTCGGCATCCATCTCGAAAACGACATCGGCGTGCAACTCATCCATGGCATACCGCATGCCGCGAATGTACGCAGCGCCCAGCCCCGCCTTCTCGCCCGTGATGAGGTGAACGTTCGGCTGATCCTGCATCGCCTGCCGCACCAGCCCGGCCGTGCCGTCCGGCGAATTGTCATCGACCACCAGGATGTGCATCTCGTGGTGGAGACGGCGAAATTCAGCTTGTAGCGACGTCAGCAGCGCAGCAATATTGCCGCGCTCGTTGTACGTCGGCAGGATGATCACAACCTTCATCGCCGGCCCTTTCAGTGTTCAGTGCGGATTATGCGACTCTCTACAACACTTTGCCTGGTGCTGCTGATTCTCACCCGCACCGCTTCAGCCTGGAACAGCGCCGGACACATGATGATTGCGGCAGTCGCTTATGAAAAATTGACTCCCGCCGCGCATGCACGGGTCTCCAGCCTGCTGCAGCTCAACCCCGACTATCCCAGGTGGGTGTCGCGCGCGAGTCGCGCCGAGCGCGACGAAGTGGCCTTCGTGATGGCCGCCACCTGGCCCGACGAGATCAAGTCGGAACGGGACTATCAGAATGACGGCGACCGGCCTTTCGGGCCCGATACCGCGCGCAACATCGGCTACGCCGACCATCTCCAGCATCGCTACTGGCACTTCATCGATGTGCCGTTCTCGACCGATCACACGCCGCTGGTACAACCAGCCGTCCCTAACGCGCAGACACAGATTGCCTTATTTCGTAAGACGTTGGCCTCCTCCAACGCGAGCGACGCATTGAAGTCGTACGATCTCGTATGGCTGCTGCATCTCGTGGGCGACGTGCATCAGCCGCTCCATACGACTTCGCGGTTCACGCACTGGCAACCCGACGGAGATGCGGGTGGGAACCGGGTCGCGTTATGTCAGCGGCCGTGCAGAAACGAGTTGCACGCATTCTGGGATGACGTTCCTGGAACCGAGAAAAATCCTATGGTGGCTATTCGGCGCGCGGCGCACCTACCGCGAACGGACGCGCGCGTTGCTGCGATCGACGACGAGCGCCAGTGGATCCGGGAAAGCTTTTCGATCGCCCAGAATTCCGTCTACATTCCCCCGATCGGCAACGGACCCGGGCCTTACTTCATCGACGGCCCGTATCGAAGCATCGCCCACCGGGTCACGGGCGATCGCCTCGCGCTGGCGGGCGCCCGGCTGGCGCATGTGCTGAACGAGGCATTTCATTGAGGTAAGCTGGGCAAATGAAGGATACGTTCCCCCGGACCCGGCTCCACCAAGCGGTGGTGCTTGCCACTGCGACTGCGGCGTTGGCGCTGTTATGGAGTGGCGCCCGCGCCAGTGACGACAAAGTCGAGGACGCCAAGGCGACCGTCAAGCGGGACACCAAGGAGGTCGGGCAGACCATCGCTCGGGACAGCAAGCAGGTGGGCCAAGCCGTAGCCCGCGAGTCAAAGTCAGTGGGCCATGCGGTCGCACAGAAGTCCAAGGAAGTCGGACACGCCATTGCCCAGGACTCACGCGAGGCGGGTCACGCCATCGCGGAGGACTCACGGAAGGTCGGCAGCGCCGTGGCTCACGGCGCCAAGACCGTGGGTAGCACGGCGAAACAGGACACGAAGAAGATTGGGGCCGCGGTCACGCCGGGTAAAGCGGACGATCCGAAATAGTTCCGGAACGGGGGTCTATGAACGTTGAGACAGGGTCGCCGGCGGCGCTCCAGCGTAAGAGCGACGTGCTCATCATTGGCGGGGGTCCCGCCGGGTCGACGGCTGCGATCACATTGGCCGAGATGGGTTACGAGGTCACACTGCTCGAGAAGGCGCACCATCCACGCTTCCATATCGGCGAATCACTCCTCCCGGCGAATCTACCCCTGTTCGAGCGCCTGGGCGTTGCCGCCGAGGTGAAGGCCATCGGCATGCAGAAGTGGGGCGCGGAGTTCGTCTCCCCCTGGCACGCCGTGCGCAGCCAGACCTTCGAGTTCGCCGAGGGCTGGAACAAAGCACTGTCCTTCGCCTACCACGTGCGCCGCTCACTGTTTGACGAGATCCTGATCCGGCGCGCCGCCGACCGTGGAGCACACGTCATCGAGGGATGCCGGGTCAGAGAGGTCGACTTTCTGTCCTCTTCGGGAGGAGCCCGCGTCGAGGCCGAGCATGAAGACGGTCGTAAGGTGTCCTTCGAAGCGCGCTTCGTCATCGACGCATCGGGCCGCGACACCTTTCTCGGCAATCGCCTGAAGACCAAGCAGCGAAACCGTAAGCACAACAGCTCGGCGATGTACGCCCACTTCAAAGGCGCGCGACGGGACGCTGACTGTAAGCGCGCGGGCAACATCTCCTTGTTCTGGTTCGATCACGGTTGGATCTGGTTCATACCGCTGGCCGACGGCGCGACCAGCGTCGGCGCGGTCGTCTGGCCCTACTACATGAAGAGCCGGAAGAAACCCTTGCGTGAGTTCTTTCTCGAAACTCTCGCGCAATGCGAGCCGCTTTCCGAGCGGTTACAGGGCGCGGAGCTGATCTCCCAGGTGGACGCCACCGGCAACTACTCTTACAGCTGCGA
>DATMQL010000104.1:0-5711 GCA_035566815.1 Steroidobacteraceae bacterium | reverse complement strand
CCCCGCAAAATCCGCGCCGCTTTCCGATCGTGGGCGCCCTGCTCCAGAGGCGCGGCGGAACCGCTCGACATGATGCCGTTGCGTGGGGTTACGCCCGCGCCGCCGCCGCTCATGGTGTCGATATCATCGAGCATTGCGAAGTAACCGGTTTGGACGTCGCGGCCGGCAGGGCTGTCGGAGTTCATACGACCGCAGGTTATGTGAAGGCTGAACGCATCGTGTTCGCCACAGCAGGTCACACAGCACGTGTCGGCACGATGCTCGGCATCCCGCTGCCGATCGAGACTCACCTCCTGCAGGCCATGGTGTCCGAGCCCGTGAAACCCCTTTTGAACACTGTCGTGGTGTTCATCTTTCCCGGTCACGGGGAAACCTACATCACCCAGTCGGACCGGGGCGGCCTCCTGATGGGAGGCCACCTCGACGGATTTCCTTCGTACACGCGCGAAGGCTGTTGGGAGCGGATGGAAGACGTCGTTGCCGGTGCGCTCGATCTCCTGCCGCAGATCGGCAGTCTGCGGATTCTCAGGCAATGGGCCGGGACCAACGACATGACCATGGACGGCAGTCCGATATTGGACCGGCTCGGGTATGACAACGTATTTCTGAATGCAGGCTGGTGCTACGGCGGGTTCAAGGCCATTCCAGCCTCCGGGGCGGCATTCGCCAGGTTCGTCGCGACCGGAAGCGCTCCCGAGCTGATTCAACCTTTCAAGTTGTCCCGTTTCGATTCCGGCCACCTGCTCGATGAGTCGGGCGCAGGTCCCTTTCCGGTACGCCAATGAGTCATCTCCACTGTCCTTTCTGCGGTGAGCGCGAGCTGCGCGAGTTCGAATTCCGCAAGACCCTACCCGGCACGTCTGCATCGCCGGTCGCGAGAGTTTATCTGCGCCAGGAAGAGCAGGACATCAGCATCGAGCACTGGCAGCACCTGGAGGGTTGCCGGGGTTGGCTCCGCGTGGTCCGCAATCCGTTTACCGGTCGGATCCTCCAGACCACCCTTCTGCCGGAACCAGCGCCATGACGGGACCGCAGCAGCGTCAGGGTCGGCGGCTCACTTCCGGAGCGATCGACTTCAGCTTCAACGGCACGAGATACAAGGCCCGTGCCGGCGACACGGTTGCAGCGGCTCTCATTGCAAACGGCGTACGGTTGATCGGGCGCAGTGTGAAGGCAAGGCGGCGGAGAGGCATTTTGACCGCGGGCCCGGAAGAGCCGAATGCCCTGTTGACCGTCGTGTGCGGCCGGGAGCTCATTCCTAACGTTGCTGCCACGCAATTGATCGTTACCGAGGGCCTGGAGGTACGGAGTCAGAACACCTGGCCTTCACCGGATTTCGATCTTGCCTCGGTGTTGCAGCTCGGTGGTGGAGTGTTCAGCGCAGGGTTCTACTATAAAACCTTCTTCTGGCCCTCCTGGAAGGCCTATGAGCCGCTCATCCGCAGACTGGCCGGGCTTGGACCGGCACCCCGCTCGAGCAGCCTGCCTCCACCGTTGGTCGAGCATCTCAGCTGCGATGTGCTGGTAGCGGGCGCGGGTCCGGCGGGCCTCTTTGCAGCCCGGACGGCCGCGCGCACCGGCGCAACCGTCGTGGTGTGTGAGCGCGAGCCTTTTGCAGGCGGGGAGCTCGAGTTTGAGACCGCCACACTCGAGGGGCTTCCTGCCGCCGACTGGATCCGCGCTACCCTCGCCGAGCTGACCCGGTTGGACGTCAGGCTGCTGACCGACACCACGGTGGTCGGGAGTAACGGGAAGCAGTTCGTGGCGCACTGCGAGCCGGGCGGCATTCCCTGCAGATCTACTGTGTATAAGATCCGCACACGCCAATTCACGATTGCCATGGGCGCGGTTGAGCGCCCGATGGTGTTTGCCGAAAACGATCTTCCCGGTGTGATGTTGCTCGGTGCAGCAGAGCGCTACCTTGCGCGTTACGGAGTAGCGGTGGGACGCGATGTGGTGATTTGCACGAATCACAATCGCGCCTACGCCGCCGCGGCCCGCCTCTCTGCCGGCGGCATGCGGATACGAATGGTGGTTGATTCGAGGTCGGATCGGGACATTCGCGATCCCACAGCCCGAACGCAAAGAGACGCTCTGATTCGATCGGGTGTCGAATGCCGGTCCGGGTACTTCGTGGCGGCGGCGACGGGTCGAACAGAAGTCCGTGGCGCCGAGATCGTAACTCACTCCGGAAGTGCCCTGCGGCACACCGTGACCTGCGATTGCATTCTGACCAGCAGCGGCTGGACTCCCGCCCTGCACGCAGCTACTCAAAGCGGAGGTGAAAAGTCGTACGCAAGCGAAATAGCCGCGTTTGTGCCTGGTAAACAACCGCACAACCGCCTCTGCATCGGAGCGGCGCAAGGCACGTTTGAGTTGGGAGAGATCTGCAACGACGCACACGGCGACCCCGCTCCCGAGTTGATTCCGTTCTGGCGTGCCAAGACTGCGCGCTCACAGGAAAAGCGCCAGTACGTGGACTTCCAGAACGATGTCACAGTGGCAGACCTGCGAGTCGCGATGGAAGAAGGCTTCACGGATATCGAGCATGCCAAGCGATACACGGCCCTCGGATTCGGAACCGACCAGGGCCGGCTCGGCGGCACCAACGGTGCGGCCATCCTGGCAGAGCTGCAAAACCGACCTGTCGCTGAGGTGGGCACGAGCAGACTCAGGGCTCCCTATCAGCCGATGACACTGCGGTCACTCGCCGGAGTGCGCAGTGGGACCCAGCTCCGGGTGACACGACTGACACCGTTGCATGAGTGGCATGTCGACCATGGCGCGGTCATGGAATCAACCGGATTATGGCAGCGGCCGCGCTGCTATGCCCGCGACGCAGGCGCGAGTCCTGCGGTTGCATACGCCGAGGCGCGCAGAGTCAGGGAGCGGGGAGGAGTCTCTGATGCGTCAACACTTGGAAAAATCGAAATTTGTGGCCCCGACGCCGGCGCATTTCTGGACTACGTCTACCTGACCAGGGCGAGCACGCTGCCCGTCGGGCGCAGTCGCTATGGAGTCAATTTGCGGGAAGACGGGATGGTGCTCGATGATGGGCTCATTCTGCGACTCGCCGCCGATCGGTTCCGGGTCACCACCAGCACCGGCCATGCCGAACACATGCTCTCTCACTTCGAATTCTGGCGCGCCACCGCTTGGAGCAGCGCGAAGCTCGCCATCACCGACGTGACTGACGCCTGGTCGACCATTGCGATCGCAGGACCCGACTCGCGCGATACGCTGCTTAAGATGGTCGATGCGCAAGCGCAAGCGACAGTCGCGGCGCTCAAGCACATGGAGTTTACGCACGCCAGCTACAACGGTGTTCCTGTAGTGATACTCCGCGCCACCTTTTCCGGAGAGTTGGGCTTCGAAATACATTGCCCACCGGAGCTGGCGGTTGCCCTCTGGCAGACCCTCGTGGGCGGCGGCCTGCAACCGTATGGCCTGGAAGCGATGGACGTTCTTCGGATCGAGAAAGGCTATCTCACCCACGCCGAGATCAGCGGACAGACCACGCCATATGATCTGGGGATGCAGTCCCTCACGCGCCGTGAGGGCGATTTCGTGGGTCGGGACTTGCTGGCACGCCCGGCGTTTCACGAGGAAAGCAGGCCGCGCCTGGTCGGACTTCGAGCACGGGACGGCCAGGGGCGGCGCTTCCTGGGCGGAGCGCAGATCGTGCAACCTGCTCGATCTGACATCGCGCGCGGCTACATAACTTCCAGCACCTTCAGTCCGACACTGGGGGAGTGGGTCGGGCTGGGCCTGGTCGCTCGCGCCATCAAGGAGGGCGAGGAAGTCCTGGCCCGGGACCCGGTGCGCAACGCGGAAACCGTGCTGAGAGTGACCCCTTCCATCCACTTCGACCCCACTGGCCAGCGAATGCGCCAATGATCCCCTCGTTGCAATCCAGGCAGCTGCAACTGCTCATCCAACCTCCGGCGCAAACCTTCGAGCTGGTGGCGTTCCATTCTTCGGGGCTGGAGAGCTCACCCGGAGCAGGTTGGCCCCTCGAGCCCGGCCGGATACGCCGACGGGCCGATGGCCGCGTGGAGACACTGTATTTCGCCCCGGGTCGGTGGCTGATCTGCGACCCGCAAGACACCGTACTGGCCGCGTTACGCGGAGCTCCGGGCGGCGCCCTGGTCGAAGTGACTGGAAAGTGGCTGGAGTACCAACTGACAGGGACGGGTGCTGCCCGCCTGCTGGCAAGCACATTGGACATTCACGCAGTGCTGGCTGATCGCGACTGCGGCCGCGTGTTCTTGTTTGACTGTCCCGGCATCGTAGTCCGCAGCGGTGAGGGGTTCTCGATCTTCGTTCAACGCAGCCATGGGCATGCATTGGCCTCCGCCATCACCCGAGCTGCCGGCCAACTGGGATATACCTGAGTGAACGTGCGTGAGAGTTGGGATCGTTGGTACGTGCTCGCGGTCATGACGATCGTGTACTCCCTGAGCATCGCGGACCGTTTCTCGATTTCGACGGTCATCGAGCCCATCAGGCTCGAATTGCACCTCTCCGACAGCGGGGTGGCTTTCCTCTCCGGGTCGGCTCTCGCCCTCTTCTACGTCACCATCGGGATTCCGATCGCCCTCCTGGCGGACAAGGCGAATCGTCGCAACATCGTGGTCCTGTCCCTGGCGCTCTGGTCCGGCATGACGGCCCTGTGTGGCCTGGCCCAGAACTACATCCAGCTGATGCTGGCGCGATTTGGTGTCGGCATCGGTGAGGCGGGGGGCACACCGCCGGCCATCTCCATCCTGGCGGACAAGTTCGTGCCGGAAAAACGGCCCATGGCGTTCACCATCTTCGCGCTCGGAGCCTGCATCGGCTCCTGGCTGGGCTCGGCGGTAGCCGGCGATGTCGCGCAGCGCGGTGGCTGGCGCGCCGCCTTTCTCGCCCTGGGAATTCCGGGCCTGTTGGTCGCACTGTTGGTCAGGCTGACTATCAAAGAGCCCCGTCGCGGCCAGCTCGATCGACCTACGACCGACAGTCCGCCGAGCTCGATAGTCGCAACCCTCCGCTATGTTGCCAAACACCGCAGCGCACTACACCTGTTGCTGGGCGGTTCGGTGGCCACCTTCTGGAGCTGGGGCCTGATGTGGTGGATTCCCACTTTTCTGGTGCGCACGTATCACATGACCGTGGGGCAAGCCGGAGAGCTGCTGGGACCCATGCACCTCTTCGCGGGCACCGCCGCGACCCTCCTTGCGAGCTGGCTCGTGGGCAGGCCGGCCGCAGCCGATCCGCGCTACATCACTCGCCTGTTGGCCTGGGTGACTGCCCTTACGACTCTACCGTCGGTCTGGATGCTCTGGACGGACTCTTTTGTGGTGACACGTTGGCTGTTGTGGATCTTCGTGCCTTCGGTTTACTTCTACATTGGCCCTATTTTAGGTTTACTCGCGAACGTCGTACCCGCGCGGATGCGCGCCACAACGGTCTCCCTACTCCTGTTCGCCGCCAACTTCGCAAACCTGGTGATCGCTCCGCAGCTCATTGGGCTGATCAGCGATGCGTTCCAGTTGCTATTGCACGCGAGCAAAGCCGACGCGCTTCAGTGGGGGCTGTTGCTATTGGCTCCCACGGGCTTTTGGGCCGCAGGTCATCTCGCGGCCGCAACGAGGTCGATCGTTGCCGATGAGGCGGCAGCCAGCACCGGCCTCGCGCGGCCGTGATACGAACACAGTGGGCACCAAGAGGTG
>DATMQL010000103.1:0-34591 GCA_035566815.1 Steroidobacteraceae bacterium | reverse complement strand
GACGCTGTTGCTGGTGGGGGGTGGAATTTTCTCCGTGAGTTACCTCATGTTGACCGGGCAAATGCGTGACGCGGGGCGGGTGCGCTTGCTGGTCACGCTGGTGTTCGGCTTGATCCATGGGTTTGGGTTCGCCTCCAATCTCCTGGAGATGAAGTTGCCCGCGAACCGGCTCGCGGAGCTGCTCGTTGGCTTCAACATTGGAGTGGAGATCGGGCAGGTCACCGTGGTGCTGGGCGCACTATTGGTCGCATGGCTGCTGGTGCGGGCCAAGCTTGCGATTCCGCGGCCTTTGTTTACCGACATTGCCGCGGCCTTCCTGGTTGGCGAGGGGCTGTGTTGGTTTGTGGAGCGTAGTGTGACGTTGGGCTAGGAGCCTGTCTGAGCAATGATCGCCGTAGCGAGGGCGACCCAGCTCGAGGCCTAGCCGGCCGCCAGCTTTCAGCGATCGTTTCCCGCGCATAGCCGATGCATATGTAAGGGAAACGATCGCAGAAAGATGCCGAGCTGGGGCGGCCGCAGTAGGCGAGCATTAATCACACAGGCTCCTGGCCTCGATAGAAAGCGCTGTTCCCTGGGAAATCCCGGGGAGCGTCTTCATCTGCCGCAGGAGCTTCGATGCGAGGGCGGCTTACTCATCCCGCGCAACGTCGCCTGCGGCGCAAATCCGATTTCGAGGCCGCCTACGCGCGCGGACGGCGCTTTGGTAATGGTTTTTTCGCGGTGACTGCGATGCCTAATGATATTGGCGGGCCGCGCCTCGGGTTGGCCGTTTCGGTCAAGAACGCGGGCAGCTCCGTCGAGCGCAATCGTATTCGCCGCACCATCCGTGAGTCTTTCCGGCTGCACCAACATGAGCTACCGCCCGTGGATCTTGTAGTGAGTGCCCGTGGACGCGCTCGCGATGCGGCCGGAGCAGAGCTCCGCGCCAGTCTCAGCGCGCTGTGGCAGAAAGTGACCGAACAATGCGCCGCGCCGTCGCATTCCTGATTCGTCTTTATCAGCGCTTCGTGAGCCCGCTTCTGGGTCCGCGCTGCCGCTACTATCCTTCGTGCTCCAACTACGCTTTGCAGGCGGTCCAGCAATTCGGGACACTCCGCGGCGCCTGGCTGACAGTGAAGCGTCTTGCCCGCTGTCACCCGTGGCACCCAGGCGGGTACGATCCCGTGCCTTCCGCTCCCGGCACGGTCCCCTGCACGCATCACGCACATGAATAACAACCCACGTATTTATCTTTGGATCGCGCTCGCGCTCGTAGGGTGGCTGAACTACCAGGCCTGGATGACCGACTATGGTCCTCGCCCAGGCGCCAACACCGTCGTCGGCGCGCAAAATTCGGGCTCGGCACACAACACGGGCGCCGCCAACGACCTGAGCAGCAAAATTCCGCAGGCGTCCAAAGCGGAATCGCCCGGGCCGGCGGATAACAGGTCCGCTGCGACGTCTAATGCAACGTCGCCCACCGCGGCAGCTCCGGCGGAGACAGCAGCGGCGAGTGCCGCCACCGCCGCCGCCCAGGCAGTACACGTACACACCGACGTGCTCGACCTGGATATCAGTACGTTGGGCGCAACGATCAGCAGAGCAGATCTGCTGAAGTACACGAAGGTGAAGGGTGAGGCAGCGCTCGTCCGCCTCGAGAATGACGACGACCCACTGTCGACGTACCTTCTCCAGTCGGGTCTCATCGGCCCCGGCAAGGGATCTTATCCAACACATCTGGCGACGTGGTCGGCGGCCAAAACTTCGTACGACATCGACGATACTACCGAGCTGCGTGTGCCGTTTACGTGGACGAACGACCAGGGCGTCACAGTCACGAAAACCTACACGTTCCATCGCGGCCTCTATAGCGTAGGGCTCGAGTACAGCGTGCAGAACCACGGAGATGCGCCGTGGCAAGTCGCTCCGTATGCACAGGTTCTGCGCAACGACCCGCGCACCAAGAGCTCGATGTTCAATGTGGAAAGCCGCGCGTTCCATGGCCCGGCGATGGATGACGGCACGAAGTACCGCAAGCTCGATTTAGCCGCGGACTCGGAAGACAGCCACCTTTCGCGTGATGTCACCAACGGCTGGATTGCCGCCGTCCAGCACCAGTTCATCAGCGCGATCGTTCCTCCGAAGGACGCGAAGTACCACTTCACGATGAATCTGTCGGGCGATCAATACCTCCTCGCGGCGACCGGCGGCACGACCACCGTAGCGCCGGGTTCGACGGCTACGTTCGGCGAGACTCTGTATATCGGTCCTAAATTACAGTCGCAGCTCGAGAAGATCAGCCCGCGGCTCGACCGTGTGGCCGACTACGGCATGCTGACTGTTCTCGCGCAGCCGCTCTTCAACGCGTTGGATTGGGTCCATGGCGTCACCGGTAACTGGGGTGCCGCGATCATTCTCGTCACTCTCCTGCTGAAGGCGCTCTTCTATCCGCTGTCGGAGACGAGCGGGCGCTCCATGGCGAAAATGAAGTTGCTTTCACCGCGCATCAAGAACCTGCAGGAAACGTACAAGGACGATCGCGACAAGCTCGGCCGCGCGATGATGGACTTGTACAAGCGCGAGAAGGTCAATCCGGCCACCGGCTGTCTGCCCATGATCATTCAGATCCCGGTGTTCTTCGCGTTCTACCAGGTGCTGCTGGAGAGCGTGGAGATGCGGCAGGCGCCGTTTGCTTTCTGGATTCACGATCTGTCGGCGCGCGATCCGCTGTTCATTCTGCCGGCCATCATGGCGGCGGCCATGTTCATGCAGTACAAGCTCAATCCCACCGCGGCGGACCCGGTGCAACAGAAGGTTTTCATGATCATGCCGCTGGTCATGTCGTTCACCTTCGCGTTCTTCCCTGCGGGCCTGGTGCTCTACTGGGTCACCAACACTCTGCTGTCGATTGCGCAGCAGTGGAACATCAATCGCCGCATTGCAGCAGCGGCGGCTAAGAAGAACTAGAGCATTCGTCTGACAGGCTCTTGAGCGCGGCAGTTGGCCTGAGGGCGCCGCGTCGGTGTATTGTGGCCGAAGGGCCGACAGGGACTCATGCGACTGGATTGCGGTCCGCGTCACGGCCCGGGGCGCCCTTGGGCAATGCATAGCGAGTACCATCCGCCCGGGTTACTCGCTTAGCTTGCGTCATCGGGTGCCGCCGAGGCGCCCTTGGTACCGACGCCGGGGGGCAGCCATGACTCGCACCGAAACCATCGTAGCTGCGGCAACGCCACCGGGACGCGGTGGAGTTGCGATCGTTCGGCTGTCGGGCCCGAAGGTTCCGGAGTTCGCGGCGATTGTGCTGGGCGACCTCCCCCCACCCCGCCGTGCGACCTTTGCCCGCTTCCTGGATGCACGGCAAGAGCCGATCGATGCCGGCCTCGCCCTATTCTTTCCTGGGCCGCACTCGTACACGGGCGAACACGTACTCGAGCTGCATGGCCATGGTGGCCCGCTCGTTGTCGAAGCCCTGATCACTCGCATGTTGGAGCTGGGTGCCCGCCGTGCGCAACCCGGCGAGTTCACCCAGCGTGCCTTTCTCAACGACAAGCTCGATCTGGCACAGGCCGAAGCCATTGCCGACATCATCGACGCCGGCTCCCGGGAGGCGGTGCGGGCGGCCATGCGGTCCCTCCAGGGTGAGTTCTCTAACATGGTGCGTGGGCTCACTGAGGCCGTCGTCGATCTGCGCACGTACGTGGAAGCCGCAATCGACTTTCCCGAAGAGGAAGTCGATTTCCTCGCCGACCGGCAGCTCACTGAGCGCTTTCAGACGGTGCACGAGCATTTCGACGGGGTCGAGCAGAGCGCGCGTCAGGGCCGGCTGCTGCGCGAAGGTATGACCGTGGTGATTGCAGGGCGGCCCAACGCCGGTAAGTCGAGCCTCCTGAACCGACTCGCGGGTTACGACGCCGCCATCGTTACCGCCATTCCCGGTACGACACGTGACATTGTTCGCGAACGGATCGATATCGATGGCATGCCCTTGCATGTCCTGGACACCGCGGGCCTTCGGCAAGATGCCGGCGACGAGGTGGAGGCAGAGGGCATCCGGCGTGCGCACGCCGAAATGCATCGTGCCGACCGGGTGCTCTTCGTGATCGATGTGATCGAGGACCCGTTAGGTCACGCGTACCACGAGGAGCGCCAACGCTTGCCAAACGACGTTCCGGTCACGCTTGTTTTCAACAAGTGCGACCTCGCAGTTGGCCTGCCGGTCGCCGACACAACCGCCGGCCCGCCACGAATCACGATGTCAGCCCACACAGGCGAAGGCCTTACCGCTCTCCGCGCCCATCTCAAGTTGTGCATGGGCTACCAAACTCTCGACTCCGGCACCGTCTCCGCCCGCCAGCGCCACCTCGACGCCCTGGCCCGCGCACGCCGCCACACCGAAGAAGCCGCCCGTCAGTTGCGCGAGCGCCGCGCCGGCGAACTGGTTGCCGAAGAGCTTCGAGGGGCACAACAGGCGTTGAATGAGATAACGGGGGAATTCACCAGCGACGATCTGCTGGGGCGGATTTTCTCGAGTTTTTGCATCGGTAAGTAGTCTGAGTGCCGGGAAGGCTGCGCATCGCCGTGGAAGCGTGCCGTGCCGCTCATCTATTCCGGTACCGAAAAGCTCTCAGGCAATTCGTCTTTGTTCCAGCGCGCTATCATCGTCTCATAGGCCATTTCGATGTGCCGGGTGGTACGCGCCGTATCGAACAAGTGGAGCCGTCCGGGGTCGCGAGTGAGACGATCACGATACGATTGAAGCCGCATGCGGTCGTTGGCCAGCGCGAGCGCTAGCGACTCATACTCGTCCAAACTCTCCGTGATCAGTTCCGGAAGTCCCACGGCGCGCAACAGGCTGGCGGCGACGCGTCCCGCGAACGCCTTTCCACGGCAAGTAATAAGGGGAAGCCCTGCCCATAGCGCGTCACTCGCGCTGGTATGAGCGTTGTAAGGTAGCGAATCCAAGAAAAGATCGCCGAGCGCCAGACGCGAGAGGTGCGCCGAAATCTCTGTCCGTGCGGCAAAGACCAGCCGCGCGGGATCGATGCCGGCTCGTTCAGCTTCGCTGCGCAGATTCGCAGCGAAAAGCGCATTGCTTTCCAGAATCCACAGCACGCTCGACCGTACGCGGCTGAGTAGTCTCAACCAAAGCGCGAATATCTCGGGCGTAATCTTGTAGGAATAGTTGAAGTGGCAGAAGACGAAGTCAGTTTCCTTGAGGCCATGCACCGCGCGGATGCCGGGTGCGGGCCGAGGTCGCAGGCTGTCATTGATCTGGTAGGAGTTCGGCAGGCGTACGACTTTTTCGCTGTAGAACGGCTCCTCGCCCTTAGGAATCACCTCGGCATCGGCGAGTATGTAATCCATGTATTCGGCCCCAAGACTTCCAGGAAACCCCAGATAATTGACTTGAAGAAGCGCGGGTCGATGCGCGCAGACGCCCATGCGCGGAGTACCAAAATAGCCGTTTAAATTGACCAGAATGTCGATGTCGTTTGCGGCGATCAGGTGCGCGGCCGCGCGGTCCGAAAGCGTTTGGATCGGCACGAATTTGTCGAATGCCGAGATCACGCGTCGGCGCATGGGGCTTCCATCCTCGGGGCTGTTGTCGAAGCCGATCAGCTCAAACCGAGAACGGTCGTGATGCTCGAACAGACCGGCAGACAGATGCATCGTGGCTTGGGCGCGGAAATCGCTGCAGAGATAGCCTAAGCGGATTTTCCCTTGCCGGCGGCCGCGATCGCGTGGAATAGGCAACGGAGGATATTTGTCCTGGGTGTAGATCTTGGCCGACGCCAGAAGATCGCCGGGCGAAGACGAAAGCCCCTGGTACACATAGGGGTTAACTACGCGCTTGCCCTCGCGCACGCCCTGGTTTAGCACAGCAAGTTCACCCGTCAAACCACGCCAATCCGCGGCAAGCATCTTCATGTGGACCAGATCACCGCGCGCGTAGGGATAGTCGGGCTGGATCGCAACCGCCCGTTGCTGATCGGCAATCGCGCCCGCCAAGTCGTTCTTGTACGTCCGCAGGCAATAGGCACGGCCGATTAGCACTTCCGCCACGTCCGGCCGGGCCGCCAGCGCGCGGTCATAGCTTTGAAGCTCCTCCTCTACGCGTCCCATTGCCCCCAGCACAGTGGCGCGGTTGATCAAAGCTCGGAGATGGTCGGGCTTCTCCTTGAGCACTCGGTCGAATTCGGCCAGCGAGTGGCCTGCCTGTCCCATCGCCTTCAGCGCCAGGCCGCGAGAATTGCGCGCCTCCAGATCATCGGGTCGAAGCCGCAGCACGCGGTCAAAGCACTCCAGCGCATCCTCCATCCGACTAACGGCCATCAGGGTAGTGCCGCGATTCATCCAGGCATCGGCGTAGAGCGGATCAAGTGAGACAGCACGATCCAAATCGGCGAGCGCCTCCTCGTTGCGGTGAACTTTGGACAACAGCGCGCCGCGGTTATTCCAGGCGCGGCTGTCGTTGGGATTGAGGTTCACGACCCTTTCGAACGCCTCCAACGCTTCTGTGTACCCACCCGTGGCTTCCAGCGCAATGCCGTAGTTAGCGAGCGTTTCCGGCGTGTTGGGCTGAATACCGAGGGCGCGTTGGATGAATGGCAGGGCTTCGGCGGCACGGCCCTGTTGGAGCCGCAACACACCCATCAGGTGCAACGCGGGATAAAAATCCTTATCCGCATCAACTGCCTTCAGATATAGGGGCTCGGCATCGGCAAGCCGTCCCGCCTGATGAAGCGCCAGCGCGTCCTTGACCCACTGCATCGCAATGCCAGTTGTCATTTCTCCTAAACGTACATCAGACGCCCACCGTTGTGGAGCTTCCGCATCGGAAGTAGCTATTTCGGCGGCGTTCTCACATAGGCGATGCGTGAGCCTTGTTTCTCGTAGGCGTCTTCGATGAGCTCGTCGGGTGTGCGGAACAGGTCGGTGGAGGCGAGCTTCAGGTCGGAGGCGAGACGGGTCATGGTTTGGCGGTGGGGCTCGAGGGAGCCGTCCTGCAGGATGTGAGTCACTGGCACGCCTGCCCTCTCCAGCTCGCGCGAGACCAGGATCGTCCGGTGGCAGTCGAGCGGCTCGCGTTCGGCGCACATGATGGCGATGCGGTGCTGTTGCATTCCCGTCAGGAGTCGCTCGATGCCTGCCCG
This sequence comes from Steroidobacteraceae bacterium, assembly GCA_035566815.1. Taxonomy (GTDB): domain Bacteria; phylum Pseudomonadota; class Gammaproteobacteria; order Steroidobacterales; family Steroidobacteraceae; genus 13-2-20CM-66-19. The sequence continues at coordinate 27,455 of DATMQL010000103.1, read as the reverse complement.
GAAGGGAGGCGTCCTGGCCAGCATGGCGTAACTCACGCGGCCCTCCTGGTCATAGCACGACGCGTCCTTGCTGCGGGCACCGAGCTCTTCGCCCAGGAACACATAGCGGATTCCGGCTGCTGCCAGGGAGGCCTGCAGCTTTTCTCTGTTGAACTGGGGATTGAAGCGGCTGTACGGCGTCGAGCGAACATCGGCGAGCGCCTCGATGCCGTGCTGCTGGAGTAGCGCGACGAATCGGTCAATCGGATGTTTCGAGTGCCCGATGGTGTAGATCATACCTAGAGCCTATCTCATTGATGGTCATCTGCTGCGGCCGACCCGCATCAGCAGCTTTCTGCGATCCTTTCGCTTACATAGGCCATGCTATGCGCGCGAAACGATCGCAGAAATCTGCTCGATGGGGGTCGGCCTCGCGACGATGCCCATCAACGAGATAGGCTCTAGCCTCTATGAAATTCGGACGCTCGGTCCCGGTGCCGGACGCGGTGCGTGCGCCGCTCGAGACCCTGTTCGGCGAGGGCATCGGCCACGTTCGGGTCATCGAGCACTCGCTGTTCGCGCGCCTGCACGGCAGCAACAACGCGACGACGCGCCGGCGTCGCATCTATCTACGTGGGAGCGCCGCGGACTTTTTCCAGAACCCGTGGCTCATGCTGCACGAGTATTGCCACGTTCTCAAACAGTGGGAGCCCCGTACATTGACGGTGCCGCGCTATCTGCTCGAATCCGCGCGACGAGGTTATTGGAACAATCGGTTCGAGGTCGAGGCGCGGGAGTTTGCCGACACCCATCGCGACCGACTGCGGGCGATGCTATCTGAGCAGTCATGATCGGGCCGCCGCGTTGCCCCCGGTGGCCGCCTGGGCGGATCCGCGCAAGCGCTGTCCCGCGGTCTCCAAGATCAGCCCAACAGCGCCTCGCGATCGTAGAGCCGTCCGGCAATGAGCATCAGCGCCGCGCCGACCGCGAGCGTGACGGTGACTGACAAGGCCAGGTATCCGCCGGAAACCGGCTCGTCCCGCAGCAGGCTCGTGATGAGAAAATGCTGGCTCAGCGACGGCACCGCCATGAGACGTGCCGTGGGCCGCAGACCCAACATGCTGGCGAGTACCAGGGGCAGCGTCGGAATGAGCAACACGAGACCGAGGTACGTCTGCGCCTCCCGGTAGCTGCGGGTGAAGGCCGCGACGATGGTCATCAGGGCCGCGCCCAAGGGCACCAGCGGCAAGGAGAACAGCACGACCTTCACAGCCACCAGCGGTCCGAAGTTTAAGCTCATCCCGAACTGCTCGAGCCCCACGAACCGCAGCGCGATCGCGAAAGCCGTCACGGTGAGAATCAGCGACAGCGTCATATAGGCGCAGGTCGCGAGAATCTTCCCGTAGATCAGGTGCGCTCTCTTCACCGGAACGGTCAGTAACGACTCGAGCGAACCGCGCTCCCTCTCGCCTGCTGTCGTATCGATGGCCAGGTACATACCTCCCATCAACATGGTGAGTAGCATCAGGTAGCTCAAGGTCCCCAGCACGAGAACCGATCGGCTGGCCGGCGTCGAGACGTCGATGTTCTGGAGGACGACGGGTGATAGCACCAGGGGATTTACACCGCGTGCCGTGATCCGCAGGCGTGCGATGAGTGCACCGTACTGCTCCAGCAATATCCGCACACGAGTCACGTCCCGCCCGTTGGAGGCGTCCGATGAGTCCGCGTACAACTCCAGGGGAGCTGGTTCTCCCGAACCTAGTTTTTGGCCGAAGTGATCCGTTATGAGCAGCACGAGCGTCTCCCGATGCTCGCGAATGGCGCTCCTCGCTCCCTCGGCGTCCACGCCGACAGGTTTTATGTTGACCCCGTACTGGTGGAGAAAAGCCAACAGGTTCGGCGCACGCTCCGTGTGCGCAACGGCGAGCGATACGGGGCGGTCGTTCTTTACGGTGCCCCGCTCAATGCTCAAGGAGAGCCCGCCGGCGAACAGCAGCGGTCCCAGCAGCGGCCCCAGGATCATGGCCGACAGGAGGGTGCGTCGCTCGCGCAGGTTTTCGCGGAACTCCTTGAGGAACACCGTGAGTATGGCGCCCATCAGCCGAGCCCCTCGCCGGTACCAATCAACCGGACAAAAGCATCCTCCAGCGTACGCTCTCCGGTTTGCGCTCGAATGTTTTCGGGCGTACCGCTGGCGACGACGGTGCCATGGGCAATGACGACGACCTCGTCACAGAGAGCCGCCACTTCCTGCATGACATGACTCGAAAACAGGACGCAGTGACCTTCATCGCGCAATCGCACGAGCAGGCGACGCAGGGTACGTACGGCCATGACATCGAGGCCGTTGGTCGGCTCGTCGAGCAACACATTGCGGGGCCGATGAATGATGGCGCGCGCCAGAGCCGCCTTCACGCGTTGCCCCTGGGAAAATCCTTTCGCGATCCGGTCGGCGAAATCCTCCATCTCGAGGAGCCCGATCAGCTCGTTTGCGCGTGCCTCGCGGTCCGCTCGCGACATTCCATGCAGCGCCCCGAAATACAGAATGTTTTCCCGCGCGGTCAGGTTTGGATAGATCCCGGCGCCATGGGAGAGAACACCGATACGCTTACGGACTTCGAGGGGCTCGCGGGTCGCGCTGACACCGTCTATGAGGGCGTCGCCCGAATCCGGTTTCAGGACGGTGTAGAGAATGCGCAGCGTCGTGGATTTTCCCGCGCCGTTCGGGCCGAGAAGCCCCGTGATCCGCCCATCGGCGGCGCGCAAGGTCACGTCCCCAACCGCCACGACTTTGCCAAAGTGTTTACGCAGATGGGTCGCCTCGATCACGCGAGCACTCCGATCATGGCGGGGGCCCGTTGAGCGAGGTAAAGAATGGCATTGGCCTGTCGTTGCGTGTGCAGGCGACATCGAGTCCGACCACGGACGCCCGGTTGACGAACTGCTCCATCACGCGATCCATGCAAGGGGCCGCCAGCTGGCCATGGCCAAAGTCCTGCAAAACGATGTGCAGGCTGTTGGTCAGTCCGCGTCGGGCCTGTTCGGCATACATAGGTGGCGTTACCGGATCGTCGCTCCCCGACAGCAGTAAAGCGGGCACGTCGGAGTGCAGAGGCGCGTGGAAGTCGGAATCGATGGGTCCGCGAGGCCAGATCCGGCACACGGCCAGGAGACCGTCGAGTTGCGCGGCACCTAGAAATGTATTCTCCAGCTTCGACCGGTCGGTGCTCTTGGGATCGTAGAAGGCCAGATCCTCCGTACACGCCACCGTGTTATTCATGCCGACCGCCACGACGTCGGTGTACGCACGGGTCAGTAAAAGAAATTGCACGGCGAGTTTGGAGAAGTCTTTCGACTCGTGCGTTTCGTGCAGAAACAGCGGCAGCAGCGCGGTCGGCTCGGCGGAATAGATGGAAAGCCGGAGCACGGTTGCGAGATGGAAACGCGTGAATTCAAAGTGCGTCGGCGCCCCTGTCGTCGGGTTGGTGACACTCACCTGGACGCCATGAGCCTGTAGGGCCTGCCACAGATCGTGGTAGTCGCGCTCAGGATCTCCGAACTGATCCCGACACTGCGTTTCACGCGCGCAACGGGCAAGAATTCGTTCGAGCGAGCGCTCCGCGTCGAGCGCCATCCCCGCGCCCAGTGACAGCTCCGGCGGGACCACTCCATCCAACAGCAGGGTGCGGGTGTGTTGTGGAAATCGCCGCAGATACTGTTGAGCAACGCGCGTTCCGTAAGACACGCCATACAGGTTGATGCGCTCGTAGCCGAGCCTCTCGCGCAAGCGATCGAGATCGTTGACGGCGACGCTGGTGGTGTATTGCGCGACGTCGGCTTTGACGCTCAGCTGTTCCAGGCAGCGGCGTGCTTCGGCGGCGATGTCGGCGTCCGTCGCGCGCAAGTCGCTTTCGTCGCCGCCTTCACAGTTGAGTGGATTCGATCCGCCGGTACCGCGCTGATCGAGGAGGATGATGTCGCGGTCGCGGTGAATCCGGCCAAAGACCGGAGCAACCATGGCGTAGAACGTGGTCGCGGCCATGCCGGGTCCGCCAGCGAGCAGGAAGAGGGGGTCCGGCTGCTTGCGCCGGCTGATGGCCGGAACCCGGGCGAAGGCGAGCTTGATTTGCCGCCCGCCGGGCTTGGTTAGGTCCTCCGGTACGGTCAGCTCACCGCATTCTGCGGTTACGACGGTCAGCTTTTGAGGGTGTTCGAGCTCGCAAGGCGACAGTGGGGGCGGCGGCAAAAGGACGGCGGCGGCAGTGGGTGCAGCAGCGGTGGTGGTAATGGTCGGTGTCACCGTTGGGGAGGCGACGGCGCGGCCCGGCGCCGCGACGCCGGACACGGCCGCGAGGCTGGATGCCGCCGCGGAGCCCACCGCTACCGCGAAGCCGAGCGCAGCCACGCAAGACCAGCGGATTGCGCGGTGGCCCTTCGGCTTCCTTGTCAGGTGCACTCCGGCGAGCGGTGGCTTCGGTAATTTCACGGCGCGCAAGGATAATGGATGCGGATCAGCCTTGTTCGTGAGCCACATCGCCCTACAATACGGTCCACTCCAGATCAGGTTTAATTCCCCACATGCGTTTCGCCTTGCCCTATGACGTGATCGTCATTGGCGGAGGCCATGCCGGCACGGAGGCCGCGCTGGCCGCCGCGCGGATGGGCGCGCGTACGCTTCTGCTGACCCAGAGCATCGAGACGCTCGGGCAGATGAGCTGCAATCCGGCGGTAGGCGGCATCGGTAAGGGGCACCTCGTCCGGGAGATCGACGCGCTCGGCGGGGCTATGGCGCGCGCGACGGACAAGGCCGGAATTCAGTTCCGCACCCTTAACGCCAGCAAGGGCCCGGCGGTGCGAGCCACACGGGCCCAGGCGGACCGGCAGCTCTACCGGCAGGCGATTCGATCGATCCTCGAGAATCAGCCGAACCTGACGCTATTCCAGCAGGAGGCGGCCGACCTCCTGGTCGAGGGTCAGCGCGTCAGGGGTGTGGTCACCGTGACGGGGATTAGCTTCGAGGCTCCTGCGGTGGTGCTGACGGTGGGGACGTTCCTGGGCGGGCGCATTCATGTGGGCCTCGATAATTACCAGGGCGGTCGGGCGGGAGATCCACCGTCGAATCGGCTCGCCGAGCGGCTGCGTGAGCTGCCTCTGCGGGTCGGTCGGCTGAAGACGGGGACGCCGCCCCGGATCGACGGGCGCTCCCTCGATTTCACAGCGATGGCCGCGCAGCCGGGTGATGATCCCGTGCCCGTGTTCTCGTTTCTGGGGCGCGCCAGTGAGCATCCACAGCAGGTTAATTGTTTCATTACGAAGACAAACGAGCGGACGCACGAGATCATTCGCGCAGCGACCGATCGATCGCCGATGTTCACCGGCGTCATCGAGGGGATAGGGCCCCGTTACTGTCCCTCGGTTGAGGACAAGATCGTTCGGTTCGCGGATAAGACGTCTCACCAGATTTTCGTCGAGCCCGAGGGGCTGAACACGCACGAGATCTACCCGAACGGCATCTCGACGAGTCTTCCGTTTGATGTGCAGTACGAGTTCGTTCGAACCATTCGCGGGTTCGAGAACGCGCACCTGACACGTCCGGGATATGCGATCGAGTACGACTACTTCGATCCGCGGGATCTGAAGGCGTCGCTCGAGACGAGGGTGATCGAGGGTCTGTTCTTCGCTGGGCAGATCAACGGGACGACGGGTTACGAGGAAGCCGCCGCACAGGGGCTCGTCGCGGGAATTAACGCCACCCTGGCCCTCAGGGGACGCGAGGCATGGCTGCCCAAGCGCAGCGACGCCTACATTGGCGTACTCATCGATGACCTGGTCACTCGCGGTACGCGCGAGCCGTATCGGATGTTCACGAGCCGCGCTGAGCACAGGCTGCTGCTACGTGAAGACAATGCTGACCTTCGCTTGACCACGCTCGGGCGCGAGCTTGGTCTCGTCGATGACGAGCGCTGGCGTCTCTTCGAAGCCAAGAAGAGCCTGTCTGACTTGGAGGTCGAGCGCCTCGAGCGCACGCGTGTGCGGCCTAGCGAAGTGCCGGCTGAATGGGCGGAGCGTGTGCTTCTGGGGCCGATGACGCGTGATGCGTCGGCGTTCGAGATGCTCCGGCGGCCGGAAGTTAGCTATGACGCGTTGCTGGAGATCGTAGGAAAGCCGGAGTGGATGCGCGACGCCGCGGATCATCACGTCGCTTGCGACTCCGAGCGGCACGACGTCGAGACTAATGAGAGCCTTCACGCTGGGCGAACCGTGGACTCGTCGGTCGCATTTGACGACCGCCTCCCCGCCCAAATTCGCGCGCAGGTCGAAGTACGGGCCAAGTACGCCGGCTACATCGAGCGCCAGGAAGACGAGGTCGAGCGCCAGCGGCGCAATGAAGAGACCCGGCTTCCGGACGACCTCGACTATGCGCAGGTTGCGGGGCTGTCTCACGAGGTTCGGCAGAAGCTCGCCGAAGCACGTCCGGCCACTATCGGGATCGCGGGGCGGCTGCCGGGCATGACGCCGGCGGCGGTGTCGATTCTCATCGTGCATCTGAAGAAGCGCGGTTATAGCGCTCGGGCGCGGGTTGCATGAGCCAGTTCATCGACCAACTCCAGCGCGCCTGGGATAGCAACGACTCGCTGGTCTGTGTCGGGCTTGATCCGGAAATCGAGCGCTTTCCCGCCCAGGTCGCGGAGCAGCCCTCGCCGATATTCCAATTCAACAAGGCGATCATCGACGCCACCGCCGACCTGGTCTGCGCCTATAAGCCGCAGTTTGCCCACTATGCGGCCTACGAGGCCGAGGACCAGCTCGAGCGTACGATCGACTACATTCATCGCAGCTACCCGGGCATTCCAGTGATTCTCGACTCGAAGCGCGGCGATGTTGGGAACACCGCGGAGCGTTACGCCATCGAGGCGTTCGAGCGTTATCACGCGGACGCCGTTACTGTGAGTCCCTACCTGGGTGGCGACTCGATGGAGCCCTTCCTCAAGTACGAGGAAAAGGGCGTGATTATTCTCTGCCGCACCTCGAATCCAGGCGCGGGGGACTTGCAGGACCTCGAGATAAGCGGTCGGCGCCTGTTCCACATTGTCGCGGATCTGGCGGCACGCCGTTGGAACACACGCGGCAATTGCCTGTTGGTTGTCGGGGCGACCTACCCGCGCGAGCTGGCGGAAGTTCGCGAGATCGTGGGTAACATGCCGTTTCTGGTTCCTGGAGTCGGTGCACAGGGCGGCGACGTCGCGCAGGCGGTTCAGAACGGTCAGACCGCCGCAGGAGCGGGTCTCGTGATGAGCTCGTCGCGCGGCATTCTCTACGCCTCGTCAGGTGAGAATTTCGCATCGGCGGCGCGTGAGGTGACCGTGAAACTCCGCGACCAGATCAACGCGAGTCGAGCGCGCCATGCGCGCTGAGCGTTGATACCCTCGCGCCGAGTCGCGCTGTGCGCGGCACTAGTCACCCTGGTAACACTCGCAGGGTGCTCGCACTCCTCAAGCGGCACATCCAACACCGCCGCTAGCGGCCAACACCCCCCCACAACCCTCCTCCGCGGCGTAGGCCCGGACCCCGACTCACTCGACCCCCAGCGCGCCCGCTCGGCTGAATCTCAGTCCATCCTCCGCGACCTCTGCGAAGGTCTGACAGCCCTCGATAAAACCGCCGGCGTCGCCCCGGGTGTCGCCAGTACCTGGACGGTGAGCCCGGACGGAAAAAGCTACACCTTCAAACTTCGTCCCGACGCTCGCTGGTCCAACGGCGATCGCGTCGTAGCCGGCGACTTCGTAGCCGCCCTGCGCCGCCTGGTCGATCCAGCAACTGCCTCCGCCTACGCGCAGGTCATCGACGTAGTCGCCAACGCAGGAGACATCGTAGCCGGCAAAATGCCACCCGAAGCTCTCGGTGTCGCAGCCCCCGATGACTCAACAGTCGTGGTCGCGCTCGCCACCCCCGCCGCCTACCTACCCCAATTGCTGTCGCACACCAGTACCTGCCCGGTCCATCGCCCAACCCTCGCCGCGCACGGCGACTCCTACGCCCGGCCCGGTGTCATGGTGTCCAACGGTGCGTACGTGCTCAAAGAGTGGGTTCAGAATTCCCACATTCTCGCGATCCGCAATCGTCATTACTGGAACGACTCCGCCACCCGCCTCGATGCCGTGAAATTCCTTCTCATCGCCGATGAAAACGCCGAGCTCACCCGCTATCGCGCCGGCGAGTTGCACATCACTGCCGTCGTGCCGCGAGGGCAGTTCGACTGGATCAAGGCGAACCTCGCCGGCGAGCTGCACATCTCGCCGCAGCTCAGCACCTATTTCTATGGGTTCAACCTGCGCCGCGCACCGTTCAAGGACAACCCCGGCCTGCGTCGCGCCCTGTCGCTCGTCATCGATCGCGAAAAGCTGGCGCAGCTCGTGCTGCGAGTTGGGGAACTACCGGCCTATGGCTGGGTGCCGCCGGGCGTGAATAACTACGCCTCACAGTCTTTCGACTACAAAACCACGCCGCTCGCCGAGCGCACGCAAGAAGCGCGCCGGCTCTATAAAGAGGCCGGCTACTCTGCCTCCAACCCATTGCGCTTCGAGCTGCGCTACAACTCCGCCGAGGTGCACACCAAGCTCGCCATCGCCATCGCGGCGGCCTGGAAGGAGGCCCTGGGCGTCGAAGTCCGGCTCACCGCGGTGGAATTCAAATCCTTGCTGCAGGACATCGACCGTGGTGACGTGGACGTGTTCCGCTCGAGTTGGGTTGGCGACTACAACGACGCCTATACCTATCTGCAGTACTTGAAGAGCGACTTCGGCATCAACCTGCCGCACTATAAGAATTCCGACTATGACTCATTGCTGGCGCGCGCCGCCGGCGAATTCGATATCGCGAAACGTCGTGAGCTGCTCGAGGAAGCCGAGCGCCTGGCGCTGCACGACCATCCGCTGATTCCGATCTATTTCTACGTGAACAAACATCTCGTGAAACCGGAAGTCGACGGCTGGTACGATAATGTCATGAATGTCGTGTACAGCAAGGATCTTGGGCTGCACGCTGGTCGCTGACAGCGAGTGATACCCTGGCGATTGAGCCTTCGCGCCGCACCTGCATCCGCGTGACCCCGGCGCTGTTCACTTCCGCTGCTGATATTCAGCGCCTCGTACAGGCGTTGGTGCAAATCGCGCCACCCGCGTGAGCGCTTCGGAGGGGGCATCGAGGTCCTGGACGAAACGGCCATACCAGTTGTGTATGTCATGTTCGCGGACCGCGCCGAGCATCTGCTCGTGTCGCTGGCAGCGCTCGGTCAAAGGCATGTTGAGCGCGGTCTGCAGCGCGAAAGCCATGCCACGCTTGTCGTAGGGGTTCACCTGCAGAGCTCCGCTCAATTCGGGCGCCGCCCCCGCCATCGGCGACAGAATCAACACACCCGGATCCTCGGGATCCTGCGCGGCGACGAATTCCTTCGCCACGAGATTCATGCCATCCCGCACTGGCGTGACCAAGGCGACTTTCGCGGCGCGCAGGAAACCCATCAGCGTAGCGTGTGTGTAATTCCGATTCAGGTAACGGATCGGCGTCCAATCCGCCTCCGCGAAGTGCCCGTTGAGCCGGCCGGCCGCGGCCTCGAGCGCATGGCGGATTTCGCCGTACGCATGCACATCGCCCCGTGACAGCGGCGCGATCTGCAGGAACGTCACCCTGCCGCGATTGTCCGGGAACGTCTCGAGGAAATGCTCGAAGGCGGCGAAACGCTCCGTGAGACCCTTGCTGTAGTCGAGTCGATCGACGCCGACGATGAGCTTGCGGCCGAGCAGGCTTGCAATCATCCGCTGTACCTTGTCCTGCGTAGCGGACACCGCCGCGGCCGAGCTAACTGCTTCCACATCGACGCCAATCGGGTACACGCCGACGCGGACCTTGCGTCCACCGACTTCGAGAAGATTTCTTTGCCCCGATCGCCGTGCTTCCGGGTGCTCGATACACGATAGGAAGGACTGCAGATCATCGTCCGTCTGGAAACCGACCTGGTCGTACTGGCACAGATCGCGGACCAGGTCGGCATAGTTGGGCAGTACCCGCAGCACCTGCCGATGCGGAAACGGGATGTGCAGGAAAAAGCCGATGGGCCCCCGAAACCCCTGCTGGCGCAGATAGCGTCCCAGTGGAATGAGCTGGTAGTCGTGGACCCAGATCGCGTCATCCGGCTTCAGTAGCTTCGCGAGCTGGCGTGCAAACTGGGCATTGACGGCGTGGTACGCGTGGTACTGCGCCTCCTCGTGCGTGAATCGATCGGGGAAGTAGTGGAAGAGCGGCCACAGCGTGCTGTTGCAGTAGCCGTTGTAGTACGCGTCAAACTCAGCGGGCTTCAGATCGATCGTAGCGAAGTGGATGTTCCCGCGAACCAGTACCTCGGGCTCGGCACTAGGCTCTTCCGCCGTCTCGCCACTCCAGCCAAACCAGATGCCGCCGGTATTCTGAAGGGCCGCGAGGACCCCCACCGCGAGGCCTCCGGGAGCGGCGCCGCGCCGTGGTAGCGAGATTCGATTCGAAACGCAGACTAGACGTCGCACGCACCCTCCTTCCCCCTCCCGCCCAGGGGAACGTTTCAGGAGGGAAACGGTTCCGTCAGCGCGCTTGCACCCACCCCATGCTGGGCCGGAAGCGAATGTCGCGCGGTGCACCGCTACCGACTTCGACGGGGAGGACTTTCACGTCGCCGTCCTCGAGGAAGTGACGTACCAGCGTGAGCATGGTTTCACAGACCTGGGCGGACATCGGGTGATTGTCGAGGTGAGCGAAGATACGGGCCTGCAAGTTACGCGCGGCGGGAGCCGTCTCGCGCATGGATTCTACGCAACGGTCCAGCAACAGCAGCTCGGTGGCCAGGGTCGTATCCGTCATGTCCGCGGCCTTCGAAACGCGGACGACACAGCGAAGGTGCAGCAGAGCTCCCGCCTCTTCCACGGCGTCGTAAATGCAGACCGCGATCGCGGAACGCAGCTCCGTCACGAGGACTACGTCGTCCGCGGTGACTTCGAAGCGATCCGGTGAAACGGTGATTTCGGATTGGGGCCTGACCATCCGATGTTGTATACCGTCACGCTGCCATTGCATGTGGCCCCTCCTGCTCAAACTTTGAACTGCGGCACGCTGCCCCCGATAGAATATGCGAATACGTACCAGGGGAGCGGAAAAACATGCGAGTGACGATGCACGTCAACGCAGAGCAATCTGCGTCACTCCTGTCGTCAATTCGCGTCACCACTTCAACACCATGTGCGTCGTACACGTGTAGTCACACCTTCCGTCCGCAACCGCGGCAGTTGGTTCATGACAATTCATATGTGGCGTTACGCGAAGCAGTGGAAGTCGGCGCGGCGGCGCGCTACGCTGTTCCCTTGAAGCCGCAGCACACGGGCGCCAGGAGCCTGTCAGACAGGCTCCTCCCAGGCTCGGGATGCCCCGGCATCGGAGGGAAGGCATGGCTACCGCACGTCATCTGCTCGACCGCAAAGGTCGGGCTTTATTTTCGATCGGGCCCGATGATCCAGTGCTCGAAGCCATCCGGCTGATGGCGGATCACCACGTGGGGGCGCTCCTCGTCATGAGGGGGGACGAGCTTCTCGGGATCGTGTCGGAGCGGGACTATGCCCGCAAGGTCATCCTGAAGGGCCGCTCGTCTGCCGATACGCCGGTATCGCAGATCATGAGCTCGCCTGTAATCACCGTAGCCCTGAGCAACAGCGTGCAGGAATGCATGCAGTTGATGACGTCTCGACGCCTACGCCATCTGCCCGTCGTTGAAGGCGGAAAGGTGGTCGGAATGGTCTCGATTGGCGACCTGGTGAAAGCGGTCATGGAAGAGCAGAAACAAACCATCGAGCAGCTCGAGAGCTACATTCATAGCTGAGCCGGGGGCTGGGGCCGCTGAAAGCGCCGCAGGCTACGCGCCCCGGGCTGGGCGCCCCCGGCGACTTTCAGCCGGGGCGCGCAGCCCAATAGACCATCACTTGCGCCAGAACGCGGGCGTGAACAACACGAGCACGCTGAAAATCTCCAACCGTCCGAGGAGCATCGCGAACGTACAGACCCATGTTTGGAACACCGTGAGAGAGTGGTAGTTCCGCACCGGGCCGACGGTTCCCAGGCCGTGCGCGGTATTGTTGATGCCCGCCACGATCGCACTGAAAGAAGAGTCGAAATCGAGTCCTGACATCAGCAGGGCGAACGTCAGCAGGGCGACGGTCATGAAATACAGGAAAATAAAGCCCAGGACGGCATCCGCTACCCGGTCGGGAATCACCCGGCCACCGATGCGCACCGGGGCCATGGCACTCGGGTGCACCAGCAGTTTCAGCTCCCGTCCCGCCTGCCTGGCCAGTAGCAAAGTGCGGAACATCTTGATGCCGCCGCCGGTCGAGCCGGTGCTGCACACGATGCAGGACAGAAACAACATCCAGATGGGCGCGAACACCGGCCAGGTGGAGTAGTCCTGGGTCACGAACCCCGTCGTGGTGGCCATCGAGACCACGTTGAACGCGGAATGCCGCAGTGACGTCATGAAGCCTGGATAAACGCCGTGCCAGGTCAGCAACCCGGCGATCACGATCACGCTCGCCATCAGAATGACGAAGATCGCTTTGAATTCAGGATCGCGCGTATACGTCTGGAACGACAGCCGGCGCAGCGCGATGAAGTGGCGCGCGAAATTCAGCGATGCAATAAACATCAGCACAATCAGCACGAACTCGATCGCGGGCGAGTTGAAATAAGCGATGCTGGCGTCATGCGTGGAGAAGCCGCCGAGTCCCACCACCGAGAACGAATGGCAGATCGCGTCGAACCACGACATTCCACAGATCCGCAGGCTGATGATGCCGACCCCGGTAAGGGTGGCGTACACCAGCCAGAGTGACTTCGCCGTTTCGGTGATACGCGGTGCGAGCTTCTCGTCCTTGATCGGACCGGGCGCCTCCGCTTTGTAGAGCTGCATGCCGCCGACGCCCAGCAGGGGCAGGACGGCAAGTGCCATGACAATGATGCCGAGACCCCCGAACCACTGCAGCGAGTGCCGCCAGAAGACCAGCGAGCGCGGCAGATGATCGAGATCGGTCAGCACCGTCGAGCCGGTGGTCGTGAGACCGGACATGGTCTCGAAGAAGGCCTGAGTGAAGCTCAGTTTGGGCAACGCCAGCAATAGCGGAATGGTCGCCGACGCCGACATCAACACCCACACCAGGGTCACCAGCAGAAAGCCGTCCCGCGGCTTCAACTCGCGGCGGAATTTCGCGGTGGCGAGCGCGATCGCCAGTCCGACCCCGGTGTTGATGGCGGCCGCTACAATGAACTGGAGCCAGAGCCCGTCGCCCATGATGATCGAGCAGCCCACGGGCAGCACATATGCCACACCGAAGATGGCAAGCACCAGCCCAAGGACATGCGCGACTCCGAGCATGGCTAGGAGCCTGTCTGACCCATGATCGCCGTAGCGAGGGTGCCCCCCATCGAGCAGCTTGCTGCGATCGGTTCCCGCGCATAGCCGACGCATATGTAAGGGAACCGATCGCAGCAAGATGCCGATGGGGGGCGGCCGCAGTAGGCGATCATGGGTTAGACAGGCTCCTACTAACGAGTTGTGCGCAGAAATAGCTTCTCGACGGCTTCGAGATGCCTGCGGTCGGAGAGGAACAGGATCACGTGATCGTCCGACTGCACGACAGTGTCGTGATGAGCCATGATGACCTCTTCGCCTCGCACGATGGCGCCGATGAGAGTGCCTTCAGGAAGCTCGATTCCGCCAACCGTCCTGCCGACGATGCGTGAGGTGCTCGCGTCGCCGTGCACGACGGCCTCGAGCGCTTCCGCGGCACCACGGCGCAGCGAATGCACCCGCACGACGTCGCCACGGCGCACGTGGGCAAGTAACGAGCCGATGGTGATCGTCTGCGGTGAGATGGCGACATCAATGTTGCCGTTTTCCATGAGCTCCGTATAAGACGGCTTGTTGATGAGCGCCATGACCTTATGCGCCCCGAGCCGCTTGGCCAGCATGGCCGACAGAATGTTCGCTTCTTCCGAGTTCGTCAGGGCGGCGAACACGTCGGCGCTGTCGATGTTCTCCTCGATCAGCAGCTCTTCATCCGCGGCGTCGCCGTTCAGGACGATGGCGTGCTCGAGAAGCTCCGACACCCGGCGTGCACGCCGCGTATCACGCTCGATGAGTTTCACCTGGTTGGTTTTCTCGAGAGCCTTGGCAAGACGGAAACCGATGTTGCCACCGCCCGCGATGACGATCCGTTTCACCGGGTCGTCCTGCTTGCGCATCTCGTTCATGACGCGGCGGATATCGTTGCTGGCCGCGAGGAAAAACACCTCGTCGCCGTCCTCCACCACCGTATCGCCCTCGGGACTGATGCTCCGGCCCTTGCGATAGATCGCGACGACGCGCGAATCGAGCTTGCGCAGATGCTGCGGCAGCTCGCGCAGGCAGTGGCCCACCAGATTGCCGCCCTTTAGCGCGCGTACGCCGACGAGGCGGACCTTACCGTCCGCGAATTCCAGCACCTGCAACGCGCCAGGATAGCGGATGAGGCGTTCGACATACTCGGTGACGAGTTGTTCGGGACTGATGAAGACGTCCACCGACAGCGCTTCGTCGCTGAAAAGCTGCGGCCGGCTGGTGTACTCGGCCGAGCGGATGCGCGCGATTTTTGTCGGCGTGCGGAACAGGGTGAAGGCCACCTCGCACGCCATCATATTTACCTCGTCGCTGTTGGTCAGCGCGACGATGATGTCGGCTTCGGACGCGCCGGCCGCTTCCAACACAGAGGGATATGACGCGTTACCCGCCACCGTGCGGATGTCGAGCCGATCCTGGAGATCGCGTAGAATTTCCTCGTCGAGGTCGACGACCGTGACTTCGTTGGCTTCTTCGCGCGAGAGATGGTGCGCTGCGGTGCGGCCGACCTGGCCGGCACCGAGAATGACGATTTTCATACGGACGCCGCGACGTTTTCGGTCATTCTACAAGGGCTCCAGGTTCGCATACTGCACCATCAGCCACTTTGTGCCCTGGCTTTCGAAGCTGACCTGGACCCGCGCGTGAGCGCCGTTGCCCTCGACGTTGAGAATAACACCTTCGCCGAACTTGCCATGGCGAACGCGTGCGCCGAGCCGGACCCCGGCGACGGCGGGCTCTTCAGGCCGGAAACGCCCCACGGCGACCGGTCGGGTGACCTGTACGCGCGGGCGGATTTCCTCGATGAGCTCTTCAGGCGTTTCCTTGATGAAACGGGAAGGCGCGCCATAGCTGTCCACTCCGTGGAGGCGGCGTTGCTCGGCGTAGGTCAGGAAGAGCTGCTTCATCGCGCGCGTCATACCGACGTAACACAACCGCCGCTCCTCCTCGAGACCGTCGATGTCATTGAGCGAGCGCTGATGCGGAAAGAGGCCGTCTTCCATACCGCAGAGAAACACCATGGGGAACTCCAGTCCCTTGGCGGTATGCAGGGTCATCATCTGCACGCAGTCTTCCCAGGCTCCGCCCTGACCCTCGCCTGATTCGAGTACCGCGTGGGCGAGGAAGGACTCCAACGGCGGTAGCTCCCCGTCGACTCCCTCGGGCGTAAAGCCTCGCGCGGCGCTCACGAGCTCGTCGAGGTTATCTACACGGCCTTCACCACGATCGCCCTTTTCCTTTTTGTAGAATTCGATCAGTCCGCTTCCCTGCAGGACGTGATCCACCTGCTCGTGGAGCGGCAGATTCGTCACTTCGTGGGCGAGCCGCTCAACCAGCGACATGAAGCCGTGAAGGGCTTGCGACGCCTTGGGCCCGAGCGCATCGCCTATACAGGCCGCCGCGGCCTCCCACATGGTCGAGCCCGCGCCCTTCGCGTACTCGCGAATGGCGTCGAGACTCTTCGCGCCGATTCCGCGCGTGGGGAGGTTCACGACCCGCTCGAACGAGGCATCGTCGTTACGGTTTGAAATCAGGCGCAGGTACGCCAGCGCATCCTTGATTTCCGCGCGCTCGAAAAACCGCAGGCCGCCGTACACCTTGTAGGGAATACGTCCCGAGATGAACGCCTCTTCGAATACCCGGGATTGCGCGTTCGAGCGGTACAGAATCGCGATCTCACGCCGGCTCCCCCCGTGAGCGACCCAGTCACGGATCCGATGAGTGACGAATTCCGCCTCGTCGCGCTCGTTGAAAGCCGCGTAGAGACGGATCGGGTCGCCCTGCGCGCCGCTCGTCCACAGGTTCTTGCCGAGCCGGCCGGAGTTATGCGAGATGAGTCCGTTGGCCGCCGCGAGAATCGCCGCCGTGGAGCGGTAATTCTGTTCCAACCGGCACAACACGGCCGTCGGATAATCGCGCCGGAACTGGTGCAGGTTCTCGACCTTCGCCCCGCGCCAGCGGTAGATCGACTGGTCGTCGTCACCGACCACGAATGGATAGCCTTCCTTGCCAACCAACAGCTTCAACCATCCGTACTGGATGGAGTTGGTGTCCTGAAACTCGTCGACCAGCACGTGACGGAAGCGCTGGCGGTAGTGGGCGAGCAGTCCGGCGTTGTCGCGCCATAACTCGAACGCACGCAACAACAGCTCCGCGAAATCCACCACGCCCGCCTTGGCGCAGGCGGCCTCGTAGTCGGCATAGAGCCTGATGAACTGCGCCCGGGTGGGGTCGTCCTTGTCCTTGATGTCCTTGGGGCGCAGGCCCTCGTCCTTGTGGGAGTTGATGAACCCCTGCACCTCGCGCGGCACCCAACGTGATTCGTCGAGGTTCTGCGCCTTGATCATCTTCTTGATGAGCCGCTGCTGATCCTCGGAATCCAGAATCTGGAAGCCCTGTACCAGGCCCGCCTCGCGCCAATGAAGGCGCAGGAGCCGGTGGGCGATGCCGTGGAAGGTCCCGATCCACAGTCCACCGCTGGGCATGCCGAGCAGCTGCTCGACACGGCCACGCATCTCGGCCGCGGCCTTGTTCGTGAAAGTTACCGCGAGAATGCTGTGCGGAGAGGCCCCTTCCGCCTGGATGACCCAGATGATCCGGTGCGTCAGTACCCGGGTCTTGCCGCTCCCGGCGCCCGCCAGCACCAGGACGGGCCCGAGGGGTGCCGTGACTGCTGCGCGCTGGGCGTCGTTCAGAGGGTTGAGGATGGGGCTCAAATCCATGGGGGGGCGCATTCTACGGGAACCCTGAGGGCGTTAATACCACTGGCGCTGCTCGCGAGCGCGCAACGGTGGCCTGTGGCAAGGGACCGCGCGAGGTTCAGGCTCGTTGTGCGCGCTCCGCGCGCTCACGAGCGTCAGTGGAGCCCTTAGTCCCTCAGGTTGGTTGGCCGGTTTTCCTCCGCAAACCGCAGGAGCGCGACCGCGAAGCTCAGCAATACGGGTCCGATCACCAGTCCCAGGACCCCGAACGCGGCCGCCCCGCCGATCGCCCCTACAAAGATGGCGAGAGTCGAGACTTCGGCCCGATGAGCGGTCAGGAGGGGACGGAGGACGTTCTCCACGACCCACATGGCGGCCGTCCAGATGGCCATGAAGATCGCGGCGCCCCAGCGACCCGCGAACATCAGGTAGATCACCGCCGGCACGAGCACCGCCGCCGCGCCCGCCGGCAGAAATGCAGCAATGGTGGCGAGCACGCCGAAAACAACGGGTGACGGCAGGCCTACGATCGCGAATCCGACACCGACGAAAATCCCCTGGATCAGCGCCGTTGCCGTCGAGCCAAACACCACCGCCCGCGTCACGTCCGCCAGGTATTTGAGAAGTTCGGCGCGGCGCACCGGCTCCATGGGAATGAGGCGTGTCAGGGAGGCCAGCATGGACCGTCCGTCCTGCAGGAAGAAAAACAGCAGAAACAACATCATGACAAAGCTGACGAGTGTGCCGAAAACACCCAGGGCAACACTGCCGCCCAGGGTGGCAGCGGTTTTCAACACGCTTTGCGCGCCCTCGGTGAGCCAACCCTGCACCTGGTCGGCGCTGACAGGAGCGTTCTCGCGCGCCCAGTGCACGGCACTGCCGATGATGGAATAGCCCTCGAGTTTCTGCAGGAGCTCGGAATAGGACAGAAGACTGCGGCCGCGCATGTAATTCAGCAGGTTGACGACCTGGCCGGCGAACGCGACGGACAGGAGGGCCACCGGCGCCATGACGAAGAACGGGGTCAAGCCGGTCAGGATGCCCGCCGACAGGGCCCTGCGGCCCTTGAATCGGCGGGTCAGCCGCTCATGCAGAGGCAACAGCAGAAAGGCCAGCACGGCGGCCCAGCCCAGCGCGCCACCGAGATGGCCCAGGACCCGAATCAGCAGGTAGGCCATGATCGCGACCGTCGCGATCACAAAGGTGCGGCGATAGAAGGACGAAAACATGTGGACCTGCGCGCGCTCGGACGAGGTGCGCAGGTTACATCAGAACCCGCTCATGGATTGCGCGCGCCGCTGGAGGCGGCGGCTGCGGCAAAGCGACCCACAAAATCCTCGTCCGTGAGACTCGTGAGGAAGGCGATGAGATCGGCCCGCTGTTGCACATCGAGCGCCGCGCGAGGTAACCGCGCGTCGTAGCGGATCGCCCTGTCTCCGAGGCCGGAATAGTGATCCAGCACGGCTTCGAGTGTGGGAAAGCGCCCGTCGTGCATGTAGGGCGCGGTGAGCGCTATGTTGCGCAACGTCGGTACCCGCATGGGCTGCGCGCTGGTGCCGTTGTTCGCGAAGGCAGGCTGCCCGGTGTCCCCTTGAGCGTCGCGCCAGGTGCCCGTGAAATTGAAGCCCGAGTGACAGGCCGAGCACCCGACGGTGCGCGAGAAAAACAGGGCCATGCCTCGTTTCGCCGGCTCGGCAAGGGCCGTGTGATCGCCCTGGAAAACATAGCGGTCGAACGCGGAGTTGCCGGAAATCAGCGTGCGCTCGAATGCTGCAATCGCTTTGATGACATGGTCGAAGGTCGCCGGCGTGCGGTCGCCGGGAAAGGCCTCGGCGAAGGCCGCCGCGTAGGTCGGATCGGCTGCCAGTCGTGCAGTCACCGCCTCCTCGCGACCGGCCAGGCCCAGCTCCACTGGATGTGTGTTGAGCAGCGGTTGCCGCATCTGAGTCTCCAACGAGCGCAGATTCGGCTCTATCCATCCGAAGCTGACGTTGTAAGCCACGTTGACGAGCGCCATCGCGTTGCGCGGGAGTGTATCGCCAAGCGCTCCGACGGCGAGCGGTTTACCGTCGCTGAAAGACAGGGCCGGATCGTGGCAACCCGCGCAACTCTGGCGCCCTGTGACCGAGAGTCGTGACTCGAAGAAAAGGCGGCGACCGAGCGCCACCTTCGCCGCGCTCATGGGATTGTCGGCCGGGACCGCCGGTGTTGGAAAGCCGCGCGGCAGCTCCCAGACGTAAGTCGCAGATGCTCCGGACTGCGCCCGGAGCGTGACCGAAACGCAGTGAAGGAAATCCCGCGAAGCCCCGACGGGGCGACGTGGGGCAGCGGAGGAAATCCCACGAAGCGCCGCAGACGCGACGTGGGGCGCCAGGAGCGTCACTGGCCATGCCGCGCAAAGTGCCAGTAAGACGATCCCGCGCGGCGGCCTCACCGCCAGCTGGAGGCCGCCCCTTCGCGCGTCAAGGCCGCCGTCTGGCCCGCAATCTGCGCCCGCTCCTGGACCCACTTGTCCAGGGCATCCACCGCCGTCGCATCGTTTCCGGCAGTCCCCGTGCGCTGACCGTCGATCCAACCCTTCATGGCGCTCAGCAGTTTATCCGCAAGACCGCGGTTGGCGGCAAACAGATCGAGATAGGCCTGTTGCGCCTCGGAAATCCGCTTCAACGCGAGGAAGGCCTCACCGCGATACTCCAGCGCCTCCGGATAGCCGGGATGCAGGCTGAGGGCACGCTCGTAAGCTGCCAGCGCGATGTCATAGTTACCGAGTTTGCGGTTGGTATAGCCCACATAGTTCCAGGCTTCGTACATGTTGGGATCGAGCTTCACGGCCTGCAGGAACTTCGTCTGCGAGGACGCATAGTGGTCGTGTGCCTTGCGGAGCGCCTTGTCTTTTTTGCCCGCGTCGTTGAGTTGGTTCGCGTCGGCCTGGAAGCCGTCCGCTTTACGAACGTCGCGGATGCCGTCGTTGTAGAGGCCCTTTGCCTGTTCCTGCGGCGACTGCTCGCGATGAGCGGGCATCGACGGCATCGGAGCGCCACCGGCGGCCCGGGCGACGGGCACCGCAGCCACGAGTACACAGGCCGCTAAAGCCAGATGGGTTCGCATGTTGCCTTCCTCCAGAAACGGTTGAGGAGGCTATGCTGCGTCTCCAGTGATGCGCTCGGCAACTGTCGCCAGCCAGCGTCGTGTTCCCGGGAACACTGGAATTCCGAGTGGGCTCGACTCACCAGCGGTTGCGCAACTCGCGCAACTTAACAAACACGGTGCGCGCGTCCGGACGCTCGCCGAGGCCCGGGAATGCATTGCGCAGACGCGCGATGACAGTGGGACTTTGCAGCCGGAAGAACGTGTTGACGTTCTTTTCCTGCCCGAGCGTGGTGATGGTGCTGGCGGCGGGATCCTGCCCACGCGCATCCGCCAAGAGGGCCGCGGCCTGCGTGTTGTCGGGTTCCCGATCCAGGGTGAACTCGAGATTGCGTGCGAGATACTCATGGCCGGGGAACACGCGCGTGCTGTCCGGCAGGCGCGCGAGCTGCGTCACGAAGGTGTCGTACAGCGATTCCGGGCTCCCACCGTTATGACAATTTCCGGCGCCCGCGTTGAAGAGCGTGTCACCACAGAACAAGGCGGGTTGATCCCCGTGGCCGAGCAGGCAGATATGCGCCATCGTGTGCCCGGGAGTGTCGAGACACTCGAGCTCGAGCGTACGTCCGACGCGAATAACATCTCCCTTGCCGAGGCCGCGGTCGACGCCTCCGATACGGCTGGCAGCGCCCGCATGGGCGAGTACCTTCGCGCCCGTGGCACCTACGAGCCCCTCGTTGCCGCCCGTATGGTCGAGGTGCTCGTGAGTGTTGAGGATTTGGGTAATGGTCCAGCCCTTTTGACGCGCTGCGTCGAGGCATAGGCGCCATTCCAGGGGATCCACGGCCAAGGCTTCGCCGCTCTCGGGGCAGGCGATGAGGTAGTGAAAGTTTCGGTAGGCGTTTGCCGACCAGATCCGCTCAATCAACATAATCGCCTCTTCCCGGTAACGGATAGCCCTGCTGCAACGTACCCTGAACGCTTATAACG
Source organism: Steroidobacteraceae bacterium (assembly GCA_035566815.1). GTDB lineage: Bacteria > Pseudomonadota > Gammaproteobacteria > Steroidobacterales > Steroidobacteraceae > 13-2-20CM-66-19. The sequence goes on along the minus strand of DATMQL010000103.1, from coordinate 6,248 downwards.
CGCCATAATGTCCGCAGCCTGTCTCACAGGCCCTGGGATGGTCTTATGACGCATACGTTTCTATTCGAGCCGGGAATATGGACTGCGTCAGGCACGTTCTGGCGCGGCGACGGTGAGCCCATGGAGGCACAGGGGCGCACTGAGATCGCGCACCGTGCCGACTGCTGGCTGCTGTCGGGAACGCTGAAGGTGCTCGGGTCTCCCCCGGTGGAGTTCGTCAACGCCTACCGTATCGAGCCACCGAGCCGCCATCCGGGCGTCATGAAGTGGACGTCCGAAAACGCCACGCTCGGCAAGTTGCAGGGTACCTTTTCGGTCATCGGCAGCAGTATCTTCTGCGTGTACCAGTGTCACAATTCGGGGTATCACGGTGCGGAGCATTTCGAGCAGCTCGATTCCAACACCTACCGGAGCGCTGGAATTCTGCTTCTCCAGGAGCGCGCCCTGTCATCCTGGCAGGTGACGCTGCGGCGGCCGTCGGCATAGGGAGATTGCATGCTCGAAGTGCGCCGGAGTCTGGATCGGGGCTACGCCGATCACGGCTGGTTGAAGTCGTACCATACGTTCTCCTTTGCCGATTATTACGATCCGGTGTTCGAGGACTTCGGGCCGCTGCGCGTCATCAACGAGGACCGCATCAGGCCCGGCAAGGGCTACGACAACCAACCGCACCGCGACATCGAGATTCTGACTTACGTGCTGGCGGGCGAGCTCGAGCACAAAGACTCCCTCGGGAACGCCGCGATCATCCGTCCGGGTGACGTGCAAAGGTTGAGCGCGGGCGCCGGGGTGACCCAAAGCGAGTTCAACCCCTCCACTTCGCAGGAAGTCCACCTGCTCCAGATATGGATCAAGCCCAGTGCGGCCGGCCTCGAGCCCGGCTACGAGCAGAGGCGTTTAACCGCGAGCGAGAAACGGGGGAGGCTTCGGCTGGTGGCCTCGCTCACCGGCGAGGACGGCTCGGTGCGCATTCAACAGGACGCGCGCGTCTACACCGGCTTTTTCAATGCGGCCGAGCGCGCCGAGTTCGAAGTCGCGAAAGGACGGCGCGCCTACGCTCATGTCGCGAGCGGGTCGATCGCGGTGAACGAGACGCGCCTCAACGCGGGGGACGGCGTGAAGATCACCCGGCCCGGACGTTTCGCTCTACAGAGCGGCCGCGACGCCGACGTATTGATGTTCGACTTGCCCTAGGGCGCGACGCCCTGATTCGTGGGTAGGTAGTGGTCGGCCAGGAGCGCGGCGAACAGCCACATCAGATACGTCACCGAGAACTTGAATACCCGCATTGGCAACTCTTCGCGGGCGGTGATCTTCAGGACGAGCGCGTAATAAAGAAAGATGACGTTCAGCACGAGCGCCACGGACAAATAAAGCAGCCCGCTCATGTGTGTCAGGAATGGCATGAGCGTCACGATGAACAGCAGCACCGTGTAAAGCAGTACGTGCAGCCGTGTGTAGGCCAGCCCGTGCGTCACCGGCAGCATTGGAATTCCCGCTCGCGCGTAGTCGTCGCGTCGTGCGATCGCAAGCGCCCAGAAATGCGGTGGCGTCCAGATGAAGATAATGAGAAACAGCAACAGCGCGTTAGGATCGATGGAGTTGGTTACAGCCGCCCAACCGAGCACAGGCGGAGCCGCTCCAGCCGCGCCGCCGATCACGATGTTTTGCGAGGTTGCGCGCTTCAGCCACACGGTATAGATGACGGCGTAGCCGATGAGCGACAGGAACGTCAGCGCGGCCGTCAGAAGATTGACGAGAAACGAGAGGATCGCCATGGCCGTTACACCGAGCACGGCGGCGAAGATGAGCGCGTTGCGTTCTGTGAGCTGACCGGTCGGCAGAGGTCTCGCGCGGGTTCGCGTCATCTGCTCGTCGATGCGACGGTCGAGGACGTGGTTGATGGTTGCCGCGCATGCCGAAGCGAGCGCGATACCGAGATTTCCCCACACGAGGGCATCGAACGGAGGCCAACCCGGGCTCGCCAGCAGCGTCCCGACGATGGCCGTGAACACGATGAGCGCGACGACCTTAGGCTTCGTCAATTCCAGGTAACGTCGCCAGACGCTCATCGCGCGGTTACTCGACGAACCAGGGTGAGTGTCGCCAGCAGGAGGAGTGCCGCGCCGGCCGTGTGGGCCGTCGTAAGCCGTAACGGGAAGGTATTCAGCACCATCGAGATGCCGATGGTGAGCTGCAGCGCGAGCGCTCCGAGTACGGCGTACGCCGCTGGTAGTGCTGCAGGCAACGACCTCTGGAAGACGACGAACACCGACACGAGACCCAGCGCGAGCGTGGCCACGATGGCTCCGAGCCGGTGCGTGAGATGAATCGCGATCCGCGCCGGGTTGTCGAGCACACCACCTTCGTAGTTGATTCCCAGTCCACGCCACAGAACGAAAGCATTCCGGTAGTCCGTGCGAGGCCACCAGGCGTTCTGACAGGTGGGGAAATCCGGGCAGGCAACGGCGGCGTAGTTACTGCTCGTCCAGCCTCCGAGCGCGATCTGCACTGCCAGTGCGACGAGGCCGAGCAGAGCGAGTTGGTGCGCGAGCCGCATAGTCGCCGCCGTGGTTGCGGCGACACCGCCGCGTCCGCCCGGGCCGGCCATCGCCATGCCTCCCCATGACTGACCCGGTAGGGAGAGCCACAGCCACCACAACAACGCGAGCGTCGTCATCCCGAAAATCAGATGGAGCGTGACGATCAGGGGCTTCAGCTGCCAGGTAACGGTGAGCATGCCGAGCACCGCTTGGACCAGCACGGTTGCCAGCAGGACGACGGCATAGGGGGCGCTGAGCAATTTCCGCTTGCGGTGGGCGATCGCCAGCGCCGTGATGAGGACGATAATGAGTCCAAGAGTGCCCGCCGCATAGCGATGGATCATCTCTTTCCATGCTTTGCCGGCGTCCAGGGGTCTGTTCGGGAAGGCGGCCTGGGCGGTGGCGTTGTGCTCGGCGCCCAGCGGCGTGATGTGTCCGTAACACCCCGGCCAGTCCGGACAGCCGAGCCCGGCCGCGTTCAGGCGCACGTACGCGCCCAGTACAACGACGACGAAGCAAAGCAGCACGCCTGCAAGCGCAAGACGGCGGATCCAGCGGGCAACCGGCATTGTGGGGTGGGCTCTCAGGTTCCTTGGGGCGGACTCAGCCGATATGGGAAAGGCGAAGCAGCTTTTGCAGATCCTCGAGCAGCCCCTTCGGATTTTGCCGCGCATCGTAACTCATCATCAGGTTCCCGAGCGGATCGACGATGAACAGTGAATAAGGGCGTCCATCCGGTGGGAATTCGTGCAGTAGACGCGTTCCGTCCGCGCTCGTCGCGTCGGCGACGATGAGCCCCGCGTGCTCATGCTGGAGGAACTCCCGCGCGCAACAGTCTCCGGTGACCAGGAAGACCCGATCGACCCGAGACATCTCATTGTTAAGCGACAGCCGTGTCTGACGCATGACGTAGAGCGCCTGCCGGCAGGGCTCATCGCAATTTCCCGCGCCGATGTAGACGATCGACCACTTGTCCCGCAGCAGTTTCGGCGCTTCGGCTTCGGGGGCCGGTGGCGGAGCATTCGCATCGGGCTCCGACAGCGAAACGCGTTCGAGCTTTGCCGCGGGCAGCGGCCGGACCGGGCTGATGAGGGTGCCGTGATTGACCCGTTTCACCGGGCGCCAGTCTGTGGCGTAGTACATGTAGAACGCGAGCAATAACGGCACGAGAAACAGCGCCGCCAGCATTCCCAGCATGCGTAGGTTGCGTGCGCGCAGGTCATCCGGAGTGGTACTCATGGGTTCAGACCTTGGTGCGGCTAACCACCGCCCAGAAAATGAGGGTCACGACGGCAAAAGCCCACCACTGAATGGCATACGACCAGTGCCGTATCGGTTGCATTCCGGGTGGATGCCAGTCACGGACGTAACCGTCCGGCTCGCTCGCGTCCAAGAGGACGATGCGCGGCTCCAGCGGTCGCGCAAGTGCCGCGCTCAATTCATTCATCGTCGGGTAGCTCGTCACTTTCGGCCATCCACCTTCCCGCGTCGGTGCTGCGCGGCCGAGCGCAAGGCCCGCAGCGGGTAAGTCATCGGCGCGACCGGTCACCTTTACCGGGCCATGGCTCGCGAGAGCCACGTCGGGGAGTTTGTCCCTCGACCCAGTGAAAGGCACCCAACCGCGATCGACCAATGCAATACGCCCGCCCGGACGGTCCAGAGGCGTCAGCACTTCATAGCCCGGTCGGCCGTCGTGACTGCGGTTATCCAGGAGAAACTGGTGCTCCGCATCGAACTGGCCGACGACGGTCACCCGCTGGAATCTCGGTACTGCATCGACGCCGCGAGCATCGAGTGCGACCGCCTCATCGGCGCCGCGAGAGAATTCGGTCCATTGCGCCTGGCGGGCGTCTCCGCGGCCCCACTGCCAAAACCCAAGCCGGATGAACACGGCGCATAACAGCACCGCGCCGACAGTGAGCGGCCACGAGGGAGAGAAACGTCTATACACTGGGAGGCAAGATGGAATCCTTGCTCCGGCTGCTCGTCATTGGCCTGCTCATAGCGATTTTCGTGAGCTTGGGCTCCGCGCTACGCCACCTCTCTCGCGGCGGCAGCGAGGAGGACTCGCGCAAAATGGCGCGCGCGCTGACGATCCGAATTTCTCTGTCGTTAGCGCTCTTCGTGCTGCTCGTCATCGCATGGTACATGGGGCTGATCTCGCCCCATGCCCTGCAATCGACCGGTCCCGTTCGCTGACGGTCAGAGCCAGTAAACAAAGATATACAGGCCGAGCCATACCACGTCGACGAAGTGCCAGTACCAGGCGACCGCCTCGAACGCGAAGTGTTTTTGCGGCGTGAAGTGTCCACGGAGTACGCGCAGCCAGATGACCAGCAGCATGATCGCGCCGACCGTCACGTGTAGACCGTGAAAGCCGGTGAGCATGAAGAACGTCGATCCGTAGATGCCCGTTGACAGCTTCAGGCCCAGCTCCTTGTAGGCCTCGCCGTACTCGTGGGCCTGCAGCCCGACGAAGGTGAATCCCAACAGGAACGTCAGCGCCAGGAACAGGGCCAGCGTGCCGCGCTTACCCGCGCGCAAGGCATGGTGCGCGATCGTGATGGTGACGCCGCTAGTGAGCAGGATCGCCGTGTTGATCAGAGGGAGACCGATTGCCCCGATCGTCTCGAAGGTGGAGTCGGCGTGACCGCCCACATGCGCAGGGCCGTTGGTGGGCCATGCCCCTTCGTAATGTGGCCACAGCAAGAAGTTGGTGAATACCTTCACGCCCTGCCCGGCGAGCCACGGCACCGACAGCGTGCGCGCATAGAACAGCGCGCCGAAGAAAGCGGCGAAGAACATCACCTCGGAGAAGATGAACCACATCATTCCCATGCGGAACGAGCGGTCCACCTGGTCATTGAAGGTGCCGTGCACGCTTTCGCCAATGACGGTGGAGAACCACCCGAAGAACATGTAGGCGATCAGGATTGCGCCCGGCAGGAAGGCCCAGCCGCCCGCCCAGTCGTTAAAAAACGAGACCGCGCCGAGCATGATGGCGAACAGGGCCACGGACCCACGGATCGGCCACGGGCTGTCGTGTGGTACGTAGTAGTGACTGGTGTCAGGGGCGTGTGCGTTTGCCATTTCTTTAGTCTTTCCCAGGAAATTACGGGTGTGGCGTGCTCAACGCGCCGCTGTCGTCACCCGCGACGATTCATCGTAAATAGTGTAGTTGAGCGTAATCCGGTCGATGTGTCGCGGCAGTGCCGGGTCCACGAAGAAGCGCACCGGCATGTGGCGCTCCTCGTTGAGCGCGAAGTGCTGCGGCGAGAAACAGAAACATTCGGTCTTGTGAAAGTAAGCCGATGTTTGCGATGGGGCGATGTCGGGCACCGCGTTCGCCGTGCTGGCGTGCCCCGTCATATTGTGGGCGAAGAAGTCGGCGGAGTAGAGCTGGCCGGGGTGCACTTCGATCGTGCGCTTCACAGGGTGGAAATCCCAACTGCCCGCGCTCGCGATGCTCGTCATGAACTCGATCGTGACGGTGCGGTTCGCGTCCGGATGCTCAGAAGCCTCGAGCTGCGCCTTCTCGAGCAGCTTCCCCGCATCGCCGTAGCCGGTTACCGAGCACAACACCCGGTAAAGCGGCACGAGCGCGAAACCAAACCCGAAGGCGCCGACGGCAATCGCCACCAGCTTCCAGGTCATGGTCAGGTTTGCGCGCTTGAGATCGCTCACTTCGAGCCCTTCACCACGATC
>DATMQL010000102.1:0-2702 GCA_035566815.1 Steroidobacteraceae bacterium | reverse complement strand
GGGAGTTGGCGTTGGCCATGTTCGTCGCTTATGTGGCTAAGGTCTAATGACCTTGGCGGCTAGAGTCTGACGGCGGCATGTCGTTTCCGTGACAGTGCCGCTAAGTGTTTCTTACGAATGAGGGGGTTGGGACGTAAACCTAAACTGCTGCTGTGACTGCGGCACGGTTTTGCTGCTGTACACGCTGCAGGGGGAAGTGGCAGGTGAAGGTGCTGCCGCTGCCGAGGGTACTTTGTACCTCCAGCTCGGCACCGTGGCGCTGGAGTACGTGTTTTACGATCGCGAGGCCAAGGCCCGAACCGCCCGTGGAGCGAGAGCGGCCCGCATCGACGCGGTAAAACCGCTCCGTCAGCCGAGGAATATGTTCCGCCGGGATGCCCATTCCGGTGTCGGTTACCGAGAAGTGAGCGCCCTCGTCGTCCACCCACCATCGCATGTCGATCGAGCCCTCCGGAGGCGTGTACTTCGCTGCGTTGTCGACGAGGTTGGAGAGCGCAGAATGGATCTCGGGCTCGTCGCCGACGAGGTACGCGTGGGAGTCGATGACGGCGCGGACGTCCTTGGGATGAGAGGGTCGCGCGAGCACGTCCTGTCGCAACATCGAAATGATTGCGGCGACGTCGAGGGATTCACCACCGACGACCTCGTCAGTTTCTTCGAGGCGCGACAGCTCCAGGAGGTCGCGGATGATCGCGGTCATGCGCTCGGCCTGCCGACGCATCTCGGCTACCGGGCCCTGCAAATCACGGTCGAGTGCCGGATCCTGACTCAGCGTCTCCAGATACCCGCTGATCACCGTCAGCGGCGAACGTAGCTCGTGCGAGGCGTTAGCCACGAAGTCCCGACGCACGGCTTCGAGGCGCATCTGGCGCGAGACATCACTCACCAGCAACAGTTGTTGGCCATCGCCGTACGGGACGACCTGCAAGGAGAGGTAGCAGTCTTCGCCGGTCGTCGGGCGGATGACGACGGGATTCGAATAGTCCTGCACCGCGAGGTAGCGGGCGAACTCAGGCTCGCGCAAGAGGTTCTCGATCCGCAGCCCCAGGTCGGCGGTCCGTCGCAGGTTGAGAAGACGGCCCGCCATCCGGTTGAACCAGATGATCTCGCGTTGTCCGTTCAGAATGACCACGCCGTTGGGAAGCGCGGCGGTCGAGCGTTGCAGTTGGCGGATGAGTTGCACGAAGCGCTGCTTGTGGAAGCGCTTGCGGCGGTGCAGACGAACGATCTGCGCGATGATCTCGCCCCAGACACCGCCGGAGTCGGGCGCGTCCGCGTAACTACGATGTCGAAGCCACCACTCGAGGCGGAAGAGATTAACGAGTTGCCAGGCGAGGTGAATGATGAGAGCGCAAGCGAGTCCGGCCCATGGACTGCTGAACATCCACCCGATCCCGAGCCCGAGAACTACCGTTCCGAGCAGCCGCCCCGCAGCGAACCACCACGCCTGTGTAGCCGGTTGCATGCGAAGTCGGACCCTCCTTACGCCTGAACGGTTCGCCGGCTCTTAAACGGTTCGCGCCGAAAAGCGGTACCCGGAGCCACGCACAGTCTGGACGAAACGATCGTACCCGAATTCCTCGAGTGCTTTGCGCAACCTGCGGATGTGCACGTCGATCGTGCGCTCCTCCACGTAGACGTTGCCACCCCAGATGCGGTCGAGAAGCTGGTCGCGGGTGTAGACGCGTTCCGGGTGCGTCATGAAGAACTCCAGCATCCTGTACTCGGTCGGTCCGAGCGCGACAGTGCGATCACCGACCATCACCCGATGGCTCGCCTGATCCAGGGCGAGACCATCGAACTCAATCATCTCGTCGACGCCGTTGACGGTGGTGCGTCGCAATACCGCGTTGATGCGGGCGAGGAGCTCTCGTGGGGAGAAGGGCTTCGTGACGTAGTCGTCCGCGCCGCCCTCGAGGCCGGCGACCTTGTCGCCCTCCTCGGCCCGAGCCGTGAGCATGATCACCGGGAGCTCGCGCGTCTCGCGATCACGTTTCAACGCGCGAGTCAGCTCGAGGCCACTCATGTCCGGGAGCATCCAGTCGATGAGGACCAAGTCGGGGCGCTGGTCGGCAAGAGCGGCCCTTGCCGCGCGACAATCCTCTGCCTCGCGAACTTCAAAGCCTGCGCGCTTCAAACCGAACGCGATCATTTCGCGTATCGGGCGCTCGTCCTCAACGATTAAAACCTGTTTGGCGGGCATGGTGCTAAGAGATGTTGGGCGCGGGTATTACAGGGGGACTGTGTTTCAGATTCATGACGGTCCGGCAGATTGTTTAAAATCAAGGGTTAAGGAAGCTGGGCCTGGCAGGTAACGAGCCTAGCCTGGGAGTTTTGGCGGTTGCGCAACGTGGGCGACATTGTCGCGCAGATATATAGGAGTGGCAGCTTCGGCGGGAATCAGGTGGCCGGCAGTGGCCTCCGGGAGGGCGAGCCGGGCGATCTGGTTGGCGTGGGGGAGGAGGTGCAGCAGGTTGATTGGCGTGGGGTCGGCGGGGGGCGCGCTTGTGTCGGCGGCGGCAGCGGCGGGGGCGGCGCCGGTGGCGGCGGCCGCGGTCGGGGCTATCCGCGGCCGGGTGGCGCTCACATTTGGAACGGCTGCGCTTAGAGCGTCAGCGTACGCGATGAAGCCTCGGCCTACGGCGGTTGCCGTGGACCACTCTCCCGGCAGCTTCACCTCACTTGGTTTGCTTACGCGCTCC
>DATMQL010000101.1:0-2562 GCA_035566815.1 Steroidobacteraceae bacterium | reverse complement strand
CCCATCAGGGCCACGAGTCCGCCGGACTGCATCAACAGCCCGAACACATGACTGCAAGCGACCCCCGAACCACGCGCAGCATGACCTCTTGCACGGTGGGGGCCATCCACACATAAGGCACGCGAATGGCCCGCTCTGGGCCCACCAAGCGGCCGTCTAAGGACACCGGTTAATGCTCTATTGGGCGTCGGAGGCCGAAATTTGCCTTGCCAAGAGAGCCTGCCGGGAACTGAAGCGCCGCTTCATGCGTGACGGTGCCGCGGCCGTTACCGCGGGCCGGCCTCCTCCCAACAACCAGTCGACGCTCCTCTGCGAGGACCAGACGCACCTATGCGTCGGATACCTGCTCGTGCCGGTGAACCCTCTATCGTTTCCCCTGAGCGCCGCGGCCGTTTTGGGTGCCGCTTAGGCCAGCGAGAGCTGGCGATATCCGTCTGCAGCGACCGCGTCGCAGCGTTCGCGAAAGGCGGGATGGCCGCCGCTGTAGCGCATGATACGGCGGACCTGCTTGCCCTCGACATTGCGGTTGATGCCGGTCATCCACGAGTCGATTTCGGTGAACAGCAAGCCCTCGCTCGTCGCAATGACGTGGTCGGTCCAGGCAACGGCACCCGCCGCGGTGGCCTCGATGTGGGTCAGGCCGCGGTCGCGCGCCAAACGGATCAGACCGGTCACCCAATCGGCGGTGTATTCGACGGCCCGCGGAAAGTTGCCGAGCCCGGCATGCGGACCCATCACCATCAGAAAGTTCGGGAAGCCGTCGACCAGGATGCCGAGAAAGGTCTGCGGCCCGTCCTTCCATTTCTCCTTTAGCGACGCCCGGTCCACCCCGCGGATGTCGATGCGATCAAAGGCGCCGGTAATCGCGTCGAAACCGGTGGCGTAGATGATGATGTCGAACTCGTATTCGCGGTCGCTGGTCTTGAGGCCGGTCGGGGTGATGCGCTCGATTGGCGTCTCGCTGATGTCGACCAGCTTGACGTTCGGCTGGTTGTAAACCTCGAAGTAGCCGCTCTCGAGCGGCACGCGGCGCGTGCCGAAGCCGTGGTTTTTAGGGGTCAGCTTCTCCGCGACCGCCGGATCCTGGACTCGCTGGCGGATCTTACGCGCAAGGAAATCCGAGATCAGCTTGTTGGCCTCGCGGTCCACCAGGATATCGCGGAAATTGCCCATCCAGATGCCGAAACCGGGCTCGCCGTAGAGCTTCTCCCAGAAATCCTCGCGCTCCTCTTGTGTCACCTCGTGGGTGGCGCGCGGGTCGGTCGCATGAATGAAGCAGCCGTAGGTCTCCTGGCACCGCGCAAAGATCTCGATAATTGGCCCGGATCCGGCTCATCTCCTCCCTACCGATCTTGGCGTTGTGCAATGGCGCGCACCACTGGGGGGTGCGCTGGAACACGGTCAGATGGCCGACGGTCTTGGCCACTTCCGTGATGGTCTGCACGCCGGTTGCACCTGTCCCGATTACCGCGACGCGCTTGCCCTCGAAACGAACCGGTTCCTTCGGCCAGTAATGGGTGTGGCAGGACTGGCCTTGGAACGTCTCGACGCCGGAGATGCGCGGCATGGTCGCCGCCGAGAGCACACCGATCGCGGTGATCAACAAGCAAGTGGTGTAACGCCGGCCGTCCTCCAAGATGACGTCCCAGCTGCGCGTGTCCTCCTCGTAGTGTGCGGCGGTCACCCGGCTCTTGAACTGGATGTCGCGACGCAGATCGAATTTGTCGGCGACATAATTCAGATAGCGCTCGGTCTCGGGCTGCGCGGCGAAGTGCTCCTCCCAGTCCCATTCCTTCAGCAGGTCCTGAGAAAAAGAGTAGCCGTAGGTCCAGCTCTCCGAGTCGAAGCGAGCGCCCGGGTAGCGGTTCCAGTACCAGGTGCCGCCGACGCCGGTGCCGGCCTCGAACACTCGCACCTTCAAGCCAAGCTCGCGCAGCTTGTAGAGCTGGTAAAGGCCGGAAACGCCGGCACCGATGACGATCGCGTCCAAATCCGCGGCCGTGTCTGCCTCCGGTCGTTGCGCAGTCGCCAGTGAGGAGACCATGCTTTCCTCCCTAAGTGAGCCACCGAAGTTACGTGGCGGACGACGGAATCTACCCAAATGCTTTCTCACCCGAGCCGCAGCAATCGCACGCTCTCGGACAGTCGGGCGGCCGCGGATTGCATCGCGCGGCTGAGCGGGCCGACCGCATCCCCGTCGAGATCATGCGAATGGCCCGCGGCCGTTATAGTCAGCAGCAGCTCCCACGATGATGACAGCACCGGCACGGAGACCTGCGTGATGCCCTGAAACATGGTGCACACGATCCACCGCGAAACCGGCTTTCCTTGCCTTCTTCACACGGGCCAGGAAATCGGGAAACGACGGCTTCTCGTACCACTCCACCTGCGACAACAGCGCCTCAAGTTCTGGTTCACTGATGTTTCCGAACGCGGCCATTATCACCCCGGATGCACCTGCAGGTCCGGCGTACTGACGCCCCACGGTGACGTACAGGTCGGTGCGGAATGCCGCACCAACCCAGTCCAACAGCAGCAGAGAAGACGGGCCCAGCACCTTGG
>DATMQL010000100.1:0-3923 GCA_035566815.1 Steroidobacteraceae bacterium | reverse complement strand
GAGAAGGCAGTGCTGATGGTGGAGTCGGAGGCCAGGGGGCTTTCGGAGGAAGTGATGTTGGGCTCGGTGGTCTTCGGCCACGAGCAGATGCAGATTGCCATCAAGGCCATCAAAGAGATTGCGGCCGAGGCTGGCAAGCCGCGCTGGACCTGGCAGCCGACCGCCGATGACCCGGATCTCGTCAATGCCGTTGCGCTGCACGCGCAGGCCGCCCTCGGCCAGGCGTATTCGATCACGGAGAAGTTGCAGCGTCAGTCCCGGGTCAAAGAGATCAAAGACCAGACGACCGCGACTCTCACGGGCGGCGAGTCCCCGAAGTGGAACGCCGACCAGGTCGATACCGTACTGCACAAGCTCGAAAGCAACATCGTGCGGCAGCGCGTGTTGAATGGTGAGCCGCGTATCGACGGTCGCGATGCGAAGACCGTCCGCCCGATCACCGTGAAAGTCGGCGTACTGCCCAGAACTCACGGCTCCGCGCTGTTTACACGCGGCGAGACGCAGGCGCTCGTGGTCACGACGCTCGGCACCGGCCGTGACTCGCAGATCATCGACGGCCTCGAGGGCGAACGCCGCGAGCCGTTCATGCTGCACTATAACTTCCCGCCGTTCTCTGTGAATGAGACGGGCATGATGGGTTCGCCGAAGCGCCGCGAGATCGGTCACGGCAACCTCGCACGCCGCGGCGTACAGGCCGTGATGCCTGACATGGAAACGTTCCCGTACGTTATCCGTGTGGTCTCGGAAATTCTCGAATCCAACGGCTCGAGCTCCATGGCGAGCGTGTGCGGCACCGTACTGTCCCTGATGGATGCGGGCGTGCCGGTGAAGGCTCCCGTAGCCGGTGTGGCAATGGGCCTCGTGTTGGAAGGCAGCCGCTTCAAGGTCCTGACCGACATCCTGGGCGACGAGGATCACCTGGGCGACATGGATTTCAAGGTCGCGGGCACGAAGGATGGCGTGACGGCGCTGCAGATGGACATCAAGGTCGAAGGCGTGACGCCCGAGATCATGCGTGTGGCGCTCGATCAGGCGCGCGAAGGCCGCCTGCACATTCTCGCCGAGATGAACAAGGTCATCCGCGAGCCGCGCGAGAAGATGTCCGAGTGGGCACCTTCGATCATCACGCTGAAGATCGATCCCGAGAAGATCCGCGATGTCATCGGCAAGGGTGGTGCGGTGATCCGGCAGATCACCGAGGAAACCGGCACGACCATCGACATCGAGAACGACGGTACGGTGAAGATCGCCTCCGTGAGCGGTGCCGCGGGTCGTGAAGCGCTGCGCCGAATCGAGCTCATCACCGCCGACGTCGAAGTCGGACGTATCTATGAAGGTAAGGTCGCACGCCTCATGGATTTCGGTGCCTTCGTGACGATTCTTCCCGGACGCGATGGACTCGTGCACATCTCGCAGATTTCCAACGAGCGCGTCGAGCGTGTCAGCGACAAGCTCAAGGAAGGCGATGTAGTGCGCGTGAAGGTTCTCGAAGTCGACCGCCAGGGGCGCATCCGCCTCTCCATGCGCGACGTAGAGTCTGCCTAAGAGTGTGAGTCTCCGGCCGGCGCGCCAGCGCCGCTAAATGTAGCGGGTCGCTTCGACCCGCAGGAAAGTTGGGCGCAGCCCTAACAAGTAGACCTCGAGCCGCCTTGCGGCGGCTCGTCCTTTCTTCCCCGGATCTACGGGGCTCGTGACATGAGCCCCGTAATTCCTACGCTATTTTTTTCTTCCCCGGTCACTCGTGCACAGCGCGGGACTCACTCCGTCTTTCTTCGTCGACCAACTCACTTCTTGTTCCGGCGGTACGTCCTGCATTCAGCAGCGTACGGTAGATTTCATCCTGAACCTGCCGCCAGCGCTGATAGTTCTTTTGCGCCAGGTTGTTGGGAGGAAGAGCCGGCTCAGTGTCGCCGACACCCTTGGTGCGATCCCGGGCGTCGCGTTGCTGGCCTGCGAACAGCTTGAGACTCTGCTCGAGGTAACTCCCAATCATTCCCTGAGTGGCTCCGCCATATGAACGGATGATGTGCGAGAGAAAGTCCCTGCTCATCAGTGGCTCAACCCCATGCTCCTGCTCGGCGATGACCTGTAACAAGATTGAGCGGGTAATGTCCTCCTGGCTCTTTTTGTCGATGACTACAAAATCAATGCGCTCGATGACCAGTCTCCGAATATCGGACAACGTGATGTATCGGCTCTCCACGGTGTCATACAGCCGTCTATTCGGATATTTCTTGATCGTCCGCAGTTCGCTCATCTCTCTGCCCTCATGGTCCAAACGGGACCTTCCCGGTCCCAGGGCGTCAGGATCGGCTCGCTCACCTACTTTAGTCTCATATACATTAGTACATTGTCGCGGCGAACCCAAATCAAACGTGCGACATTGGTCGTGAAACGACAACTTTTTTCGTTCTTTGGAACCTGTCTAGACGCCAATTCGCGCTTGCCCAGGCAAGCAGCACGTCGGGAGGGGCCTGCTGGAGCTCGGCCGGGGGCTGGTGATTCAACAACCCGAGCGCCTCACGGAGTTGGTCGCCGGCCCTGGCGGGGTCTATAGCGAGCGAACGCCTGGATTTACCGAGCTTTCCGTGCTCATCCTCCATGATGAGCGGCAGGTGCCCATAACGCGGTGTAGGCAGCGCCAGAGCCTGTTGCAGGTGGATCTGCCAGGCCGTGCTCTGTAACAGGTCGGCGCCGCGCACGACGTCGCTAACACCTTGCGCGGCGTCGTCGACTACCACGGCGAGTTGGTAGGCGAATGCACCATCACGGCGCCTGATAATGGGATCCCGAAATGTTCCCAGCTCGAATCGACATTCACCCTGGATGCGATCCATCCATGACACAACATCGGGGTCATGGACCCTGAATCGTGTTGCTGTTGGACCACAACGGGGTGGCGCGTCGCGGCAGGTGCCGGGGTAACCGGTTTCTGAAGTGTCGGCCAGCTCGCGCCGCGAGCAGCTGCACTCAAAAGTCCGTCCGAGAGCCCGTAGCGATTCGAGCGCTTCGGCATAGAGCGGGGTGCGGCGGCTCTGGAATTCAACTTCACCATCCCACTGCAGTCCGAAAGACTCCAGGATCCGCAGCATTTCGTCGCTGCAGCCGGGTATCACGCGGGAGGTATCGAGGTCCTCCATACGCAGCAGCCAGCGGCCGCCGGCTTTGCGCGCATCGAGGAAGCTACCGACCGCTGCAACCAGGGATCCCAGGTGCAGCGCGCCGGTCGGCGAGGGCGCGAAGCGGCCTACATAATTTGGCTGAAAGTCGCCTGCGGCGCTTTCAGCGGACAACGCCAGTCGCCCGCCAGCAAAAAGCGCGGTTTTTGCTGGCTGCGCCCATGCGGGCGCCTGCGGCGCGTTGCCGGCGCTTTCAGCGGACATCGGTCTCGACCGCGGCCACAAGGCGCGGCTTTTGGCCGCTGCGCATGCGCGACTGCGGGGCGTGCAGCCGATGCACCAATTCCGCCTCGTGGATCGAGAGCCCACAGCCGGAAATCAGCTCATCAAGCGATGCACCGCCCTTGGCGAGGCGGATGGCGATCTGATACCCCGGGGCGGCGGCGGCCGGCGCCGCTGCCAACTGTTGTGGGCGCTCGACACGCTCGCCCAGCTGCGAGACAGCGATATTCGTCGCAGCAACACGCGCTTCGAGGTCAGCGAGCCGCAGCAGTACGACCTGGTGGTTGGCTTGCAGCTGCGCGGTGTGCGCCTGGGCCGCCCGGCGCCAGCGGGTGAAGGCCACCGCGGCGAGGGCGAATGAGAACAGTAAAAACACCGCCCGTGCGGCGATGAGCAACATCTCGACTGATGACACGGTCATGGGCGCGGGTCTCCGTGAACGAGTTCACACCAGCTGCCGCAGTACAAAAAACGTCGAGTTTCCGGCGCCGGGCAGCAGGGCCTCGGTTCAGGGTGCAGGTT
>DATMQL010000099.1:0-10540 GCA_035566815.1 Steroidobacteraceae bacterium | reverse complement strand
CGCGAATGGATGGTCACGCTGCGTCGTAACTTCTAGAACCAGTTGTAATTGAAACTGATGCTGATGCGCTGCGCTGCCACCGGATTGGGTGGCACTTCGTGGCGCAGCCAGCTCTCGAACAACACCACGTTCCCCGCTTCGGCGGGGATCACGAACCAGGGACGGTTCTGTGGACGTGCCGACGCCAGGCGCGGAGGCGCCGCCATAAAGCGCTCCAGCCGCGGGTCCTCGAACTTCAGGCCGGATGACCCTTTCGGCGTTTTCACGTAGTAGGTCCCGCTGACCGTCGCCAGCGGATGCAGGTGCAGGCCGTGCACGACCTGCCGCGGCATGATATTCACCCAGCAGTCGGTCATGGCAAGCGATCTTCCCTCCAGATCGAATTCCAGCGTCCGCGCGAACTTCGCCACGTGCCGATTGAGCTTGCGCTCCAGGGCCGCAAAGGTCGGCGATAATTGATGCATGCGGCTGGCGGAGTTATAAGACGTGAACCCGCCGGGATAATTCTTTGCGGACCAGCGCCGCCCGGCCTCGTCGTCGTGGCTGAGTTGCTGACACTCGCGCAGGAGCCGATCGTTGAGTTGCTGCCAGCCGGTGCCACCGAGCCGCGCCGAATGGACGAGCGTGGGAAAGAGCGTGTGCGTAGTCATGAGAAGCATTATATGAAACAGGCACCTTACGGCACATGGCACTCTCCGCTCGCAGCGGCCGACCTCGCCCGCTCGGCGATCTCGCTGAACTACGTGGAAGTCTCGGAAGGGGTCCCCTACTGGGTCGAAAGCCGCCCTGCCGAAGGCGGGCGCAGCGTCGTCGTGACTTCCGCCGCGGATGGCACCGTGCGGGAGCTCACGCCGACTGGATTCAACGTGCGCACGCGTGTTCACGAATACGGCGGGACGCCGTACGTAATGAGCCGCGATACCGTCTATTTCAGCAATTTCACTGACCAGCGCTTGTATGCACAGCGGCCGGATGAAAAGCCCGTGGCACTCACACCGGAAGGCTACCGCTACGCGGATTTCGAGCTCGCCAGGGCGGGCCGACAGCTGTTCTGTGTGAGGGAAGATCACACCGGCGGCGGTGAGCCGAAGAACGCGATAGTGGTGCTCGATACCACCGGGCCCGGCGCGGGCCAGGTGCTCTTCGAAGGAAGCGATTTTGTAGCGTATCCCCGCGTGAGCCCGGACGGCCGGAGGCTTGCGTGGATCGCCTGGGACCATCCCAATATGCCTTGGGATTCGACGACACTTTATGTGGCGGACCTGGCGGAATCGGGCCTCTCGGGCATCACCGCTCTCGCGGGCGGCGCGGAAGAATCCGTGGTAGAGCCGCGGTGGGACACTGACGGCACGCTGTACTTCGTGTCCGATCGCTCGAACTGGTGGAATCTGTACCGCTACCGTGCGAAGCAGGTGACTTCCGTTTTTGCATTCGAGGCGGAAATCGCGAGCCCGCTGTGGACGCTGGGGCAGTCGAACTATGGTCTTACCGGAGATGGCCGGGCGGTGGTCCGATACACGGTCGCTGCTCGCGACCAGCTCGGTGTAGTGAGCCTCGATTCGGGCCGGCTCGCGCGCCTCGATCTGCCCTTTGTCGGCTTATCGAACATCCAACTGATCTCTCCGGATACGGCCGTCGCGATCGCGGCGTCGCCGACCGAAGAGGCTGCGGTGGTCACGATTGATTTGAGCAAGGGAACCCGCCAGGTGCTGCGGGTGCCGGGCTCGCTGAAACTCGAAACGCCGTTCATTTCGATTGCGGAGTCGATCGAGTTTCCGACGGCCGGCGGCCTGGCGTCACACGCTTTCTACTACCCGCCGACGAATCCTGACTTCGCGGCAGTTGCCGGCGAAAAACCACCGCTCGTGGTCAAAGTGCATGGAGGTCCCACGAGCCACTCGAAGGCCGAGTTTTCCTTGGGGGTGCAGTACTGGACCTCCCGAGGCTTCGGACTGTTGGATGTCAATCACGGCGGCAGCAGCGGTTTTGGCCGCGCTTACCGCCAGCGCCTCAATGGCAACTGGGGTGTGGTCGACGTGGGTGACGTCGTCGCCGCAGTGAGATATCTGATCGATCAGGGTCGCATTGACGAAAACCGTGCGGCTATCCGAGGCGGCAGCGCGGGCGGTTTCACTGTGCTGGCGGTATTGGCTTTCCACGACGTGTTCAAGGCGGGAGCCAACTACTATGGAGTGAGCGACCTCGAGGCACTTGCACGCGACACACACAAGTTCGAGGCACGTTATCTCGACCGACTCGTTGCTCCATTGCCCGAGGGACGGGAGGTGTACGAGGCGCGGGCGCCGATCCGCCACCTGGAGAACTTCAAGGCGGCGCTCATTACATTCCAGGGGACGGAGGACAAGGTCGTTCCTCCAGACCAGTCCCGCGCCATTGTCGCCGCCGTCAAAGCCAAGGGGATACCGGTTGCGTACATCGAGTTCGAGGGAGAGCAACACGGGTTTCGTAGAGCGGAAAACATCGTGCGCTCGCTCGAGTCGGAGCTGGCGTTCTACGGTCGGGTGTTTGGATTCACGCCATACGGGCCACTGCCGGCCGTGACGTTGCTCGTCTAGAGCACCGTCGAGGCGCCTTGGGCGCCCACCTTCCCGCCGCCCTCAGCGGCGCGAACGCCCGCCCTTCACCTCGTTACGCTGATCGCGCAGGAACGGCCGATCGATCTGCTCGGCGTACAAATCGATGTCACCGGCCGTCACGCCGCATGCCTTGAAGTGCTCCTTCCAGCCGTCGACGACTCGCGCGACCGCGCGCACTTCCCTGACTGCGTCGTCCTTGCGAAGCGCGAACATCTGCGACATCGTCAGAGCGTTGGCGAGCGTCGAGTCAGCCTCGTGCTCCCCAACACGCATCTGTTGGAATCCGAGCGCCTGCCCGGAAGGAAGGACGTCGTAGGCGGGTGAGAGCTCATACTGTTGCGCATCCGTCATCACGACAGCATGATTTTTTTCGTGATCATCCGTGTTGTCGATGAGAATGTTGAACACCATGCGGCGAAACAATTCACGCATGTGACCGATATACACGTCTCCCTCGGTCACGCCCCTGCGGCGCAGCAGTTGTGCCAGCTCGGGATAGCCAAAGCGCTCACCCGCTGCCCGCAGCGCTACGGCGGCCGAAAGGCTGTGGACTCGCAAACCGCCATTGCGATCGAACCGTTTTATGGCGACGGCGTGGCCGTGCGTGAGCTTCACCGCCATCGTCCCGGCGACCCGGATCTCCGCTTTCTGCGCGAGCGTCATTGACGCGTGCTCGATCAAGGGAGTGTCCGTGGGCTCGCCATCGGAGAATTTGATGACCCATTGGTCGCCGCCAATGTTGAGAAGCGCCTTGGGACGCGCGCCGCCCATGGTGACGCCGGGCGAGATGAGTCGTTTCTGCTCGGGAGGCACCGGCTCGTTGTCCTGGACCTTGCGGATGAGCTCGTGAATCTGGTCGGCCTCATCCAGCGTGGGCAGCGGACCCAGCCGACGCGGCAGATATTCGTCACCCGACGTCGATACCCCCAGGGCGCCGAAGCGATCATCCCCCGCGAAATACAGGTATTCCAGCAGCGAGAGTCGCGGTGGCTTGTCGATAAATCGAATTACCCGCTCCCCCCACCGATCCGGACGGGCATCGTCGACGGCACCCACCGCCATTCCCTTCTCGGGCGGGAGAAACTCCTCGCCGATCAGAGGGAGATCCTCGCTCAGAGGAAAACCACGCTGCAGCCAGGCGTCGGAGTACCGGAGCGATACGCCCTGCACTGAGCGCGCCAGGTTGAGTTCGGCGATCAGGAGGGGCTGCTCCGGGTGGGTCAGGAGCCAGAGGTAGAGGCGGTCAGAGGGCTGATAAGGGGTGGTGGGCTGGGTGACGCGCGCGCCCGCGGCCGTAGCAGCGCCAGCGGTCTGGCCCGTGCCGCTGACCACGCTATTTATCACGGCCTAGCCGCGCCTCAGCCGACGCGGTCGACCGCACCGCGCGCCGCTTCAGGGCGTCGCGCACATCATTTTCCAACGCCCCGCGGTCACTCCCGGGCGCCGCCAGCCCCGGAAGCGCCGCCACCTGCCCGATTAACCATAATGCGGTAGCGTAAATCCCCATCCCCACCCCGGGATCACCTCGCTCCATCCGGATGAGAGTGGGCACCGAGCACCCCACCCGCTTGGCCCAGGTTCGCTGCGATTCCCTCCGCCGGACCCGTGCGATGGCCAGGTTCTCGCCCAGGGTCCGCAGCGCCTGCTGCGCGGCTGGGGGCATGACGGTCAAGGCAACGGGGCTCTTTGGCATGGTCACGCACCGGGGACGACGAAATGACCGTCAACTTATAAAGAGTTTATCAATTTCCTCATTTTGGTCAAGTCTATGTTACTTCACGTCGGGCCACACAAGTAACAAAGAATTTATCAAATGGCCCACCTTGATAACATCTATGTAACTTAGAGACCCAGCTCACTCAATCCCGGGTGATCGTCCGGCCGGCGTCCCAGCGGCCAGTGATACTTGCGCTCCGCCGCCGCAATCGGCAAATCATTGATGCTGGCGACCCGCCAACGCATCAGCCCCTGCTCATCGAACTCCCAGTTCTCGTTGCCGTAGGAGCGGAAATACTGACCGCTGTCGTCATGCCATTCGTAGGCGAAACGGACCGCGATCCGATTGCCCGTGAACGCCCACAGCTCCTTGATCAGGCGGTAGTCCAGCTCACGGTTCCACTTGCGGGTCAGGAACGCCACGATGTCGGCGCGCCCCTGGATGAATTCGGCCCGGTTTCTCCAGCGGCTATCCTCCGTGTAAGCCAGGGAGACGGCACTCGGATTGCGGCTGTTCCAGCCATCCTCCGCGCCGCGGACTTTCTGGGCGGCGGTTTCGGCATTGAAAGGCGGAAAGGGTGGGCGTGACATGGCGACCTCCTGCGGTGGATACCGTGGCTGAGATCTCCATTATCGGACAGACTGCACCATTAAAAATCATACCTAAGGGTAAGCGATGAGTAGCCAAAATCCGTCGTCACGAGGCCTCGCTGAGCAGAGCCCGGCCCCTCGCGCTTCCGCGTCTGCCGGCTCGTCCGGCAGCCCCGCCGGCGCCTCGCATGATTCCAAGGCCGGCGCGACCGTAGTCCAGCACTGGATCGACGGCCGCCTCTCTCCCGGCCACGGACGGTCACTCGACATCTTCAACCCCGCTACGGGCGCCGTAACCCGCCAGGTCGCCTTGGCGACCACGGAGGATGTGGCCGCAGCGGTTGCCAGCGCCTCCGCGGCCTTCCCCGCCTGGGCGGATACGCCCCCCGTCCGTCGCGCACGCGTTCTCAATCGGTACCTCAACCTACTGAACGACCACCGCGACGACATCGCGAAACTCATCACCAGCGAGCACGGCAAAGTGTTCTCCGACGCGCAGGGCGAGGTCACCCGGGGCATCGAGATTGTCGAATTCGCGTGCGGCATCCCTCAGCTCCTCAAGGGTGATTTCACCGACCAGGTTTCCACGGGGCTCGACAACTGGACCCTGCGGCAGCCCCTCGGCGTCACTGCCGGAATCACACCATTCAACTTCCCATGCATGGTGCCGTCCTGGATGTTTCCCGTCGCCATCGCCTGCGGCAACACCTTCGTGTTGAAGCCCAGCGAGCGCGATCCGTCCGCATCTCTCTACATGGCGCGCCTTCTCCAGGAAGCCGGCCTCCCCCCGGGTGTTTTCAATGTCGTACAGGGCGACAAGGTCGCGGTCGACGCCCTGCTCGAGCATCCCGAGGTCAAAGCGCTGAGCTTCGTCGGCTCAACACCCATCGCACAGTACATCTATCAACGCGGCGCGCAGCTCGGCAAACGTGTGCAGGCGCTTGGCGGCGCCAAGAACCATATGGTCGTCATGCCCGACGCCGACCTCGAACAGGCTGTCGATGCGCTCATCGGCGCTGCGTACGGCTCTGCCGGCGAGCGTTGCATGGCCATCTCCGTGGCGGTGCTGGTAGGCGACGTGGCTGACAAGATCGTGCCGCAACTCGCCGAGCGCGCGCGCCAACTGAAAATCAAGAACGGCATGGAAGCCGATGCCGAGATGGGTCCTATCGTAACCCAACAGGCGGTGGATAAGATTCGCGGTTATATCGATGACGGTGTCGCGAGCGGCGCCCAGCTCGTCGTCGATGGCCGGGTGGACGGCAAAACCGGCCGCCCCTTCACTGTCGCGGGCCACGAGAACGGCTTCTGGCTGGGCGGCAGCCTGTTTGATCACGTGACACCGCAGATGCGCATCTACAAGGAAGAGATCTTCGGCCCGGTGCTCGTCTGTGTGCGTGCGAAGGATTTCCCGGCCGCCATCGACCTCGTGAACTCACACGAGTTTGGCAATGGAGTTGCTTGTTATACCCGTGACGGCCACGTGGCACGCGAATTCGGCCGCCGTATCCAGGTAGGCATGGTTGGAATCAACGTGCCGATCCCGGTTCCCATGGCCTGGCACGGTTTCGGTGGCTGGAAGAAGAGCCTGTTCGGCGATATGCACGCCTACGGGGAAGAAGGGGTGCG
This sequence comes from Steroidobacteraceae bacterium, assembly GCA_035566815.1. Classification (GTDB taxonomy): domain Bacteria; phylum Pseudomonadota; class Gammaproteobacteria; order Steroidobacterales; family Steroidobacteraceae; genus 13-2-20CM-66-19. Next base: position 4,007 of record DATMQL010000099.1, on the reverse strand, counting down.
CTTCTACACCCGGCAGAAATCGATCATGCAGCGCTGGCCGGAAAGCACCGCCAAGGGCGCGGAATTCATCATGCCGACGGCGAAGTAGTTCCGACACGCGGAACGAGCGCGGCCGCGGCGGCATGAGCGCCACCGCCCCATCCGCGCCATCGCCCCGCCCGGCCCAGCCAGGCCCCAAAAACTTGAGGCTTAAAGTAATAAACTTTATAGTGCGAAAATGAACCCACTCGATCTGTACGACATTGCCGGCGCCCTCACTGAAGAGGAGCGCATGGTGCAGGACTCGGTCGGCCGCCTGGTCGACGAGAAGGTGCTCCCGATCATCCAGAAGTGCTTCGAGGAACACCGGTTCCCGAAGGAGCTGGTACCCGAGTTGGCCGCACTGGGTCTGCTGGGATCGTCGCTCAAGGGCTACGAGTGCGCCGGACTGAACGGCATCAGCTACGGCTTGATCTGCCAGGAGCTCGAGCGCGGTGACTCGGGCATTCGCAGCTTCGTGTCGGTGCAATCGTCCCTGTGCATGTATCCGATCTATGCGTTCGGCTCCGAGGAGCAGAAGCAGAAGTACTTGCCCCGGATGGCGCGCGGTGAAGTCATCGGTTGCTTTGGGCTCACCGAGCCTCACGGTGGCTCCGATCCCGCGAACATGAAGACCCACGCTAAAAGGCGCGGCAAAGACTGGGTCATCAATGGCGCGAAGATGTGGATCACCAACGGCGCGATCGCCGACGTCGCGGTCGTGTGGGCCATGACTGAGGAAGGCATTCGCGGCTTTCTGGTAGACAAAGGTACGCCGGGCTTTGCGGCCCCCGAGATCGAGCGCAAGTTCTCCTTGCGGGCCTCCGTGACCTCCTCACTGTTCTTCGACAATGTCGTGGTGCCCGAAGAGAACGTTCTCCCCGGTGTAGTTGGCCTCAAGGGCCCGCTGTCATGTCTGACGCAGGCTCGCTACGGCATTTCCTGGGGTGTCATCGGTGCCGCGCAGGCCTGTCTGGCCCAGGTACTCGAATACAGTAAGACGCGCATTTTGTTCGGCCGCCCTCTCGCACAGAACCAGGCCACCCAAATCCGCCTCGCCGAGATGGCCCGCGGCATCACCACCGCGCAGGTTCTCGCACTCCAACTGGGACGCCTCAAGGATGCAGGCACCCTGCAGCCCGCGCACGTCTCGATGGCGAAGTGGAACAACTGCCGCATGGCCCTGAACGTCGCCCGCGACTGCCGTGACCTGTTAGGTGGTGCCGGCATCAGCGCGGAATTCGTCCCGATCCGCCACATGCTCAACCTCGAAAGCGTCATCACTTACGAGGGCACCGAGACAATCCATCAGCTCACCATCGGCCGCGCATTGACGGGGCTCAACGCCTTCTGAGCGTTGGGAGCGGACGGAGGCCGCCGCAGCTGTAGCGCTCCATCTCGCGGCGGCTCAGACTGCCTCCATGACGCGTGAAATTGGCCAATCGCAATGGTTAGCGGACGTCGCGGGGGAGCCCTCCACGGTCGCCAGTCTCGAACGCGATCTGTCCGTTGACGTGGCCGTGATTGGAGGCGGATTCGTCGGGCTCTGGACCGCCATCACGTTGAAGGAGCTGGAGCCGCAACTCCGTGTTGCCATCCTCGAGAGGAATCGCTGCGGCAGCGGCGCTTCGGGGTTGAACGGCGGCTTTGTCATGTCCTGGTGGCCCAAGATCGCCAGCCTGACCCGGCTTTGCGGCAAGGACGACGCCCTGTGGCTAGCCGACGAAACGACCCGTTCGGTTGCGGCGCTGGGTGACTATCTCGCCGGCCAGGGAATCGACGCCCAGTACAGGCAGTCCGGATGGCTCTGGACCGCAACCACACCGGCGCATGTGGGTGCCTGGAACAGCGTTGTGGAAACCGCGAGCCGACTCGGCCGCGAGCCGATCTTCGAATCCGTCTCCGCGGCCGAGATTGCCCGCCGCACAGGCTCGGCCATCCACCTGGCCGGCATCTGTGAGCCGATCAATGCAACCGTCCATCCCGGGTTGTTAGGCAGAGGACTCGCCCGGGCGGCGGCACGCGCCGGTGTTGAAATCTACGAGGACACTCCTGTCCACGGACTCGAGCGGTCGCGGCCCGCCAGGATCAGGACACCTCGTGCCACGGTCACGGCGCAACGTGTCGTCATCGCGACCAACGCATGGGCGGCAAGACTCCCGGAACTGAAGCGGATGTTCGTATGTGTTGGAAGTGCGATCGTGTCGACTCCGGCCATTCCGGACCGCTTGGCGGGAATAGGCTGGACCGGCGGCGAGAGCATCTCCGATTCGCAGACGACGGTCACCTACTACCGGACGACGCGCGACGGCCGGATCATTTTCGGCAAAGGCGGCGGCCGCTTGTATTACACCGGCGAGCCGCACAGCGCGGTGTTCCGGGATCCGCGGGGTATCGCGGAAGCGGAAGCCGATTTCCGCCGCACCTACCCCATGCTCGCCGACGTGCCGATCGAGCGGCGCTGGTCAGGCCCCATAGACCGGACCTACGACAGCCTGCCGTTGCTCGGCCGCCTTCCGGATGCGCCGCATATCGCCTATGGCATCGGCTGGAGTGGCAACGGCGTCAATCCGAGCCGGATCGGAGGCCGGATCCTTGCCGGCCTGGTGTTAGAGCGGCGCGAGCGATGGACCGAGAACGGGTTGGTGGGTCGAGCGGCGCGCCGATTCCCCCCCGAGCCATTCCGGTACATCGGCGGCTCCTGGGTGCGGAGGGCCATGTTCCGCAAGGACCGTTGCGAATTGGAGGGACGGGAGCCGTCGCGGCTCGACAAGGCCCTGGCGAGTCTGGCCCCCTCCGGGCTGGAGGATAAGCACTGACCTGGCGGACCTCAACGATTCAACCCGCACGCAACCCGTTTGCCCCTGCACTCCCAGCGTGCATCCGCCTCACCGCTCGCTTGGATTTCCCGCTCATACCAACACCTCGAGAACCTGCTTGAGCGCGCGCCGCGATTCTTGCGCCGCACGCCCCCAGCTCTGTCTGCCCGATAACTCGCTGTGACCGAAGGCGATCCTTCCATGGCGCTCGCGGATGACCTCGAGCGGCGCCGGGTTGCCCGGCGTTCCGAAATAGAACCCGGGTTTGGGCGCAATGTACGCATGACCCCAGCGGTTGAGGATGACACCGGCAATGTCGCGCCTGGCATCGAATCCCGAATCACCCAACATCTGTTGCAGTTGCCTGCGTATCTGCAGTTCAAAGTCAGCGTAGGTCGTACCGAACAGCCTGGCGCGGGCCGCGCTGGTCTGGAGCTCGATTGGAACCCCGGACTGGGGAAAGCCAATATAGAACGTCAGCATTGCCGGCTTCGACGGATCGAGCGGCACCGGGACGCCGTTGATTTTCATCGGCTGACGGACGTTCACGAAGAAACCGAAACCGTCGAACCAGTGCGCGGCCGAAATACCGAGCTTCGCGAAGGCCTGCCAATTACGCACGGCCACATTGGCGACCAATATCGGCCCGTGGTGAAACTGTGCATACGCCGCCACGTAGGACGGCGGCAGATCACGCACGATGTGGCGGGCAATCCACCCGCCTGCGGCGACGATTACGGCCTTTCCACGGACGCGCGCGAGTTGGCCATCGACGGCGTAGGTGACATTGACGCCATCTGCACTTTCCGGCTTTCCGTCGTGACGGACGGCCACGGCCGTGGCACCGAGCCGAATACGCGTGTGCTGCGGCCGGTCGAGTGCGGTGAAGTCGATCGGGGAGTAGAGCACGTCGGTAAAAGATCGTGTACCGGTGATCGCATCCGGGAGAATCGCCTTGACGATGTGCCGCAGGATCGCGGCGTTGCCGCCGGGAAAAGAAAACACATCGTCGCTGCCTACCATGTAATCGCCAGTGCCCGGCAGGCCGAGCAATTTCGCGCCATACGCGGAAACGACATCCGAACTGACTCCGTAGTCGCCCGTCGCCACGATTGGATCGGACAGTCGGAATACGTCTTTGGACAGGCCGAGCTCGCGGACTACCAGGTC
>DATMQL010000098.1:0-3259 GCA_035566815.1 Steroidobacteraceae bacterium | reverse complement strand
GCGACGACTATCCTGTCGTGAATGTGAGTTGGGATGACGCTCGCGCCTACACGGAGTGGCTGTCGGGAGTCACGCACCACCATTACAGCCTTCCCACCGAGACGCAGTGGGAGTATGCGGCTCGTGCGGGCCGGACGGGGTTGTTTCCGAACGGCGATGCGTTGTCAGCGACAGACGCTCAGTTTTCCGGCCTGACCAAGCAGACCGCCGCCGCGCGCCGCAGTCAGAATTTCAATGCCAATGCATTTCGACTCCTGCACACCGTGGGCAATGTTCGGGAGTGGGTCGAGGACTCCTGGACTCAGAATTTCGTTGGCGCGCCGAGTGACGGATCTGCCGTGAAGTCCGCGCAGGCCGGTATCCACGTGGTGCGCGGCGGCTCATACACCGATGGAGCAACGCGGCTCCGTCTATCCATGCGTGAAGGTCTGTCGATCAACACGCGCGATGTCACAACAGGTTTCCGGATTGTGCGCGAGTTGCCATAACAGCAACTCGCGGCAGCGGTTCGATTTGGGGGTTAATAAGAAGTGCGGATAATGAAACCAAATTGCGTGCGACGCCCGGACTTCTGGTTCGCGACGTTGCTCGGGTCGTGTTGCATGCCGCTGGCCGCGCAGGTTCCACCAGGGGCTACACCGGGCGGTGCGCTGCCGCGCGTTGAGCCGGCTGTACAGCCTCCCGAGCGCAAAGGTGAGCTGTTTGACATCCCGCGCATGTACGATCGCCCGCTCGGGCTCGAAGAGGGGCCCCGGGTCCTGGTGAAGGCCTTCAGGCTGCAAGGTGCCGTTGATCGACCCAAACATCATGTCCGGGTAGCCGATGCGCAGGCGATCCTCGATGCCGCCCGCGCCGCGCAGCCGGCGCAGGGCTTCTCGATCAATCAACTCCAGGAAGTCGCCAGGAAAGTTGCCACGTACTACGAGGAGCACGGCTACATCCTGGCGCAAGCTTTCATTCCGGCACAAAAGGTGGCAGACGGCGTCGTCGTCGTGCAGGTGTTGGAAGGCAAGCTTGCCAGCGTACGAGTCGAAGGCAACAAGAAATATCCGGCATCGACCCTGCAGCGGCCCTTCAAGTCGCTGATCGGCGCGCCGGTCGATAAGGACTCGATCGAGTCCGCGTTGCTCACGTTGACGAACTACCCGGGTATCACCGCATTCGGCGTGCTCGGTGCCGGAACTGATGTCGGGACGACAGACCTCACGCTGCGCGTGCAAAGCGAGGAGCGTTTCAGAATCGAGACCGTACTCGACAACTACGGCACCCAATTCGCCGGGCAGGACCGCGTGCAGCTCACGCTGACTGTCAACGACCCTCTGCACATGGCCGATCGCCTCAAGCTCACCGGTCTCTACGCCACAGGCTCGTCCGGTGGTGCCTCCCATGGTGCTTATGGTGGTGTCGACTACGAGATTCCGGTCTTCAGCCCGAACGACTCACTGCACGTAGTTCACCTGACAAACCAATACGACGTAGGCGCCGCAGCGGCCGCCGTGACCACGGGAAAGAGCAACGGCAGGACGCGCGTCGATGAGCTCGGGTACCGGCACGACTTCGATCGGACACGTCTCGGCTCGGCCAGTATCGGCATCGCCTTCAATGTAAAGAGTGCGACATTCGATTCGCCGCCTTCGGTCGTGTATGACGACAAGCTCACGACGGCTCGCATCGACGCGCAATGGGAGCGCGTCGATACCCGCTTCCGTGGTGTAGACACTGTTTTGTTTTCCTACACACACGGGTTCAATGGCCTGCTCGGGGCGCTCGATGCCTACGACCCGGCCGCGGCGGCAACGTCGCACTCCAGCCGGCTCGGTGCGTCCGGCGAATTCAATAAATTCAATCTGCAGATGCAGCGCCTGCAGCGGCTCACTCAATACACCTCGCTGGTGTTGCGGGTGGACGGCCAGTACACGCATGACCCCTTGGTCTCACTCGAGCAGTTTTCCCTGGGTGGACCCGATAGCGTGCGCGCCTACTCCGTTTCGGAGACGCTGGCTGAGAAAGGTGGTGTCGCATCGCTCGAGTTCGTCATGGGCGCTCCGGGTTTCGCGAGCCACCCGGCACCGGGCGGCCGCACATGGGGCGATATTCTGCAGTTCTCTGTGTTCGTGGACTACGCCAACGGCGAGCTCAACGCACCGCTCGTCGCCTCACAGAACAGCAGTGTCGCTCTATCAGGAGCGGGTGGCGCCATCCAGTTCAGCCTGCCCGGCCGTGTATTCGCGCGGGTGGATGTCTCCACCCACCTTACCGATCGCACCCCGACCAACGGGCACAGCCCACAGTGTTATTTCCGCTTAGGGACGTCTTTCTGAGCACGCCCGGCCCGAGGATCATGACCATGCACAGCCGTACCGCTTTTGGACCCTGCAAGATTGAGCGTCGCGCCGGACGAGCGCCGCGGCGGCGAGCAGGGGCGCCTGCTCCGGCCATGGTGACATTTGCGGTGTCACTGAGCTTCGGTGCGTCTTCTGCCGCCATGGCGGGCCCGACGGGCGGTGTCGTGGTGCAGGGGCAGGGGTCGATTTCCACACCGTCGACCAGCCAGACGGTGATCAATCAGTCCTCGCAACAGCTGACACTCAACTGGAGCTCCTTCAACGTCGGGTCGAGCGAGAGCGTGCGGTTCTACCAGCCGTCAGCTTCGTCCGTAGCCTTCAACCGCATCCTGGGGCAGAGTGCGAGCCAGATCTTCGGGCGGATCGACGCCAATGGCCAGGTGGTGCTGATCAACCCGAACGGGCTGCTGATCGGGCGCACGGCGCAGCTCAATGTGAGCTCGCTGGTGGTGAGCTCGCTCGATGCGATCGATTTCAACGCCGCCAGTGGGCGTTACCGATTCTCCGCGACTCGCAATGATCCGGGCGCTGTCGTGAATGAGGGCACCATCACCGCTCAACCCGGCGGTTCGGTGACCCTTCTCGGTGGCAGCGTTAGCAATTCCGGCACCATCGTAGCGGACTACGGCACCGTGAATCTGGCCGCGGGCCGTACGGCAACGTTAGACCTCGCCGGTGACGGACTGTTGCGGCTCGAGGTGGGAGCCGAGCTGGGCACGAATCGCGATGGTGTCGCGTCGGCGGTTGAGAACAGTGGCACGGTGATAGCGGATGGTGGGCGTGTACTGCTCACGGCCAGTGCCGTCAAGAACGTGTTTGAGAATCTCGTCAACAATACCGGCGTGGTCCGCGCGAATCGGATCGATAATTCGGGGGGCACGATTGAGCTTCTCGGGCCCGGCGGCACCGTGCTG
>DATMQL010000097.1:0-10640 GCA_035566815.1 Steroidobacteraceae bacterium | reverse complement strand
ATGTCGACAATACCCTTCTCGACAACGACGCCGTGCAGGACGACCTGGGCAACCACCTCGAACGTGAGTTCGGCCGTGCCAAGCGCGATAGGTATTGGGCTATTTTCGAGGAGCTGCGCGGGCAACTGGGTTATGCCGACTATCTCGGGGCCCTGCAGCGCTATCGGCTCGAGAATCTCGATGACCAGCAGCTGCTGCTGATGTCCTCGTTCCTGGTGGACTATCCCTTTCCCAAGCAGCTTTATCCGGGCGCGCTTGCGGCATTGGCGCATTGCCGCCGGATCGGACCGACGGTGGTTCTTTCAGACGGTGACGTCGTATTCCAGCCACGCAAGATCCAGCGCTCCGGGATCTGGGACGCCGTCGAGGGCCGGGTACTCATCTACCTGCACAAGGAGAAGATGCTCGAGGCCGTGGCGCATCGTTATCCCGCGCAGCATTACGTCATGGTCGACGACAAGGTGCGCATCCTTGCGGCAATGAAGCAGTCCTGGGGCTCGAAGCTCACCACCATCTTTCCGCGGCAGGGCCACTACGCGCGCAATGCCGCGGAAGTCGCGAAATACCCGGTTCCCGATATCACTCTCGAGGCCATCGGCGCCCTGGCGGAACGCGATCTTTCGGCGCTGGCGGGTTAATCTAGCGGGCTATGACTGAAGACGTTTTAGCCGACCGGACGGCCTCGTCCGCTACGGCCGCTATGGGCGCGGCGAATTCCCCGGGACGGGTGTTGTTCGCGAGTCTGATCGGCACCACGATCGAGTTTTTCGACTTCTACATCTACGCTACGGCGGCGGTGCTGGTATTCCCGCACCTGTTCTTTCCGGCGGGCGACCCGACCTCGGCGACGTTGCAGTCGTTTGCGACTTTCGCGCTCGCCTTTTTCGCTCGACCGGTGGGCTCGGCGCTCTTCGGGCACTTCGGCGATCGTATCGGGCGCAAGGCCACGCTGGTCGCCGCGTTGTTGACCATGGGTGTCTCGACCGTGGCCGTTGGGTTGCTGCCCACCTATGCATCGATCGGCATTGCGGCGCCGTTACTGTTGGCGTTGTTTCGGCTCGGCCAGGGCCTCGGGCTCGGCGGTGAGTGGGGTGGGGCGGTGCTGTTGGCGACCGAGAACGCGCCGCCGGGTAAGAAGGCGCTGTACGGCATGTTTCCGCAGCTCGGCGCGCCGCTCGGGTTTCTGTGCTCCACCGGGACGTTTCTCCTGCTGACGACCACGCTGAGCGACGCGCAATTGCTGTCCTGGGGCTGGCGCGTGCCGTTTCTGGCCAGCTCGTTGTTGGTTTTCGTCGGTCTTTACGTCCGCCTGCGGCTGGCAGAGACGCCGGCTTTTCAGCGCGCGGTCGAGAATAACGAGCGGGTCCGGGTGCCGATGTTGGCGGTGATCGTGAATCATCCGCGCACTTTGATTCTCGGCACGTTCGCGGCTACTGCGACCTTCGTGCACTTTTACCTGATGACGGTGTTTTCGCTCAGCTGGGCGACGACGGCGTTGAAAATTCCCCGGCCTGAATTCCTGGTGTTGCAGATGATCGGGGTGCTGTTTTTCGCAGCGACCATTCCGCTCTCGGCGGTGGTTGCGGATCGCAGGACGCGCCGCGGAATGCTCATCATGGCGACGCTGGGGGTGATCGGGTTCGGGATGGTGACCGGGCCGTTGTTCGGGTCTGGGACTACGTTCGGCGTGCTGGCGTTCTTGTGCCTGGGGCTCGGGGTGGTTGGGTTTACCTACGGGCCGTTGGGGACATTGCTGGCGGAGTTGTTTCCGACTGCGGTGCGCTATACGGGGGCGTCGTTGACATTCAACTTGGCCGGAATCGTGGGGGCTTCGCTGGCGCCGTATATTGCGACGTACCTGGCGAGCCACTACGGAATTGCCTCCGTCGGGTATTACCTTTCGGGTGTGGGTTTGGTGACGTTGGTGGCATTGGCGTTGATTAAGGAGCGGAAGGAGCGGTGAGCGCTGGATGCGTCGGCCGGCCCCACCTGGCGCGTGGACGCGTTGAGGCCTGGCGCGGTTACGATGACTCGCAACCGCGCTGGCGCTGTCTGGGCTTACTTGCCCGGCAGGTCGAACAGGATGACTTCGGCGTCGCTACCTTCGCTGAGCGTCACTTTCGTTGCGTCGGTGAGTTTCAGCGCATCACCACTGGTTAGCTTTGTGCCGTTCGCGCTGACCGAGCCACGCGCTACGTGCACGTAGACGCGGCGGCCGGGCTTCACTTCCAACACAGCCTGCTCGGTGCCGTTGAACAAGCCGGCGTACACACGAGCGTCCTGGTGGATGAGCACCGAGCCGTCCGCGCGGTCCGGTGATGCGATGAGCCGCAGGCGACCCCGCTTCTCCTCGCTGTCGAAGCGCTTCTCTTCGTAGCTGGGCTCGATGCGCTGCTGATCCGGCTGAATCCAGATCTGCAGGAAATGCACCGGGTTACCCAGCGAAGGGTTGAACTCGCTGTGCCGGACGCCGCTACCGGCACTCATCCGCTGCACATCGCCTGGGCGAATGGTCGAGCCGTTGCCCATGGAGTCCTTGTGCGCGAGCTCGCCGTCGAGCACGTAGCTGATGATTTCCATGTCGCGATGGCCGTGGGTGCCAAAACCCTGTCCCGGCGCCACCCGGTCCTCGTTGATGACCCGTAGCGGCCCGAATTCGACGTGCTCGGGGTCGAAGTAGTCCGCGAATGAGAAACTGTGGAAGGACTTGAGCCAGCCATGGTCGGCGTAGCCTCGTTCGTTACTGCGTCGGATTTCGGTGTTCATGCGAGGGCCTCCATTTACGCAGGCGTTGCCTGCTCACTGTCGGGCCGGGGCGCCCCCTCGCGGGGGCTGCCCGCGTGACGCATGCGTCCCGCCCTTAATGAGATGCACAATAAGGTCGAACAATCGAATAAAAAAGCGCAAAATTCGACGCTTATCCATCGAATATTTGGATTGGTTCTATGGCGGCATTGGCGAGGACGTCTTTAGAGCAATGGGCCGTGCTGGCGGCTGTCGTCGATGAGGGGGGCTACGCGCAGGCGGCGACGGCTCTGCATCGGAGCCAGTCGGCGGTGAGCTATGCGGTCGGCCGGTTGCAGGAAGAGCTCGATGTGCCGCTGCTCGTGATCGAGGGGCGCAAGGCGGTGCTGACCCCGCACGGGCAGACCTTGTTGCAGCGTGCGCGGGGGCTCCTGCGGGACATGAATACCCTGGAGCTACTGGCGCGCAGCCTCAAACAGGGATGGGAGGCGGAGTTGCAGCTGGTTGTGGACGCGGCCTTTCCGCGTGAGCACTTGTTGAAGATCGTGGCTGAGCTACAGCAGCTTTGTCCTAACACGCAGATGCAGCTTTCCGATGCCGTACTTTCCGGCGCCGAGGACGCGATTGCGGATGGCATGGCCGATGTCGTGGTGACGGCTCACGTTCCTTCGGGGTATGTCGGCGAGTTCCTGGTGGATGTCAGTTTCGTTGCGGTCGCGCGGCCTGAGCACGCGTTGTTTGGGGTTGGGCATGATCTGTCGTTTGAGGATCTGACACGTCATGTGCAGGTGGTCGTGCGCGATTCGGGGGTGAAGCACCCTCGGGACGAAGGGTGGTTGGGTGCGGAGCGTCGGTGCACGGTGAGTAGCATGGAGGCCTCGCTGGCGACTGTGAAGGCTGGGCTCGCGTATGCGTGGTTGCCCGAGCATGTCGTCGCTGCTTCGTTACGGGATGGGACGCTCAAGCCGTTGCCCCTGGCTAGTGGGAGGGAGCGGCGGGTGCCGCTGTATCTCGTGCTCGTTCACTCGGAGGTTGCCGGACCTGCCGCGCGGGCGGCGGTGGAGTGTTTTCAGCGGCACATTCCCGTGATGGCAGCGCGTGGGGGTTGAATGTTAGTGGGAGTGGGAACTGCGGGACATCACCATGGGGAGATACTGCAAGGGGGCTTGCGGGTTCGGGGCGAGGTGGTGCCTTGTTTGGTGACGATGCCGGTGGGGGAGGTTGGGAGTCGGGTGAGGTATGTTGTTTCGGACTCTGGCGCTGGCGTGGCGGGTGTGGGCTCTGGCGCGGGTGCGGGTTCGAAGGCGAGCGGTGCTGACGCGGGGCCGAATGCGGGCGGCGTGGTGTTGGCGTCCGGGCACGTGATGGCGTCCGAGAACGTGATGGCGGCTGGGCTCGATGTGGTGCCGGCATGGAAGAATAAGGCGGGGCGTGCGGCGGGGCTGGCGTTGGCGGCTATCGGAGCGCCGGTGGCGGGGCGCTTGGAGATTGAGTGCTCGGTGGCCACGGGCGTCGGGCTCGGATCGTCGACGTGTGATGTTGTTGCTGCTATCCGCGCTGTGTGTGGCGCGCATGGCGTTGAGCTCGATGCCGGGCGGGTGGCCGGTCTTGCGATCGAGGCCGAGGGAGCCGTCGACCCTATTATGTTCGACGGTGAGATGGTGCTGTTCGCACAGCGTCAGGGGCGTGTGCTCGAGTCGTTTGGCTCGTGGACGCCTCGGTACGCCGTGCTGAGTATCGATACCGATCTGGGCGGGGGCGGAATCGACACCTTGAGCCTGCCGATGCCCCAGTACACCGACGCCGACCTGGCAGCGTTCGAGAACATGATCGGCCGGGCGCGGGGGGCTTTTCAGCGGCGCGACCCCGTGACGCTGGCGGCTATTGCTACCGAGAGCGCCACGTTGAACCAGCGCTTTGTGCCGATGCGGAAATTCCGGGAGATCCGGGACCTCGCGGCCTCTTATCACGCGCTCGGAGTGCAGATCTCTCACTCGGGAACAGTGGCGGGAATCCTGTTCGATGCGCGGTCCATTGGCGGGTCGGACGACGCCCTGGTCGAGGAGGTCACGGCACGGGTCCATTCGCTAGGCGTGCGTCCGCGGGGCCTCTTCATAAGCGGCGCTGAGGATTGATTGACGCCACCCGGCACGCCCCCTAGCATGGCGGTCGATGGTTCCTTGAAAGGATTAAAGAGGGAATTCGGTGCGGCTCCGGGTCTGTCTGACCGGGAGCTCATGCCGAGGCTGCCCCCGCAACTGTAAGCGGCGAGCCCGAACGGGCCAACCGATCGTCATCATGCCACTGGGAAACCGGGAAGGCGGCGAGAGGTGCAAAGTCGTGAGCCAGGAGACCTGCCATCACAGACGTCTCGCGAACATATCGGACGGGGTGTACCGGTAGGGTTTGGTCGCCCTCTTAAAGGACCAAGCCTCGTTTGCGCTGACGACGTCAACGCAAAGAGGCAGTCGTGCAAAACATTCAGGGCTCTGTCAGGCGACGCATCGTCGTCATCTATTCTTTCCTGATCGCGTTCAGTGTGGCCGTCTGGGCCTGGGCGCTGGTGTCCCTTCATGGGCAGCCGGTGTTGCTGGGGACGGCCATGGTGGCCTATGGACTTGGACTTCGGCACGCCGTGGATGCCGATCACATCGCGGCCATCGACAATGTCACCCGCAAGCTCATGCAGGAGGGCAAGAAGCCGGTCACCGTCGGCTTGTTTTTCGCCCTCGGACATTCCAGCGTGGTGCTGATCGCTTCCGCGGGGGTGGCTTTGACCGCCTCCGCGCTGGGCGCCCGCTCACAGGGACTGCGGGAAATAGGGGCTACCCTCGGCACCCTCGTATCTTTTGGCTTTCTGTGGCTGATTGCGGTGATAAACCTGCTGACCCTGCGGGGTATCTGGGCCGCGTTCCGGCGCGTGAGGGCCACCGGGACCTACGAGCACGACGATCTGGATACCATGCTGGTGAAAGGGGGAGTCGCGGCGCGCTTCTTCCGGCCGCTGTTCGGGCTGATGCGCCATAGCTGGCAGATGTTTCCGCTGGGGTTTCTTTTCGGTCTCGGCTTCGAGACGGCCACGGAAGTGATGTTGCTCGGTATGTCCGCGGACCAGGCTTCTCAAGGTGTTTCGCTCGCCTCCATCCTGTTGTTTCCCGCGATGTTTGCCGCCGGCATGACGCTCGTGGATACCACCGACGGCGCGCTCATGATGGGGGCATATGGCTGGGCGTTCATCAAGCCGGTCCGCAAGTTGTACTACAACATCATCGTGACCCTGACTTCGGCGGCGGTGGCGTTCCTGGTGGGCGGCGTCGAGGCGTTGGGGCTCCTCAACGAGCACTTCGGCTTTACAGGGTCCTTCTGGGACTTCGTAGCCGGCCTCAATAGTCATTTCGGAATGTTGGGGTATGCGGTGATCGGGTTGTTCGCGCTGTGCTGGGTGGTCTCGGTGGTGGTGTACCGCCTGAGACGGTTTGACGAGATCGAGCTGCGGGCGCCGGCGGTGGAACAGTGAGTTCCGCGGATATCGTTTTACTCACCCATGCTGACAGCGATCTGGCTGCGCTCAGCCGGTGTGTCGGGCTGTTGCCCGAGGGATTTCCGCGGGTTCGCGGGTTTAGCCTGCAGAGCGTGACTGACTCCAGTGGGATGGCGGCGCTACTGGCGGGTGAATTGCTTCACGCGCGCGTGGTGGTCGTCCGGGTGTTGGGTCGATTGAGTGGCATTCCGGGTTGGCAGGCGCTGTTGCATGCGGCTGGCGAGCGGCGGCAGTCGCTCCTGGTCGTCAGCGGTACGGGTGAGCCGAATCCCGAGCTCGATGTGGTGTCGACCGTTTCGCCCGCTATTCTGCGGGAGACGCTCGGGTATCTGCAGGCGGGTGGCCCGCATAACCTGGCGCAGTGGCTGCGGTTTCTTGCGGATCACCTGTTGTTGTCGGGGTATGGGTTCGAGGCGGCGGTGGAGTTGCCGGAGCATGGGGTTTATCACCCCGGGCTGGGGGAGGAGGTCGGTACGCTGGAGAGTTGGGAGGGGCTTTGGCGGGGGGATGTGCCGGGGGAGCGGGACGCGCTGCGCGGGCGTGATGCGCCGGTGGTGGGGATTGCGTTCTATCGCGCTCACCGCATGAGTGGCAACCTGCGATTCGTCGATGCGCTCGTGGCGGCGCTCGAGCGCCGTGGGATGCGCGCGTTGCCTGTCTTTACGTCGTCTCTGCGTGCATTGAATGAAGCGGGTAAGTCGGCTGCGCTGTCTTTTTTCCAGGGTGATGCGGGGCCTCGCATCGATGCTTTGATCAACACGACTTCGTTTGCCATCGGCGATATCAACCCGCAGGGGCCGACTTTGCCCGGCTGGTCGATTGAGGCCATGGCTGAACTCGATGTGCCGGTTTTCCAGGCCATGGTGAGCGGTATGGAGTTGGGGCAGTGGCAGGGGATGAGCCGCGGTTTGAACCCGCTGGACACCGCCATGAATGTCGTGATCCCGGAGTTCGACGGTCGCATCGTAACGGTGCCGGTGTCATTCAAGGAGAAGCGGCAGGCCGGTGGGATGGAAGTCGTCGACTACGCGCCGCTGGCCGATCGTGTCGAACGCGTTGCGGGGATCGTCGAGGCGCAGGTGCGCTTGCGCAGGCTGCCGCGGGATCGTCGACGCATCGCGTTTATTTTTACCAACTCGAATTCCAAAGCGTCACAGATCGGCAATGCGGTGGGTCTCGACGCGCCGGCGTCTTTGATGGCGCTGCTGCGTGCTATGCGGGACTCGGGCTATGGAGTGTCGGGGATCCCGGAAAGCGGTGATGCGCTGATTCATGCGCTCATCGACCGTGGGTCGTATGACGCGGATCATCTTACGGCCGCACAGTGCGCCAATGCCGTTGGCCGGGTTTCTGCCGAACGTTACGCGGACTGGTTTGCGGATCTGCCGGGCAGTTTGCGTGATCGCATGGCAGCGCAGTGGGGAGCGCCGCCCGGCGCTGCTTACGTGCATGACGGGCATTTGATGCTGGCTGGCCTGGAGTTAGGAAACGCCATCGTCGCCCTGCAGCCGCCACGCGGATATGGCATGGATCCTGACGCGATCTATCACCAGCCGGACTTGCCGCCGACTCACCATTACTACGCGGTGTACCGTTGGTTGCGGGATGAGTGGGGCGCGCACGCCATCGTGCACGTGGGGAAGCACGGCACGTTGGAGTGGTTGCCCGGTAAGGGGGTTGGATTATCGGAGGACTGCTTCCCCGATGCGATCCTTGGGGATTTGCCGCTGTTCTACCCGTTCATCATCAATGATCCGGGCGAGGGGGCGCAGGCCAAGAGACGCGCGCATGCGGTGATCGTGGATCACCTGACGCCGCCAATGACCACTGCAGACACCTATGGGGTGTTGGCGCAACTGGGGGAGCTCGTCGATGAGTACTACCAGGTCGAGATGTTGGATCCGAGCAAGCTGCCGTTGTTGCAGGCGCAGATCTGGGGGTTGGTGAAGGAGGCGCGGCTGGATCGGGATCTGGGGGTTATATTGGGGGAGCATCATCATGAGGGGGATGATGAGCATGCTCATGGCGAGCAGGATAACGGGCATGAACATGAGCATGAACATGAAGACGGTCCTGTGTTCGTGCTGGCTCCAGAGGATGCGCATGGATTCGTAATGGCGCGTGGTCACGGGGCTGGGATGGCGCTTGGGGATGAGCACGGGCACGACCACGGGCACCACCATGGGCATGATCACGACGACCATGGGCACCATCACGAGCATGCTCACGAGCACGATGGCGAACATGGCCATCATGACCACGACCACGACCACGATCACGGCGAGGGCGGTCACTCGCACGAGCATCACTGGGATGAGACGCTCAATGAGCATGGGGTGCCGCTTGGCCTGGCCCGCATGGAGGGGGTCGACTTTGCGCATCTGATTGAGGACATTGACGGTTATCTGTGCGAGATCGGCGCGGCGCAGATCCGCGATGGCTTACACACTCTCGGGCAGGCGCCCAGCGACGGTCAGCTGGCTGACATGTTATGCGCGCTGACACGATTGCCGAATATCGGCGTGCCGGGGTTGCCGGCTGAGGTGGCGCGCTACTTCGGGCTGGATTTCGCGCAGTTGCTCGACGACAAGGGTAAGCGGCTGGATGTGCCGGCGGACGCGTTGGCGCGTCGTGCTGAGCGGGCGTTGGTTACGCGTGCTGACGCTGTTGAGGCGATTGAGCAGTTGTGTCGGGCGTTGTATGTCGAGTTGCAGCGGAGAGGGTTTTCGCCGGGGTGCGTTGAAGGTGTTGTGAGGGAGTGTTTGGCCGGCGGCGATGGGGCCGGTGACATCGACGTCGGCGCGGCTCGGGGCGGTGGCGCTGCGATTGATGACCGTGGCGGGGTCGCTGGCGCTGCAACCGGTGTGGCTACCGTTTTGCGATTTGCCTGCAATGATCTGGTGCCCAATTTGCGCCGGACCAGCGACGAGATCGAGAATCTCCTGCGCGGGCTCGATGGGCGTTACGTTCCGGCTGGCCCCAGCGGTGCGCCGACGCGCGGTATGGCGCATATCCTGCCCACCGGCCGCAATTTCTACTCCGTCGATCCTCGCAGCCTGCCATCGCAGGCCGCTTGGCGGGTCGGTCGACAGTTGGCGCAGGAAGTCTTGCAACGGTATCTGAAAGAGACGGGGCGTTATCCCGAGAGTGTGAGCATCAGCGTCTGGGGGACCAGCGCCATGCGTACCCACGGCGACGATGCCGCTGAAATCCTTGCTCTGCTCGGGGTGCGACCCGTTTGGCAGGCCGAGAATCGGCGACTCACCGGAGTCGAGGTCGTTCCGTTGGCCGAGTTGGGTCGGCCGCGCATCGACGTTACCACCCGCATCAGTGGATTTTTCCGCGACGCTTTCCCGCAACTCATCCAACTCATCGATCAGGCGGTCAATGCCGTGATTGCCCTGGATGAGCCGCCGGAGCAGAACTTCGTGCGCAAACATTACCTCGCCGAGCTGGCGGCCAGGTCGGCGGCGAAGGAAGACCGGGCGCAGGCCGAGAGCCGCGCGCGCTATCGTGTATTCGGCTCCAAGCCGGGTACGTACGGCGCGGGGATTCTGCCTCTCATCAATGAGAAGAACTGGAAGGATGAGACGGATTTTGCCGAGGCGTACGTGAACTGGGGCGGTTACGCCTATACGGGGCAAGAGTCTGGCGTCGACGCGCGTCCCGAGTTTCGTCAGCGGCTGACTGCGGTCGAAGTGGCGCTTCACAACCAGGACAACCGCGAGCACGACATCTTTGACAGCGATGACTACCTGCAATTTCACGGCGGCATGATTGCGACTATCCGTAGTCTGACCGGCCGCAAACCGCGTCACTACTTCGGGGATACCCAGAATCCCGATCGCGCGGTAGTCCGCGACTTGAAGGAAGAGGCGTTGCGGGTATTTCGCTCGCGGGTCGTGAATCCGAAGTGGCTCGAGAGCATTCGCCGGCATGGCTACAAGGGCGGCCTCGAATGTACGGCGACGGTCGACTACCTGTTCGGTTTCGATGCGACCGCCCAGATCATGGAAGACTGGATGTACGAGGAAGTCGCGCAACGGTACGCGCTCGATCCGGTCATGCGGGAATTCCTGCAAGAGAGCAATCCCTGGGCCCTGAATGCCGTTGCCGAGCGGCTGTTGGAGGCCGCGCAACGCAAGATGTGGCAGGCCCCTAAGTCCGAGACGCTGGATTCGTTGAAAGAGGCGTACCTCGAAAGTGAGACGGCTCTCGAGGCGCGGGGTGAGACCGCGCGGCGTGCCTGAAAGCGACGGCACCGAGGAATATTGATGACGCAAACGGCATATGATTTTCCACTGGCGGCTCTTGTCGGGCAGGAGCAGTTGAAGAGCGCGCTCCTGCTCTGTGC
>DATMQL010000096.1:0-11144 GCA_035566815.1 Steroidobacteraceae bacterium | reverse complement strand
ATTCGGAATCGCCACGGCGGTCGACGCCCAGGGACACCAGATCGTTTACTTCAATGACGACAACAACAATGCCGTTATGGAGCTCACGACCAGCGCGTCCGCGCCCGCGCCCGCGCCTATGCCTACGCCTCCTATGCCGCCAGGCTACTAGTCACGGATACGTGAAGGTCGAGACGAGCCTCTCGGCCTTATTTTCCGGCTTGTCCTTACCGGGGTTGTCACCACCGATGTGCCAGAAGCGACGCTCGTCATATACGTATGGGGTTAGTGTGAGTGGATCAGTCACGATACGCATATAGGTGGTGGACCAGAACTGCGGCTGCGCCACGCGGCGTCCCCCGAGTTCCTGGCGCACGACGCTCAGCAGCCGGGCGATCGCGTCTGCCTGGGGAGTCGCGTGAACCACTATTTCGACGCAGGAGCGGTCAGTGAAAGTGCCTGAGCAAGGCAGGTCGCGCGTGTACGCGAATTCAATATCGTGTGGCAACACGAGCTGGCGTGCACCGGACAGAGTGAGTGGCGCGGACATGTTGTACCAGACGCCCTGCTCGAGTTTTGCGCCGATCCAGACCCCGGTTTTGAAATCGTAGGCTTCAGCCGTATTCTGCTCGACGGCCGCCGGCCCGAAGAGGAGTTTGGTGGCACGAGCGACCCAGCCCGGCAGGCGTGACGCACCCGCCGCGGGCTGCGTGTGACCGAGAATCAGAGCCCGCACGGCGGCGTATTGGTCCGAGGAGACGCTGCCCGGATTGACGACATGTTTGAAATCGCCCTTCGTGCCGATCTCGAAACCGGGCAGTGGCAGGGTTCGCCCGAATGACCACGCCAGGTTATTCAGATCGCCCGGCTCACTGGGCCACGTGGACACATCATAGTCGACCTGGCCGGGCTCATAGGACACGACCCAACCGCCATGACTGGCATGGACATGTTGCTTGAAGAGCCGGTAGACACTGCCGCGGTTGACGTTGCCATCACGGACACTGGCGTGATCGATTTCGATACCGAGGGTGGCGTCGCTCGCGAGCCAGGCGAACTTCAGCGTCGTGGTGCGGCTTGGAAAGTCTGACGTGGGGTCGGCAACCGCATCGCCGGGCGGGTTCACTACCTGTGCGGTGGGCAAGTCAGGCGCTTTTGCCGGCCCCTTCCACAGCGCCAGTAACTTGTAGTTATCTTCCGCGTCCTGATGGAAACCATACTCACGATCCATCTCGATTGCGGCCTCGAGCGCCGCCACTGCCGCGGTATCATCGCCTAACATGCGCTGCGTGACGCCGGCGTCGAACTGCAGGATCGCCATCGACTGATAATCGAGAGCGTCCCGATAGAGGTCGACAGCGTGCAGGGCTTCGGCGAGCGCCGCACGAAGCTCCCTCTCGCGCTCGGAGGGATCTGCCCCGCAAGAGGCGCCGGCAAGATGGATCTGATACCGAATGTCGGCTAGCCGAGCCCTGCCGATCGGCAGCACAACATCGACTGCGGGGTTTTCCGCGACCGTATCGAGTTGTGATTGCGCGCTATCGAGGCGCTGGTGACAGTCCACATCGGTGGCGCTGACGAGGAATTGGGCATACTCGAGTCGATCGTTGAGTGCCTCAGGAGATCCCGGATCGGTTTTCTCGAGAGCCACGATCGCGTCTTCGACCGTTTTGGGGGACGCGTCGTCGACCGCGGTCGCGGCTGAGGGCAAGGCGACTAGTGCGGCTAACGCCAGAATCCAGGGACGCATTGGGTGTCACCCCGAGGCCCTATCGGCATCGAGTCAGACCTAGCCGATCGGCCTGCCCGTGTCGCTGTTGACCGGCGCCTTGATCGCGCGCCCGAAGCAATTTGTGTTCTCCCCGCCGTCATACGAGCGGTTGAAGCAAGGTGCAAACGCGCGCATTTCCACACTGGAGTACTGGACTGAATTCAAATTGACGTTCATGGGCTTCGGATGATGCGGATGGGGCATGGTTGGCGGACGTACAGCAGCCAACCTTGTGACTTGCTCATGCGCCGGCGCACCCTTATGGGCTGCCGATTCGCGCGCCGTGCCCGCGTGCTCCGCCGCTCCGCGGGCCATGCCCTCGTGCTCAGTTGCACCGCGCGCAAATCCGTCGTGCCCCGTGCCCTCTCGCGCCACCCCCGCCTCATGAGCAGCTACTGCCTGTGCAGCGCGACCCGCTCCGAGACTGCCATATCCACCACCGAAGTACCCCGCGCCGGCACCGCTACCGAAGGGGCCACCGCCACCGTTGCCGAAATGCCCGCCGCCACTGCCACCGAAGTGACCGCCAGCACCGCCATGGCCCCCACCCCCCATTCCGCCGCCTCCGCCAGAATGTCCGCCTGCGCCGCCACCTCCGCCTCCTCCAGAGTGCCCACCTCCGCCACCTCCGCCACCTCCCCCTACGGCACCGCCTCCACCACTGCTTCCACCACCGCCTCCGGTTGAAGCAGTGGCGGTGCCGGCGATCGACGCAGAAGCAAGGGCAACAACAGCTGCGAATACAGCGAAATTGGCTTTCATGACGCCCTCTCGAGGAACGCTGAATGTTGCGGATCGTACACCCGAACGGGTTTCCTGTTCCTGTTGAAAGTATGAAGAAATGCCAAGAACCGGGAGTCCATCGAGTGACCCACCCGGGTGGAGGAATACGATCGACGTCGTCCTCTACTGCGCGGCGGACCCCTCGTCCGCCGCGCGGCTATTCAAAGATCTGCTGGTCGCAATTACCCTGCCTACACTAGCGCGGTCTTGAACAACACCAGCAGGCGACTCCAGGCTTTTTCAGCCAGGTCATGGTTGTAGACCGCGGAGTCCGGCGGACACCAGCCATGTTGCGCGCCCGTATAGACTTCGATCTCCGCGGGTAATTTCGCCTTCGCGAAGGCGTCCTTCAGAACGGTTTTCGCGTCGGGCTGCTTCTGATCGTCATTATCGGCAATGGCGAACAGGTACTGCGCCTTGATTTCCGGTATCAGCAGGTGCGGGCTATCCGGCTTGTCGGTCACCAGGCCGCCGCCATGGAAAGAGGCGCCGGCACCCACGCGACTCGGAACAGTCGCCGCCGTGCG
Source organism: Steroidobacteraceae bacterium (assembly GCA_035566815.1). Lineage (GTDB taxonomy): Bacteria > Pseudomonadota > Gammaproteobacteria > Steroidobacterales > Steroidobacteraceae > 13-2-20CM-66-19. Next base: position 8,084 of record DATMQL010000096.1, on the reverse strand, counting down.
CAGGGTGAACGGACCGCCCATGCAGTAACCCGTCGTGCCCATTTTCTTTTTCTTATCGACGGCCGGCTGGGTGTCGAGCCAGGCGACGAATGCCTTGGCGTCCGTCGCCGCCGTCGCCGGAGTCAATGCATTCATCAACCCCAGCAGCATGTCGCGCGTCGGCGGGTCCTGGAAGTTCGGATGCTCCGGGGCGGTCGGAGCTTTCTTCACCCGATAGAACGGATTCACCACCAGCACCGCGTAGCCCGACTCCGCCAGGCGGCGGGCCATTTCCTTGAACGCCGGCCGTAAGCCGAAAATATCCGGCCAGATCAGCACGCCCGGATATTTTCCCTTCCCGGAGGGATATACGAAGTAGGCGTCCGCAGTACCGTCAGGCGTCTTGATATCGACGTCCGTTCCGGTCAGATCCGCGGCGTTCGCGAGTGGAGGTAACATCATCGTGAGCCCCGCGCCCACCGCCAGCGCGCCAAACTGCCTTCGGGAAACGTCGGCCCCGCGCTGCGCAAACTCATTCAGATCATCGTTGTCACACATACTTTGGCTTCCGGCGGTACAAATGGGATGAGCGAATTCCAACCAATCGCTCGGGCGCACATGTTGCGCCCACCGCCGCGAGAACCGCAAGCCGCCCCATGGCGGAGCTATCAAACCCTCCACCACGCGGAACCGCCGTCGGGAACCCGACCGGAGTCGCGCTCTCGACCGAGCCCTCTCAGGGACTCGTAACGGGCAAGGTCGCCGCCGCCGAAGTCGCGGCGGTGCTGCACTCCGGGTGGCCCCAGCCGCTTGGGCTGACGCCTTCCTGTTGCCCGGGTTGCGGCGTGATGTCATAGACAATGTTGTCAGGGCGACTCTTATCTGCACTCACGCCTGCCGGTACATGATCCAGCCCCAACCCGTGGCGGGTGCGCCAGGCAATGTTGTGATCCGCACAGGAACTGTCGCCGCTCACTCCAACAGCGCCGATGAGGACATGCGCGGCATTGTACAGACCGAGGCCACCACCGAACACGTTCACGCCGCCGACGCGACGCCCCCTCATGGGATCATCGCCCGTACCGAAGTTGGTGGCGGGTCCGCGGTAAGCCACTTCTGTATCGACGGGGTTGCTATGCTGCAACCCATACAGGCTACCGCCCGGCTGGGTGGCGTAGTAGAGGTTGGCCGTCGACAACGCGAGGCCCGGAAGACTGAACGCGTTGGCGGTGTTGGCTTTCTGTGCCGAGATGACCCGACTACCTGGCCATTGTTGGCCACGATCCGAGCCGGTGAATGCCACGGCACATACCACGCCGTCGCGATTCACGATGGTGCCCCACATGTCGAGGTTGAAACCACCATTGGATTGGTGACGTGCCATCGTCAGGGCACTTTTCAGCGCAGCCTGACTCGGCAGCCCGGCACATAGTTTGGAGGTTGAGCCGTCACCGCCCCAGTCCGCCGCGAAATCATCCGCGAACGCACCGGTGCCAAAAATCGTGGCGACCGCACCCGACAGAAGCGCTGTCATACGAGATCTGGAGATGGTCATGGAGCCTCCCGCGTAATTGTCAAGCTTGGTGAACTGTCAATAGTTGGCGGGCGCGACTATACGCGCGTCAGCGGCGCGCGAATGTCACTCGAACAGGGCCTTGCGAAACGTGAGATTGATACGGCGCCGACCCAGCAGGGGATGCTGGCCGTCCTTGAGGGGCAACACGCCGTGATAGCGCAGGCGTGCCGGACCACCCCACACTACAACATCGCCATGAGCCAACGGAACACGTTGTGTCCTGTCGGTGCGCAGATCGCCGCCGAACAGAAATACGGCCGGCAGACCTAACGAAACCGACACGATGGGTGCGCCGTAGTCCTGCTCGTCCTTATCCTGGTGGAGCGAGAGCCGGCTGCCGGGCTCGTATTGGTTGATCAGGCACGCATCGGGGGCGAAGACTGCGAAGCCGGCACGTGCCGCCGCCTCGGTAGCCAGCTCGGCGAACTCCGCGGGCATGGGCGGCCAATCCTTGCCGGAAAGCGGGTCCTGCGCGCCATAGCGATAACCGGTCCGGTCGCTGATCCAGCCCACCGACCCGCAGTTGGTCATGGCGACCGACATTTGATACCCGCCGGGAGTGGTCAGGAAGCGAAACGGCGCCTGGACCGTCACCTTGCCGAGAGCCTCGAGCAGCGCGGGAGCCCGAGCCCGCGCAAATCCCCGCAATATCATGGCGCCCGGCGCCAGCGGCTCATCCCGCTGCTCGACCGCGGGCTCGTCGGGAAAGAGATCCAGCGTCATGGTCACATTCTGAGGGTTGCACTGTAATATCGCATTAACGGAATGCCGCCATCCTGTGCGTTTACCTGCGGAGAGCCTCTATCCCCAATCTTATGTCCATGTCACACGATGAGGCCGTGGAGGCCATCATTGCCTCGGGCCGGCGACTCGATACATGCGGGCTGGCGTCGGCGACCTCCGGTAACTACTCGGTCCGATTGAGGGAAGGACAGATCGCCGTCACGGTGTCCGGACGTCACAAGGGGCGCTTGACCCGGGACGACGTGATGCTGGTCGACGAAGCCGGCGTCGCGTTGGAAAACAAGAGGCCCTCCGCCGAGACCGGCTTACACACCCTGATCTATAAGCTCTATCCGCAAGTCAATGCGGTCCTGCATGTTCATTCAGTACCAGTCGTCACCCTGACCCGACACTTGCCCGAGGCCTCCGAGCTCGTTTTGAAAGATTACGAGATGCTCAAGGCCTTTCCGGGGATCACCACACACGAAGCGGTGGTCCGCATCCCCATCTTCGAGAACTCGCAGAACATCGAAGCACTGGCACAGGAGGTGGACACCCGGCTGCGGACCGGAGCAGCGGCTCCCGCGTACCTCATCAGGGGTCATGGAGCCTATGGCTGGGGTAAGGACATGGAGGAAGCCGAGCGGGTGATCGAAGCCCTGGAACATCTGTTGAGCTGCGAGATCGAAGCAATACGCCTGCAAGCGGGAGTCCGAGCATGAGCCGCCTGACCATTTACCGGGATGACAGCGCTTCACACGCCCTCCTCGACACCCGCGACGGGGAGCAGATCGCAGCGGCATTGCTGCCGATCGGCGTACGGTTTGAGAGATGGTCCGCGTCCCGGCAATTGCCCGCGGACGTCAACGACGCCGCCGTCATGGAGGCTTACCAGGGCGACATCGAGCGCCTGAAAACCGAATGCGGCTATCAATCGGTCGACGTTCTGCGCTGCCTGCCGGACAACCCGAACCGGGAGCAGTTACGCCGCAAGTTCCTCGATGAGCACACTCATGACGAAGACGAAGTACGCTTCTTCGTCGAGGGCGCCGGAGTGTTTTATCTGCGCGCCGCCGGCAAAGTCCATATGACATTGTGCGAGCGTGGCGATCTGATCGGCGTGCCGGCCGGCACCCGGCACTGGTTCGACATGGGACCCGCTCCGCACTTCACTGCCATCCGCCTCTTCACGACACCCGCGGGCTGGGTTGCGAAGTTCACCGGCGAGCCGATTGCGCGCAGCTTCCCCTCGTTCGGAAGTCCACCGACGTGATCGAGGTGCGCGGCGTCCGCGCCGTCTTGACCGACATCGAGGGCACTACCAGCAGCCTGGCGTTCGTGAAAGATGTTTTGTTTCCCTACGCACGTAATTCGCTGCCTGCCTTCATACGCAGCCACGAGTCGGAGCTCACGGGCATCGCGAATGACATTGCGGCGATCCTGGGTAGATCCCACCTTACGGCGCAGGAGATGACTGACGTACTTCTGCAATGGATGGATGAGGACCGCAAGGTCACGCCGCTGAAAACCTTGCAGGGCATCGTCTGGAAAACAGGCTACGAGAGCGGCGAGCTCCAAAGTCATGTGTACGAAGACGCGGTGAGCGCGCTACGCAAGTGGCATGCGGACGGGTTGAAGCTTTACATTTATTCCTCCGGCTCCATCGCCGCGCAGAAGCTGCTCTTCTCGCATACTGCTCACGGCGATCTGTCGTCGCTCTTTGGCGGCTACTTCGATACCACGACCGGACCGAAGCTGGAGTCCCGCTCCTACGGGAAGATCGCCGAGTCGCTGCATCTGCCGCCCGGGTCCATCGTTTTCCTCTCCGACCACACCGGCGAGACACAGGCGGCAGCCGCGGCGGGTATGCAGACCGTCGTCTTGGCGCGGCAGGCTGGCGCGAGCAGTGAATTCGCCCGCAGTTTTAACGACATTGCTTTGAGTGGATAATGGGCGTGTCACGAGGGCAAAACTGTGAAAATTGACGGCGTCCACCATCGCTCCATCTGGCTCAGCGACAACGGCTGGTCGGTGCGGATACTCGATCAGCGCCAACTCCCCTGGCGCGTTGAGATCGCGGAGCTCACCTCGATCGAGGCCGCGGCGCGCGCCATCAAAGAAATGTGCACGCGTGGCGCACCGCTGATTGGCGCGACGGCGGCCTATGGCCTCTGCCTGGGATTGCGCGCCGATCCGTCGGACGCGGCGTTGGACCGTGACTACGCGACTCTGCTCGCAACTCGCCCGACGGCGGTGAACCTGCGATGGGCGCTGGACAGAATGAAGGCGGCGGTAAAACAATCCACCGGGGAGCGCCGCGTGGTCGCCGCTTACGAGTGCGCGCGGGCGATCTGCGACGAGGACGTCGACACCAACCGGTCGATCGGCGAGCATGGCGTGCAACTCATCAACGCCGTGGCACGGAAAAATCCCGGCCGCGCCGTACAAATCCTCACGCACTGTAATGCGGGTTGGCTCGCCACAGTCGACTACGGAACGGCGTTGGCGCCCATTTACCTGGCGCATGACCATGGCGTCCCAGTGCACGTGTGGGTCGATGAGACCCGGCCGCGCAATCAGGGCGCGTCGCTTACCGCGTTCGAGCTGCGTCACCACGGCGTACCTCACACGGTCATTGCCGACAACGCCGGTGGCTTGTTGATGCAACAGGGCAAAGTCGATCTTTGTATTGTTGGAACCGACCGGGTCGCCCGCAACGGCGACGTCTGCAACAAGATCGGGACTTATCTGAAGGCGCTGGCGGCGCACGACAACGGGGTTCCGTTCTACATCGCGTTACCGCTTTCCACCTTCGATCGCTCGGTCGCCACGGGCGGCGAGATTCCGATCGAAGAGCGCTCGGCCGACGAGGTCACCCTGATCCATGGCAGGGACCAGCATGGACATATCGTCTCGGTCCGAATCACAGACTCCCCCGCGAGCAATCCCGCTTTCGATGTCACGCCGGCGCGGCTCGTGACGGGCTACATCACCGAAAAGGGAATCACCGCGAGCGACGGCCTGTAGCGTTGACTTCGGCAGCGCGGCGACCGCGGGCACTTCTGCAATAAATGTTCTCTGCGACCGGTCTGACGTCTCGTGCACGGTTAGACTAGGTCGGCTCATGCAAACTTCCGCCATTGAAAATGTCTTGGACGCTTTTCTGGCCGCACTGGGCGACCCGGAAGGCGGGACTGCCCTCCATGCCATGCACTCGGCGGATGCCCTCGTTCGCTATCCCGAGGGGATTGGACGGGCTGGACAGATCGACCCGGAGCGCTTTGCGAGCAGGCACCGTGAATTGAGCCTCGAAGGCCGGGATACGCTCCCGAGATTTAGCCGCGGAGCAGTCCTAAGCGCCCCTGCAGACACCGATGCGCCGGAAAGCGTCGCCTGGTTTGAAGTCAGGGAAGAGCGCGAACAGCGGCCCCTCATCGCCGCCCTGGGCCTGCGGACCGAGACAGGGGTACGGCGAGTTGGTTGGTGCACCCTCGCATCACGCGTCGAGTCCTGGTCCTATCGCGATGGCTTGTTGCGGTCGGCCGCCGACTACGGTTGGATGCGCGCGACCGAGCCCGCTCGAGCGCGCGCCCTGCTGGACGCGAGCTACTTCCGCCTCTATTGGCGCTCGCCCCTCAAAATCAGCACCCTCCCCGGTGCACGCTTCGGCTGCCAGATGAGCACGGACTGCTGCCGACATGACTTCGAGATCACCATTCCACCGGAGGCTCAACAGGTCATCGATGCCATGCCGTGGGAGGCTCTGCGGCCCGAGCTCGTGGGCACGCGGCTGCCGGTACGCCCCGACGGCACATTGCAGCTGAAGTCTCTGAATGAAACCTGTCGGTTTCTCGGGGCCCGGAATCAATGCCTCATTCATCAGACTCTCGGTCGCCAGCCGTTCGGGCCCTGTTCCATCTTTCCCTTCGCGTACGCCCGGACGCCTGAAGGGCTCGCCGTAGCAACCAGTCCGATTTGCGGCGCAGCCCGTCAAGGACTGGGCGTCCCACTGGTCGACCGTGATGAGGACCTGCGCGAGCGGCTCGCGCAAGCCGAGCCGCGCCGGCCCGAAGGATTTCGTCTCGCTCCGGGAGTGGACATCGCCTGGGAGCAGTTTCGCGACATCGAGAAGGGGCTGTGCGAGATCCTTGCCGCGCCCGCACTGCCGCTGCGCAAACGTCTCTACGTGGGAGCGCGTCTCCTGGGAGCCCTGCGGAGTAACGAATCGGTGGATATGAACCGCTGGCTGGCGGAGCCGCCGGTTGTCATCACCACCGAATTGCGTGCAGGACTCCGCGGCATGCTCACGAAGGTTCTCGGCTGGGATCGAGCCACATTGAAAGCCCTCCCGCAACAGGTTCCCGCGGAACTGGCTACGATGGAGATTCGCGATCAGCCGATCATGTCGGGGATCTTGCAGAACACACTCTTCTGCAAGACATATTCCTACCCTTATGACCTGACCACCGCTTTCAACTTCCTCGTTGTGTTGTATCTGCTGGCGCTCATCATGCAGGAGGCGTCGCCGGGCGGCGCTCTATCCGATGCAATGTGGCGTGAGCTCGGCTCGCTCGGCGTTCACGGCTTGCTGAAGTCCGTGTTGCACGAGGGCGTGCCGGACGGCTTCCGCTCGGTGTTAGGTACCGCCGATTTCGGGCAGTGGCTGCTCGTTGCCTGAGCTACGCTCGCGGGGTGAAGCGTAGCGCCACCGAATTCATGCAGTAACGCAATCCAGTCGGCTTCGGACCGTCATTAAACACGTGGCCGAGATGCGCGTCGCACAGAGCGCACGAGACCGCGGTACGCGTCATGCCGTAACTTCGATCCACGATTTCGACGATGTTGTGCTTCGATTTCGGCTCCCAGAAGCTCGGCCAGCCGGTGCCTGACTCGAACTTCGTCTTCGAGTCATAGACCGTGGTATCACAACAGATGCAATGATAGAGCCCATCCGCGTGCTGGTTCCAAAGCGCCCCGCTGAAGGCCCGCTCGGTGCCGGCCTGGCGAGCGACGACGAAGGAGTCCGCCGACAACTGTTGCCGCCACTGCGCGTCGCTCTTGTGGATCTTTGCCACGCGCGCCACACCCTGGCTCTGTCCGGCGGCGGAGAAGTTTTCGATCATCACAAAAGGCGCCGACTGCGCCGCTATATCGGCCGCCCAGCCGCTACGGACACCGACCACGCCGAGAAGGCCGAGCGACAGCGCGCTATCGCGCAATACATCGCGGCGCGTGAGACCCGTCCGGAGACCGGCCGGCGCGGGACCCGCTGCTTTTTCGCCTGGGTTACTCATCGAGCATCCTCCTCAAGAAACCTAGCCAAAAGTGAACGAGAAAGCCTGCACACCGGCATCCTGGAATTCGATGGTGAAGGTCCGATCCTCCACTGGACCGGCCTGCCGGATGAGCTGATAAAGGCGCTGGCTGCTGACAGTTCCCGCCCCCATGGCATCGACATCGACTCCATGAGCCTCTCCGGGAGCCTTGCCATCGAGCAGCACCCGGAAGCGGACCGGTTTACCGTCCGCCGTGGGCCCCAGCACCAGATGCAGATCCCGGGCGTGAAAGCGAAACACGATGCGACCCGGCACGCTGTCCAGGATCGCCCTTTCACCCTCTATCGTCCAGACACCGCCCAACCCCCATTGGTTCAACTGTGACAGGGTCGGCGCCGTGTACGTGTTGGGGTGATCTTTGACGAGCACGCCCACATTGGCGAAATTCTCGGCGCGCGCGTAGCCAACGTAGGTTTCCGGCGACTTGACCTGCTGCTCGTCCGGGGCCGCTTCAACGCCCTGCCCGTGTG
>DATMQL010000095.1:0-3042 GCA_035566815.1 Steroidobacteraceae bacterium | reverse complement strand
CGCAGTGAGGCATGCCCTCCTGTCGTGTCGTATGTCGAGAGTGTGTTGTTGCAATAGCGTGACCCTTACCTGCAAGAGGTTCGAATCGTGGAAATCTTCTATCCGATCGTGAAATTCTTTACCGCCGGCGGCGCGTTCATGTTCCCGATCCTGTTGGTGGGGGCGGCGGCCACGGCAATCACCGTCGAGCGCTATGTCACGCTCACGAGGTTGAGCGCCCGGAACCGCAAGGCGTGGGCCCAAATCGAGCCCGTTGTCGCGAAAGGTGACTTCGACAAGGCGCGTGAGATGACATCCAAGGATGACGCGGATGTGTCCCGGTTGCTGGGCATGGGGCTTGCCCTGCAAGGAGCAGTGCGACGCCGCGACGACGTCGAGAAGGCGATGCAGGAAAGCATGATGGAGATCATCCCGCAGCTCGAGAAGCGCACGCACTACCTGGCCACCTTCGCCAATCTCGCGACCCTGCTCGGGCTGTTGGGCACCGTGAGCGGTCTGATCCACGCCTTCGGCGCGGTGGCGAACGTCGATCCGGCGGAGAAGGCGAATCTTCTGGCGTCGAGTATTTCGGAGGCGATGAACTGTACCGCCTTCGGCCTCGTGACCGCGGTGCCGATCCTGTTCGTGCATGCGTTCCTGCAGACGAAAACGACCCAGGTGGTCGACGGCCTGGAAACGGCGGCCATCAAGTACCTGAACGCACTTGCGGCCCGCCAGGCGGCGCGCGCGCTAAGCCGCCTCGATCTCGCGCAAACCGGTCCGGTTGCGCAGGTTGAGTTGCCCCCGAGCGCCGTACCCGTGGCGCACGCCGCGCAGGCGTAAGGGCTCGACTCATGCGTACTTTGCTCATGCGCGGCATATCGGCGCGCCGTCCGCACAAAGCGGTCGAGCTGTTGCTCGTGCCGATGATCGACATCTTCACGGTGTTGGTCGCGTTCTTGCTCATGACCGCCGTGTTTTCGCGTATCACGATCCTGCAGGTCGATCTGCCCAGCACCGCCAGCGGGCCCAAGTCCGAGCCGAAGCTCAGGCTGGAAGTGATCATTCGTGAGAACGGACTGCAGTTGACCAACGGGAACACCCGGATTGCCGAGATCCCCAAGGTCAACGGCCAGTACGACTTGAAGACGCTGACCGCGCAGGCCTTGTCGCTCAAGCAGGAGCATCCGGACGTCAATGACGCGTCCGTCCTGCCGGAGCCGAGAATCCCGTACGAGTCCGTCATTCAAGTGATGGACGCGATCAGAACCGCGCAAGTGTCGCCCGGCGCGAAAACCCAGCTCTATACGAACGTCGCGATCGGAGATGCGCCATGAAGACACGCGCCGTGAAGCGGCAAGGGGAGAGGCCATGAGGATGTTGAATCGCGGTATCGGGACACGAGGGCATCGTGTCGGGGAGCGCGAAGATGCGGCGCTCAACCTCATTCCCCTGATCGACATCATGTCGGTGATGGTGGCGTTTCTGCTCGTGTACTCCACTGAGGTGGAGTTGGTGCAGAACTCCAAGGGTGTTGCGATCCCGCAATCAACCGCGGAAGTTCGCCCCAAGGTGTCGGTGGTCGTGATGATCACAAAAGACCAGGTGTTCGTGCGGAACGAGCCGGTGGCGACCATGGCGGAGATCGAAGACGCCAACACGCCGTTGGTCGAGTCGCTGCGGCAAGCGCTTCTGCGCCCGACGGCCGGTCTCGATGCGGCAGCGAGGAGCGCGGCGCTGGCCGCGGAGGAGATCACCGTCATGGCGGACAAGTCGTTGCCCTACGAGGTGGTCAGGAAAGTGATGGCGACGTGCACGGCCGCCTCCTACGGCAAGATCTCGCTGGCGGTTCTGCAGAAGGAAGCGCCGGCCGGCAACCATGGGCTCGATGCGATCTGACAACTCCACGTCCAGGTAAAAGCTCATGGAACCGGTAACCGTTCAAGATCAACAGACCGTCCTGGCGCAACTCACGCTGATTCGCGGGAAAGTGGCTGCCTTGGTGGGGGATTTGCGCGCCGTTGACGGCGAGCTGGAGGGCCTGGCGACCGAACGCCAGCAACATCGTGTGCTCCACAATCTGTGTGCTTCGCTCGATGAGCTCAGCGCGCTCGGTGCCGGCGAGCTGTTTTGGGGCGATGCCGCCGCCGTGAATGCGGGGGAGGCGCAGGTTCGACACGTCCGCAACCGCGTGGAGGTCTTCGAGAAAGGCATCGGCGCGCTCGAGGAGCGGCGCCAGAATGTGCTCGAGCAGATCAACGAGCTGCAAGACCACGCCGGGTTGCTCGAGGATGAGCTCTTCGAGGCCCAGGAGGAGGAGGAGCGTCGCCGGCAGGAATGGATCGTCGAGCGGGAAATCACTGCGCTGCATTCCCGCCCGCTCGTCATGCCCTGGACACCAGGGAGAGACGACGATCGACGCTTCCGCAAGGCGCTGGGTATTGCGCTGACGATTTGCCTGCTGTTCGCGGTGATCGTTCCCCTCATTCGCTTGCCTCTGCGACCGAGGCAAGCAGAGACGAAGACTCCGGATCGCATCGTCATGATGTTGGAGCGGCATCCGCTGCCCCCACCGCCCGAGCAAGTGCAGCCGCCTCCTCCGCCGAAGCTTGTTCCCGTGCAGAAGCCGGCCGAGCAACCCGCGCCGCGGCTGGCTCAGAAGCCCCGGAAGGAGGAGCCGCAGAAGGGCGCTACCGCAGAGGGACCGGGCGAGCCGGCGACGCCGCAGCAGGGGCTGCTCGCGCTGCGTGAAAAGCTCGAGGCGATGAGAAACGCCCAAGTCGCTCCTGAGCTCGGTGCGCAGGCACGCATCAACAATGCGAGTGACAACTCGGTTGGCCGGCCCCAGCGCTCGATGCTGACGACCCGTGCGCCTGGATCGAGCGGCGGGATAAACCTTGCGGCGTTGAGTCGGGATGTCGGGTCCGCGGGCGGCGGTGCGCATGGTATGCACGCCGGCACCCTGACGCGTGCCACGAGCAACATCACCGCGGCCGCCCCGGGAGGCGATCACCCCCTGACGGGTGGACCCGGTCCGTCCCGCACCGACGAGGAGATCCAGAT
>DATMQL010000094.1:0-11219 GCA_035566815.1 Steroidobacteraceae bacterium | reverse complement strand
CCCATGTAGACGCTGTCCTCCGCGCCGTCGGGGTTCTGCGGCACGATGTCAGGGTCGATCCAGTCGACGATGTATCCCGCCCATTTCGGCTCGATCTCGAGATAGGCCAGCAGCTGCTGGAAAGCGGCAAATGCAGTCTGGTTGACCGTTCCGTCGGCGGCATTGACGAGGGAATTGAGATTGAAGCGCCCCGATAGGTCTTCGAGAGATGCCGTCAGCATTACTTCGGGGACGACTTCGACCGGACCTACCGGCTTGTCCCAACCCTGACCGATATAGGTGTTCTGCTTGTCGGAGCGCCACACCTCGCGCAAACCGTAGGCCGCGAGCGCCTCGGCGGCCTCGCCGATCAGAACGCTCTGGTCCAGCGCGAAGGTCGCCGCGCCGCGCCGCGCCGTCATCGCATTCTCGTAGGCAATCGCGGCCGCAATCATGGTCCCCAACGCGACCAATAGAATCGCCACGAGGAGAGCAATACCCCGTTGCCGCGCGGGCGACCGCCCACTGCGCCACTGCCGAGAGCGTTTGTCGGGGGAAGTCAACCCGCAACCTCGATGGTGCGGACGAGCTTGCCCCAATCCTCGGTGTCGAGAGTGATCTCAACCGCGATCGGACGCATGCGCAAGTAGCTCTCCTGTCCGGTGGAGCCCGCAACCGACGGCGGCGGCCACTGGGTTTGCCACTGGTGTGACACATCCATATAGCGAAACGTCACGGCTTTCACATGAGTCAGCAGGTCTCGTTTGAGAGTCGTGTTTTGCAGCGTCGGGTCCATAACGGTCCAGTACTCACGCCGCAGTGTGTTCTTCTCGAAGAAGTAGGCCACGCGTTGCAGTCCCGGGCGCTGCAGACCGGTTGGATTGTTCCAGCCACCCCGACTCAGCTGCACCGTGGGTTGGGCCGTCGGGTCGGACTGACCCATCAGCGAGGGCAGCCAGCCGTCACCGACGGGTTGTCGAACCGGGCGCGGCTCGAGTTGCACGAAGTCCTGCTCCATCACGCGCACCGCCGTCTGCAGCTCGATGAGTCGCGCCTGCTGTTCCTGCAGGGCGCCGTGATTGTTGACGGCCTGGTTGATGGCGCCATAGCCAATGGCAAACATGATGGCCGCAATGAACATTGCGACCAACAGCTCGAGCAGGGTGAAGCCACGGCTGCGCATGCTCAATTGCTGGTTGTCTTGGGGTTGGTGGTCGGGGGCGTGAGTCCGCCCGGGGATGTGGGTCCGCCCGGGGGCGTGACCTGTCCGTTCGGCAGCGTCGGAGTGCCGTTCGGCCCAGGCGTCCCCGGGTTGTTGCCTGTCTGTCCCGGCCCCGGCGTGGTGGTCCCGGTGCCCCACAGGGGCATGTCCCCACGAGGCGCACTGACAGCATCTCCGATGATACCGCTCAGCGTGACATACCAACCATGCTTGTCATCGCCCTTGACATCCGCGGGGCGCGCCATGACATCCATGCGGACCATCCCCTGAACCGCCGTGGCCACGATCTCCTGGCGCCAATGCCATTTCTGCCCGGCGTAATCGACGTCACCGTCGGAATTTCCGAGCTGCGGAACCTGCCCGGGCTGCACCTTCAACCGCTGCTCAGCGATGCGATTGAGCACTACCCACTGCGCCAGCGTCTTGTCCTTCATGTAAATGATGGTACTTGCGGAGGAGGTCAGGGCTCCCAACACCGCGGCCATACCGATCGCGACAATCGCCAACGCCACGAGCACTTCGATCAGCGTAAATCCGCGCTCGCGCGGTTTCACGCTACGCAAGCGCTTCACGTCCTGCCTTCCCTGACGGTCGTGTCCACCATCGGCTTCTGAATGATGTTTCCCTTATCGTCCTGCACAACGGTGATGCTGCGTATACCGCCCTCGCGCTCCAGGGTCACCTCGAACTGTGTGAGGTCGCCGCTCGAGAAGATCATCACCTGCGGTGTTTTGTCCTTGGCATCCTGGGGCTTCTTCAACACCACAGGGCGGGTCTCGACCTTGAGTTTCACGTCGAGTCCGTAAGGCAGCTTCCGTAAGATCAGTGCATCGTCCTCGAAGACGCTGCGCCAGACCGTGCGGTGCACGTCATACGAGACGAATTCGTAGCTGTCGTCCTGGAAGATCAGACCGTACTCGCGTGTCTGCAGCTCCGACTGTTCTCGTGCGTAATTCAGGAGAGCAACCAGGCGGTCGCTCTCTTTTTCGAGGTCGCGGTCGCGGCCCGTGAGCGATACAGATAGAAGGAGGCCGGCCGAGAGGACGCCGATGATGACGACGACAACGAGAATTTCAATGAGCGTGAAGCCACCAGCGACCGAGCGGCGACCGAGCGGCGACCGAGCGGCCAGCGAGGGAACCCCCAGCGGGGGCCAGCGAGGGAACCCCCAGCGGGGGCCAGCGGGGGTTCGCGAGGGAACCCCCAGCGGGGGCACTGCCGGTGGCGCGTGGTCCGCTCTTGTGAGGACGTCTCATAGGGGGCTGGCTCCCGTGCCGCCGCGTTAGTCGGTCATGTTCCAGTTGCCGATGTCAGCATCTACCCCTTCACCACCCGGCTGACCGTCGGCCCCGAGTGTATACAAATCGTAGTCCTTCACATGCGTGCCGGGACTCGTGTACTGATAGTCGTTACCCCAGGGGTCCTTGCTCACATGCTGCAGGTAGCCGCCCGGACGCCAGTGGCGAATCGTCGGATCGGTGGGTTGCGTGGTGAGCGCCGCCAGACCCTGGTCCGTGGTGGGGTACTTGGAGTTGTCGAGGCGGAACATGGTGAGTGCGGTCTCGAGAGACTGGATGTCCTGCTTGGCCTTCGCGACACGTGCCTCGTCGACCTTGCTGATGACCTGCGGAACGATGACCGCGGCCAGCAGACCGATGATGATCACCACGACCATGATCTCGATGAGGGTGAAGCCACGCGCCTGACGCGGCGCTCTGCTACCCTCGTTTGTCTTTGCAATGTAACTCATGAGCTGAAGGTCCCTGTAAAAAGGCGGCATGATGAGGCGCCTACCTAAGTTGCGAGCAGGCCCTGTTGCGAGCGGGGCCGGATAATAACAAATGAATGCCAGCCAGCCTGTGACGACCATCCGGCGAGTGCTGACGTCTCTCAATTGCGACGGAAAGTACGGCGTCGGGCTCTTGCTCGCCTGCGCCCTGCTGCTGCTCCCCGAGCTCGGGGGCGACGTTGGACGCGCGCTGCTGCGCTATGACCGCGTTGGCCTGGCGGCGGGGCAATGGTGGCGCCTGCTGACGGGACACATCGTTCACCTTGATCTCGAGCATGCAGGTCTCAACAGCCTCGGCCTGGTCCTGATGTGGGCCTTGTTCGCCCGCGACTACAGTCCCCGACAATGGATCCTGGTCGTGCTCGCGACACTGGCGGCCATCGACGCAGGGCTGTGGCTCCGCGATTCGACAGTGGCCTGGTACGTGGGTTCCTCAGGAGCCCTGCACGGTGTGATGGCGGCCGGTACCCTGGCACATCTGCGGCGCCGCGACTTCGACGGCTGGATCCTCGCGGGGTTCATTGTCGTGAAGCTGTCCTTCGAGCAGAGATCGGGCGCGCTGCCTTTCGCGGACAGCGGCGCCGGCGTCGTGGTCGATGCTCATCTCTATGGCGCCCTGGGCGGAGCCATCGTCGCGGCTTTCCTGAAACCGCGCGCTGAACCGCTATAATCCGCCGTTTTCATCGGGGGACTTCTTCAGATGGCGTTTGGCTTCGTTTTTCCCGGGCAGGGCTCGCAGTCGGTTGGCATGCTCGCCTCGCTCGTCGCGGCGGACGCCCCCGCTGGGGGTTCCCTCACTGGCCGCTCGGTCGCCGGTGCGGTGATCCGGACCACCTTCGATGAGGCGTCCACCGTACTGGGCTACGATCTTTGGCGACTCGTGCAGGAGGGGCCGGAGGATCAGTTGAGCTCCACGGAGCGCCAGCAGCCCGCGATGCTGACGGCCGGCGTTGCTACCTGGCGCCTGTGGTGCGGCCATGGCGGAGCATTGCCGAGTGTCGTCTCAGGTCACAGCCTCGGCGAGTTCACCGCACTCGTCTGTGCCGGTGCACTGGAATTCCGTGCTGCCGTGGATCTCGTCAGATTTCGCGGGCAGGCGATGCAGGAAGCCGTGCCGCTCGGTACGGGCGCGGTGGCCGCCATTCTCGGTCTCGATGAAGCCGGTCTCGACGAAGCCTGTCGCGAGGCCGCGCAAGGTGAGATCGTCGCCCTGGCAAACTTCAACGCCCCCGGACAGATCGTGATCGCCGGCCATACGGCCGCCGTCCAGAGGGCGATCGAGGGCGCCAAAACGCGCGGCGCGAAGCGAGCCGTATTGCTACCGGTGAGTGTGCCCTCGCATACGACCCTGATGCGCGGCGCGGCGGACCGGCTCGCCGGCAAACTGCGGAGTGTGGAGATCCGCAAGCCGCAGATTCGGTTTATCAGCGCGGTGGACGCGGCTCCTCACCAGGAGCCCGCCGACCTTCACGAGCTGCTGGTGCGACAGCTATCGAGCCCGGTCCGCTGGCTGGATACCGTGCGGGCCCTTTCGGCGACGGGCATCGCGCAGCTGGTCGAATGTGGTCCCGGCAAAGTGCTCACGGGTTTGAACCGCCGGATCGAGAAGCGACCGGGACTGGAGTTTCTGGCGCTGGAGGATCCGGCGTCGGTGGAGGCCGCCCTGACGGCCGTAAGAGGGGTAGAGAATGCTCAATAACGATGTGGCGCTCGTAACGGGCGCTTCGCGCGGAATCGGCAACGCCATCGCGATGGCCTTGGCCGGCGCGGGAGCGCGAATCGTGGGGACGTCGACGACCCCGGAGGGCGCGGCGAAGCTCACCGCACAGCTCGCGTCGCACGGATACAACGGGCGCGGAGCGGTCCTGGACGTCGGAAATGCGGCCTCGATAGAGACCCTGATGGCCGATCTGGACGCGGCGGGTGACATGCCCACCATCCTCGTCAACAACGCCGCGATCACCCGCGACACCCTGCTTCTGCGGATGAAGCCGGAGGATTGGGACGAGGTGATTGCCACGAATCTGACGTCTGTGTTCCGTCTTTCGAAGGCCTGCCTGCGTCGCATGATGAAGGAGCGACGCGGTCGCATCATCAATCTGACCTCCATCGTTGGCCTGACAGGCAACCCCGGACAGGTCAATTACTCGGCGGCAAAAGCGGGTCTGCTGGGTTTCACCAAGTCACTCGCGAAAGAGATTGCCTCACGCGGTATCACCGTCAACGCCATCGCGCCGGGATTTATCGACACCGACATGACCCGCGCGCTGAGTGATGAGCAGCGGACGGCGCTGCTGGCGCAGATCCCGGTCGGACGGCTCGGCAGCGCGGCCGACATCGCGGCAACCGTTCTGTTCCTCAGTTCTCCGTCCGCCAGCTACATCACCGGCGAGACGCTGCACGTCAACGGCGGCATGTACATGCCTTGACGCGGCGTTGGATCAGCGCCACAGGGGCACTCGTGCGGGGGCGGCCGGGAACTTCCGCCTTTGCGTTTCATGAGAAAAAACAATCACCTCGCCCGTTTCGCCGGAAGTGGCACCCGGGGGGGTGTTCCCCTACAATACCGCGCCTTCGCGCCGGCTAAGATCGCCGGTGTGCGACCTGAAACAGTACCGATTCTCTAAGACTACAAAAGGACAATCCGCTAATGAGCACAGTTGAGCAGCAGGTCAAGGCCATCGTGGCCGAGCAGCTGGGCGTCAAACAGGAACAGGTCACGAACGATGCGTCGTTCGTGGATGATCTCGGAGCCGACTCGCTCGATACCGTCGAGCTGGTGATGGCTCTCGAAGAAGAGTTCGAGATCGAAATTCCTGATGAAGACGCCGAAAAGATCACCACGGTCCAGCAGGCCATCGAGTACATCAACGAGCGCCGCAACAAGGCCTGACTCTCGTTGTGTACGCAAACGGCCCGCGCCGTTGCAGTCTTTGCGTCAGCGACCTACGGTATGCTGATCTGCCACGGGGGCCCGGCACACGAATCGCGGGCACCCTCTCTTAATATCCGTCAAGTCTTCATACAGGTAGCGCGTGAGTAAACGTCGAGTTGTCGTGACGGGTCTCGGCATCGTATCTCCCGTGGGGAGCACGGTGAAATCGGCTTGGGAAGCCGTATTGAAAGGGGAGAGCGGCATCGGGCCGATCGCCCGCTTCGATGTGTCCGCATTTCCGGTGCGCTTTGGCGGAGCGGTGCGCGGATTCGAGGTCAACGAGTACATTTCACCCAAGGACGCGCGGCGCATGGACGAGTTCATGCAGTACGGCGTGGCCGCAGGGATTCAGGCGATGTCGGATTCCGGCATCGACATGAGCAAGCTCGATGCTGACCGTTGCGGCGCCGTCTGCGGCGCCGGCATCGGCGGCTTGGGCACGATCGAGGAGGAGTACGGCTCCTATATGAAGGCGGGCAGCCCGCGCAAGATTTCGCCGTTCTTCGTGCCGGCCACCATTGTCAACATGATCTCCGGTCACCTCTCCATCAAATACGGCCTGAAAGGGCCGAATCTCGGGATTGTCACCGCCTGTACGACGTCGACCCACGCCATCGGCCTGGGAATGCGTACGATTCAGTACGGTGACGCCGACATGATCATCGCCGGTGGCGGCGAGATGGCGACGACCGTCTGTGGCCTCGGGAGCTTTGGACAGGCCAAAGCTTTGTCGACGCGTAACGATGCGCCGACACAGGCGAGCCGGCCTTTCGACAAGGAACGCGATGGATTCGTGTTGAGTGATGGCGGCGGCGCCGTGATTCTCGAGGAGCTCGAGCACGCGCGGAAGCGTGGCGCTAACATCTATGCCGAAGTCATCGGCTTTGGCATGAGCGGTGACGCTTATCACATCACTTCTCCACCGGAGGATGGCGAGGGCGCGCGTCTCGCGATGTCGAATGCGCTGAAGGATGCCGCAATAGATCCTTCGGAAGTGCAACATCTCAACGCCCATGCGACATCGACGCCGATCGGTGACCGGGCGGAAACGATTGCGATGAAGCGGGCATTCGGCGATCACGCCAAAAAGCTTGCGGTGAGCGCGACGAAATCGATGACCGGGCACCTTCTGGGCGCCGCGGGCGTCGTCGAGGCGATCTTCTCGATTCTCGCGATCCGCGACCAGGTCGCCCCGGCGACCATCAACTACCAGACGCCTGACCCGGATTGCGATCTGGATTACGTGCCCAACACAGCGCGCCAGATGAAGATCGACACGGTGTTGTCCAATTCCTTCGGCTTTGGCGGAACCAACGGTTCGCTGATCTTCCGCCGCTTCAACGGCTGATTAAGGAGCCTGTCTGAGCAATGCTCGCCTACTGCGGCCGCCCCCCATCGGCCGCTTTCCGTGATCCTTTCCCTTACATAGTCCCCACTATGCGCGGGAAACGATCACGGAAATCGGCTCGATGGGGGTCGCCCTCGCTACGGCGATCATTGCTCAGACAGGCTCCTGTTTGAAACCCCTCGTTCGCGAGCTCGGCGTACCGCCTACGGTGCTGCGCCGGCTCGCGGCGCGCCTGCCTGCGCGCTATCCCATGCTGCTCGACAGTGCCGCCGACGGCCCGTTGAGCCGCACGAGTGTGCTTTTAGCCGAGCCACGCGCGGCACTCTGGCTCGATGCCGACGGACACCTGGGCGCCGAAGGCATGGTGATCCAGGGCAACACGTTCTTCGCCGCGCTCGAGAACTGGTGGCTGGCCGAGCGCGAGGTCACCCGGGAATCCCGCTCGGAAGACCTCCCGTTCGCGGGCGGTTGGGCGATCTTTCTCTCCTACGAAATGGCGCAGGAGGTGGAGCCCCGCCTCTCGCTTCCGAGGGCGACGCTGCCTTGGCGCGCGTTCGCGCTTCGTACGCCCTGCGCCCTGATCCACGATCGGGCCCACCAGCGCGTGATCGCGGTGGCCGAAGCAGACTCTGCCGATTCGCTCGACCGGCTCGAGGCAGACGCGCTTCGCGCCGCGGAGGAATCCGACGCGCCCGATGCGGGCTTCCGAGCCAAATCCATTCAGGAGGAGGATCCGGAAGCCTACCTCGAGCGGGTACGGCGCGGAAAAGAGTACGTCGCTGCCGGCGACATCTACCAGACAAACCTCTCGCGTCCCTGGCATGTGGAGCTCGATCGCGACCCGGATATCGCCGCGCTCTACAATCGACTCTGCACTACGAATCCCGCGCCTTTTGCGGCCTTGGCACAGTGGCGGGGGGCGTCCATCATCAGCTCGTCACCCGAGCGCCTGGTGCGAGTCGAGGGACGACGGGTCGATACCCGTCCCATCGCAGGAACACGACCACGGAGCCGGCGGCCGGGAGATGACGTCGCGGAGATGGCGGCCTTGGTCGAGCATCCGAAGGAGCGGGCGGAGCACATCATGCTCATCGACCTCGAACGCAACGACCTGGGTCGCGTGTGTGAGGCGGGCACTGTTCGGGTGGATGAGCTCATGACGATCGAGTCCTACGCTCACGTGCATCACATCGTTTCCAACGTGAGCGGCGTACTGCGAGCCGACGTAACACCGATAGAGGCGCTGCGCGCGGTGTTTCCCGGCGGTACGATCACCGGGGTGCCGAAGTTCCGGTGTATGCAGATCATTGCAGAGCTCGAGGGAGTAGGGCGTGGCGCCTACACCGGCTCTCTTGGCTACCTCGACCGCAATGGCACGATGGATCTCAACATCCTCATCCGCACCATGACCCTGATGGGCCGGCAGATTGAGTTCCGCGCGGGCGCGGGCATCGTTGCGGACTCCGAGCCGCGACGCGAGCTCGGAGAAACACGGGCCAAGGCACTTGGGCTGCTCGCGGCGTTCGAGGTCGCACGTGATCCCTGAGCCCTCCGCGAGGCTCGAACAGGTCCTGCTGAACGGCATTCCCGATCAACAGCTCTCACCCTTTGATCGGGCGCTGCATTTTGGCGACGGCCTGTTCGAGACTATTGCCTGCCGTCGTGGGCGGCCGCGCTTTTTGTCCCTGCATCTCGAGCGTCTGCACCTTGGATGTACCCGGCTCGGTATCGAGCCGGGCAACCTCGACGAGATTCGCGCAGAGATTCGCGCCCTGGCCCGTGAGGTCGACAACGCCATTATCAAACTGATTCTGACGCGTGGAACGGCGCTCGCTCGCGGCTATGCAGTGACAGGGCGCGAGAAGGCGACACGGATCACGTTTCGGTACGCATGGCCGTCGGAAACTCCTACGGAGTCACAGGATGGTATCCGCGTCCGTACCGCGACGCTGCGGCTCGGAGAGAATCCGGCACTGGCGGGACTGAAGCATTGCAACCGCCTGGAGCAGGTGCTCGCAAGGCGTGAATGGACGGATCCCGGGATTGCGGAGTCCCTCCTGTTCAGCAGCTCTGGCAGGCTGGTTTCGGGAACCATGAGCAACGTGTTTATTGTCGAAGGATCTCGGCTGCGCACACCCCGTTTGGATCTTTGCGGGGTCGCGGGTGTTATGCGACGCGTCGTACTGCGTGAAGCGGAGCGCGCCGGTATTTCCATACAGGAAGACGTGTTGCGAGACGATGACGTGCGCAAAGCTGACGAGCTGTTTCTGACGAACGCGAGAATCGGCGTGTGGCCGCTTCGTGAGCTCGACGGGCGGGGGATGCACCCAGGTCCTGTCACGCGCCGGCTGCAACAGATCATGACACCGCTGCTCGAGGAGCCGGTCGATGACTAGGTCGGGCGGACGTGCGCTGGCTCTGATACTGGTCCTGTTGGTTCTGCTCGGAGGTGCCGCCACTGGCGGTTACTACTGGCTGCAACAGCAGTTTTTCGCGCCCGGACCGGCACAGGCGCCGGTTCGCATTCAAATCGACCCGGGTACCCCGGTTCGGGGCGTTCTCACCCAACTCGCGCGCCAGGGCACCTTGGCGAATGTTCGCGCCGTGGAATTATTTCTGCGGGTTCACGGCCGGCGTCCGAACGTGCACTTCGGAATGTATGAGATTCCGGCTCGAGCCAGTCCCGCGCAGATCCTGGAGATGTTCGAGCAGGGCCGTGTCGTTCTCGAGCAGCTCACGGTAGTCGAGGGATCGACGTTCGCGGAGTTTCGGCACGAGCTCGATCAGCACGCCGCCGTAACGCACACGCTGGCCGGAAAGACGGACGAGCAGGTCATGACGGCGCTGGGACATCCGGGTGAGTTTCCGGAGGGCCGCTTCTTTCCGGACACCTATCGTTTTGCAGCCAAGACCAAGGACACTGAGATCCTGACGCTGGCCTATAACGCCATGCAGAAGCTCGTCGAGACGTCGTGGCCACAGCACAGTCCGGACCTCCCGTTCGATACGTCCTATCAGGCGCTCATTCTCGCCTCCATTGTCGAGAAGGAAACCGGCGTTCCGGAGGAGCGGCAGCGTGTAGCGGGTGTGTTCGTGACTCGCTTACAAAAGGGAATGCGCCTGCAGACAGACCCGACAGTGATTTACGGGCTCGGTGAGAGTTACGAGGGCTATATCCACAGCCGCGACCTCGTCACGGATACGCCCTATAACACTTACACGCGCTCCGGGCTGCCGCCTACGCCTATCTGCTTGCCCGGCCGTGACTCGGTTCTGGCGGCCATGCACCCGGTGGACAACGGCGAGCTGTATTTCGTGGCCACCGGAAATGGCGGCCATCACTTCTCCAAGACGCTCGAGGAGCATAATGAGGCGGTGAAAGCCTATCTCCAGCATATGCGCGCCCAGGGGAAACCCACCTCGTCTCCGGTCGTCGCGCCCGGAGCCCGATGACGCCGGGTCGCTTCATCACGCTCGAAGGAATTGAGGGCGCCGGAAAATCGACGGTCGCTCGCATCGTTTGCGAGTGGCTGGCGGCCCGTTCGATTCCCACGCGTCTGACGAGAGAGCCGGGGGGTACCCCGCTCGCCGAGCGCGTGCGTCAGATCGTTCTCGAACGGGGCAGCGAGCAGCTCTCTCCGGTCACCGAGACACTACTGATGTTTTCCGCGCGCGGCATTCATGTTGAGAACCTGATCCGGCCCGCACTGGCGCGCGGCGAGTGGGTCGTTTGCGATCGCTTCACCGATGCGACGCGCGCTTACCAGGGCAGCGGGCGGGGCGTCGATCATTCATTGATCGAGACGCTTGCCAGTGCGGTGCAGGGCGGACTGCAACCGGACTGCACGCTGTTACTGGATCTGCCCCCAGCCGCAGGGTTGGCGCGGGCGAGATTGCGATCCGGTATGGCCGCGGACCGCTTCGAGGCGGAGACCGAAGCCTTCTT
>DATMQL010000093.1:0-3192 GCA_035566815.1 Steroidobacteraceae bacterium | reverse complement strand
TGGCGTTGGCGCCGTTCATGAGTTTTGTGACGCGGCGCTGTTTGGCCAGTGTGTCGGTGAGGTCGGGCCAGCCGGGTTGGCGCTGGACTTCGGCGTCGGTCAGGAAGGTTAGCCAGGACAGGGCGTCGTGCAACTCATCGGCGTTCGTGGCGTCGGGCCACGCCTCGTCGCGTACACGTTGGATTGCCTCGGGGTCGAGTTTGCCGATGTCGGCGGCGCTTTCCGGGTCGAGCCAGCGACGGGTCATCACCGCTTGGGTTCGGCGCTCCTCGAGTGGGGCGTCGTCGAGGTAAGCGTATGGACGTGCGTTGAGGACCTCGAGCGCAAGCGGCGATGGTTCGGTCAAATCGCGTGCAATGACACGGATCGCGCCGCTTTCGAGTCCACGCAGGAGTTGCTCGAAGCCCTCGACGTCCATGGCCTCTTCGAGGCAGTCGTGGATGGTCTGGCGGACCAGCGGGTGATCGGGGATTTCCAAATCGCCCGGCAGGTTCTCGGCGCAGGCGACCTGGTCGGGAAATACTGCGGTGAGCAGGTCTTCCGATGCCATGCGAGCGAGCTGTGGGGGGACTTTCTTGCCGCCGCGGAAGCGCGGCAGGGCCAATGCGATGGTGGCGCTCCAGCGCCAGCGCGCTGGAAACATCGGCGCCGCGCAGAGCGCCTGCACGAGCAGGGGGCGTACGGTGTTGGAATGGAGATAGCGCGCGACGTCGGCGAGCTCGAAGCTGTGCACCGTCGTGAGTGAAAGGATGATGGTGTCTTCGGTCGCTGCCGCCTGCAGCTCGAAGTTGAAGGAGCGGCAGAACCGCTTGCGCAGGGCCAGGCCCCAGGCGCGGTTGATGCGGCTGCCGAACGGGGAGTGGATGACGAGCTGCATCCCGCCGGTTTCGTCGAAGAAGCGCTCGAAGATGATCGTGTCACGAGTGGGCAGCGCGCCGAGTGCCGCGCGGCCGGCGGCGAGATAGCTGACGAGTTGCACGGCCGCTGGAGCCTGGATGCCGACGTCGTCGACGAGCCAGCGGAGGGCGGGCTCGAGGGTGGTGGCGAAGGCGGGTGTCAGGAACTTCAGCGCTGAGGCCACGGGGTCGGGGTCGAAGTCGGGCGCGCTCAACGCCAGCGGTGGGTTCCGCATCGACGGGTCGCCGGGTATTCCCAGCCGGTTCTCGATCTCCTCGCGCAGCCGCGATACTGCGTTGGACAACTCGTCCGACCGGCCCGGCGCTTCGCCCAGCCAGAAAGGGATCGTTGGCGGCTGGCCTTGGGCGTCTTCCACGCGAACACGGCCTTGCTCGACGCGAAGGATTCTGTACGAAATGTTACCGAGTTGAAAAATATCGCCTTGCAGGCTCTCGACGGCGAAGTCCTCGTTCACCGTGCCGACGAAAGTGGCTTGCGGCTCGAGGATGACCTGGTAGTCGGCGTTGTCGGGGATCGTGCCGCCGGAGGTGAGTGCGGTGAGGCGGGCGCTGCGGCGGCCGCGGAGCTCGTGGTTTACGGCGTCGTGATAGATCAGTGCTCCGTGGCGGCCGCGCCGGGTGGTGAACCCGTCCGCGAGCATACGGACCACTTCATCGAACTCCGCACGTTCGAGGGAGCGATACGGATAGGCGCCCTTGAAGAGCTCGAACAGCTTCTCCTCATCCCACTCGCGCGCGGCCACTTCCGCGACAATCTGCTGGGCGAGCACGTCGAGGGGCTTCTCGGGAATCCGCAGGCGGTCGAGCTCGCCGCGGCGCACGGAATCCAACAGGGCGGCGCATTCGACGAGATCGTCGCGTGAAAGCGGGAAGAGCCGTCCTTTCGGCGTGCCGCCTACAGTGTGCCCGGAGCGGCCCACCCGCTGCAGAAAGGCTGCGATCGAGCGTGGCGACCCGATCTGACAGACGAGGTCGACGTCGCCGATGTCAATGCCCAACTCCAGGGATGCCGTTGCGACGAGCGCTTTCAATTGCCCGTTCTTGAGGCGGCTCTCCGCATCGAACCGCAACTCTTTCGCCATGCTGCCATGGTGTGCGGTAACCAACTCTTCGCCGACACGCTCGGACAGGTGGCGCGCGATGCGCTCAGCGTGTCGTCGGGTATTGACGAAGATGAGCGTGGTGCGATGCTCCGTCACCAGCTCGGCCAGTCGATCGTAAACCAGCGTCCAGACTTCGCCGGACATGACCGCTTCGAGCGGTGCCGGCGGAATCTCGATCTGCAGCTCCCGCTCGCGGATGTGGCCCGAGTCGACGATGGTGCAGTCGGCCCGTCCATCGGCGCTCATCTGCCGCGAGCCGACGAGGAATCGCGCCACCTCCTCGATGGGTTTCTGAGTGGCGGACAAACCAACACGGGTCAGTTTTCGTCGGGCCGGCCTACCGGCGGCCAACGCCTCGAGGCGCTCCAGCGACAGCGCGAGATGCAGACCGCGCTTCGTTCCCACCATCGCGTGAATTTCGTCGATGATTACGGTGCGTGTCGTCGCCAACATCTTGCGGCCGGATTCCGAGCCGAGCAGGATGTACAGTGATTCGGGTGTAGTGACCACGATGTGCGGTGGTCGCTTTCGCATGGCGGTGCGTTCGCTCTGTGGCGTGTCGCCCGTGCGAACGAATGTGCGGATATCTACGTCGGGTAAGCCGAGGGCCTGCAATTCAGTGCGGATGCCGGCAAGCGGAGCCTCGAGATTGCGGCGGATGTCATTCGAGAGGGCCTTGAGCGGTGAGACGTAGACGATGTGTGTTTCATCGGCGAGACCACCGCCCTCGACTCCTTCGCGCACGAGTTGTTCGATTGCGGCGAGAAACGCGGCGAGTGTTTTGCCGGATCCGGTCGGTGCGGCGATCAGGACGTGTTGCTTCGCCTGAATCGCTGGCCACGCCTGTTCCTGCGGAGCGGTGGGCGCGTCGAACGTGCGGCTGAACCAGTTGGCGACTGCAGGATGGAAGGATGAAAGTACGGCCACGCTGGTGTTTTCCTGGAAGGGCGCCGCCGGGACGCGAAGGCGCGTGCGTTGATTGAAGCACAGCGGCAGCAGCGGCGAAACCCCAGGGGTTGCGCGCCCGCATATATACAGTGAAGAGGCGTTAGAGGCGCTGTATGGGGACGGGTGGCGTGGATGTCAACGTGCGAGCGGAGCGCCGGAGTGCGCAAGTTGGTCCGGGCCAGCCGAGTGAGTCGTTGATCAATCGATGCATGCGGCGTGTTGCG
>DATMQL010000092.1:0-4860 GCA_035566815.1 Steroidobacteraceae bacterium | reverse complement strand
AGATTCTCGAGCTCCTCATAGGCCTCGATGCGATCCAACTGGCGTTGGAATTCCACTACGGCCGCCTGCGCGTCTTTCACCTTCGGCAATGACATCGAGCCTTTTGTGGGCATGAGTGCCGCGCCCGCCCGCCTCGGGTCGGGTCCGCCCCGCTCAGTCGCCGGATAGTGCGGTGCTTCTCCCGTCACGGGATTCCGGTAGTGATACGGCGGAACGTAGGCCTTGGGATAACTGCCGTATATCTCTGTCGGCGGCCGATCCGGCGGCACCGTCGTGCTCGGACCCGGCGCCGGCAGCGCACTCTTGCCCCACCCTTCGTCGTAGTCGGTGCTGAAGGTGGGATAGAAATGCAGGGATTTGAACTTCCAGACGCCGTGATCCTTCACGTAGGTGTTTTCGTAAACGCCCTCGCTCCACGCGCCGCTCTTGCTATACACCCCGGTCATGGCGAGCTCGCGGCTACGACAGTAGGCCGTCTTGCCATCCGGAGCGATATCGACACGGGTCTGGAGTTGGATGTGATCGTTCAACACCCCTTCGGTGAGCCCCTGCGGCCCGAGCGTGTCCAGGAAACGCCGCAGGTGCTGCTTACCGATATAGACCCCTTGCTGGCCCATCTCGAAGGTCGCATCGTTGGCAAACAGGTCGGCAACCTGGTCCCACATCGCACGATCGACGTAGTAACCGTAGATGCGCTGCAGGTTCTCGACAGTCTGCTCGTCCTGGAGTCGAGTCAGTCGCCCGCCAAGGTCGGAAAGGCTTTTGCGCAGGACCGTGGGCGACGTGGGGATGTTTGATGGTGCGTCCGTAACCGTCCAGGCATGCGCTGAGTCAGTTGTGCCCGGGTTACCGTAATGGAACGGCGCGATGCAGGCGGCAGGGAAGCCGTCGCAGTCCATTTTGCGCTGGCGGTCGGGGGGGTACGGGAGGGCTCGCCGGCGACCGCCGGCATTGGGAGCACCGCCAGCGCCTGTGGCATTGGCACCTGGGCCAGCGGAACCGGCAGCGCCTGTCGCATTGGCGCCTGGGCCAGCGGCACCGCCCCCGCCTGTGGCATTGGCCCTTGGGCCAGCGGCACCGCCCCCGCTCGGCTCCGGCGGCGCAACCCAACCCGTCTGATACGACGCTCCAAAACCCGAGTAATACTCGAGCGTGTGGATCTTCCACACGCCCTCTTCCTTACGGTATGTCAGCTCATACACACCTTCGGCCCAGGTAGCGCCGCCGCCCAGGCTGCCGAACATGGCGAGGGCGCGCCAACGTCCCTTCGCAGTCTGTCCCCCCGCGTCGAGATGGACCACCGGTTGGATGTTCATGTGGTTGTAGAGCCGGTTCTCTCCCAAACCGACTTCATCCATCTTCACGGCGCCGACATTCAGGAACAGGTGCCGCCGGATGCTCTCGTTGCCGACATAGATCCCGGCGGGATAGTTGGCCACCGCGTCGCTAGTGAACAGTTGCGACAGGTCCTCCCACATTCCTTTGTCGAGGTAATACCCGTATGCCCGCTGCAGCTTCTTGATGGCGCGGAGGTCCTCGGCGGCCTGAACCTCCGCCGCCAGATGCTGCACCCGTGATTGCAACTCGCCAGGCGTCGACTCGCTCGCGGCCGCACCATGGCAGGCCGCGAAGAGTACGAGAATGGCAGCGCGAGCCGCTGTGGGACCCACGCTCAGAAGTCCTTGGTCACGGTCACACTCCATTCGCGCGGCATGCCCGGCGTGCCGACACGCGCCACCGCCGGGTTGAGGGCCGGCGGTGTGCCCGAGGTAGCCGCCCCCAACTGCTGCCAGTAGAACTTGTTGAAGATGTTGGTTCCGGCGAACGCCAGCTGCCACTTTCCCTTGAGGGGGGTGTAGGTCAGCCGGGCATTGAACAGGCTGTACCCGGGGATGATCCAGTCGGGGTGGATCTGCTGCTGGGTGGTCGGGCCGTTCGTCATGAACGACTGGTAGTACCAATCGAGCCGGGGCGTGATCGAGCCGACCGGCAGTGGCAGCGCGTACTGGATGCCGCCGCTCATGTTGATTTCCGGCTGAGTTTTCACCGACGGGTTGACACCGTTGGCACGCGTGTTGTTATAGCCGAACGTGAGGTCAGCCGAGAGGTAGCGGATTGGATTCGCCATCAACTGCAATTCCGCACCGCGGATGTTCGCCGGTGCCGCCGTGTAGACGAACCAGGGCGATATACCGGGGGTGCCCGCCAACGGAGTGCCCGCAGGGCACTTACCGCCGTTAAGCTGGTACGGCGTCCCCGCATCCGGGTCGGAGGCGAGATTACACTGGCTCGCCAGCACCAGGGTCAGGTGACTCTGGTAATCAAAGTAGAAGAATGCCGTGTTCACGCGCAGCCGGTGATCCAGCAGGTCCATCTTCAAGCCGGTCTCGTAGTTGGTGCCCTTCTCTCCCGGAACGGCAACGAGCTGTCCGATCGTCGAGATGCGCGGATTGAAGCCGGGAGAGCGGAACCCGGTAGCGACCGATCCGTACAGCAGCGTGTCCGGGGCAATCTGGTAGTCGATGCTGCCGTTGTAATCGAAGCGCGACTGGGTCAGCGCCTTCGGATACGGGATCACGATCTGGCCGTAGTGCTGGAACAAGTTGGTCTTGTTCTCATCCGTGTAGCGCACTCCCGCGGAGAACGACCACTGCTGCGTCAGCTTGTAGTTCAGGTGCAGGAAGGCGGACTTGTTCTTGTCCGTGTAGTAATCGTTGGCGACGAAATTCGGCAGGATGCCGTGGGGGAAGATCGGTAGCAACGGCGCCGCGAAAGCATCGAAATTGGTCGGATAATAATCGCGATCGCGCGAGTCGTAGTAGAAGACCCCGGTGGTCCAATCGAGGGAGTTGGCGAAAACGGCCCCGGAGAGCTGCAGCTCGGCCTGGTATTGCCGGTGCTCCTGCTGGTTATAGGTCTGGGTGAGCCCGAAAGGCGTGAGGTCGCTGTCGTTGATCCAGTTGCTCTGGTAGGCCTCGTGGCCCAGGATGAGCTTCGCGTGCGTCGTGTCGGTGATGCGGTAATCCGCAACGAGCGACTCGGTCCCGTCCGTCAGGTACTGTTTCGGGTCGTACTGCTGCCCCGTCACCACGTCGCCGAAGGTCGCGTAGTTGTCCCAGACGCTCGGCGAGAGAAAGTTGCGATTATTGGTATAGTTAATCCCGTATTTCGGGAGAACGACTGTCCTCGAGTAATTGTTGTTGAACGTATCGGTAGGACCGCCGTACGGCGTCAGTAGCGTCTGCAGCGGCGGATCGTCGGCCTGCTTCGAGTACGAAGCGGTAGCGTTGACCTCCAGGTCATCCGTAGCCAGGTAGCGTAGCGCTATCCGGGCCCCCTTGTGGTCGTAGCCTCCGAGGCTGCCCAGCGCACAACCGTTACCCTGCGTGGGGGTGACCGTCATGGGAAGGCTGCCGGAGGCCGCGGGCATACCCTTGGCTGCCATCTCGCAGGCGAAGTCCAGGTATCTGCCGATGCCGTCCTGCGTCCTGGAGACCCCCATGACACGGGCGAACAACTTGCCCTCGATGAGGGAGAAGTCCGCCACTGCCTTGACGTCCGTGCGGTGATGTTGCCCATAGGTCGCTTCGATCTGGCCACTGTCGTCACCCTTGGGTTTGACCGACACGAGGCGTATGGCGCCACCGAGGCTGTTCTTGCCGAACAGCGTGCCCTGCGGCCCGTTGAGCACTTCGATGTGATCCAGGTCGGCCAGGTCCATCGACGATCCGGTCATGGTGCCATGATAGATGTCGTCGAAGTAGATCGCGATCGCCGGCTCAAAGGAGTAGCTGTAGTCGATCTGCGTGATGCCGCGCAGGCCGATCGTCTCGGTCGGTCCGTAGTTGCTGACCGGCGGACGGAAGTACGCGTTCGGCACCTTGGAACCCAGGTCGTTCAGGTTCGTGAACTGATGCTCCTCGAGCTCCTCGGAGTTCAGAGCAGTAATGGCAATAGGCGTCTGCTGCAGATTCTCCCTGCGGTAGCGCGCTGTGACCACTACCTCCTGCAGTGCGCCAGTATCGGCCTGGGCCGTCTGTACCGGACCCTCCGGTGCCTGCTGCGCCAGCGCGACTGAGCAAAAGAGTTGAGCGGCACCGGCCGCGATGAAACAGGCATGCGGCTTGCGCTGCCCCAATTGCGACCCCAAGGTCGCCGGACTTGAATCGGACATGGATCTCCCCCCTTTGAGCTCCAAAGCACGATGCACGAATACGCCATCACGCGAGATCCCGTGAGCGCAGCAACTCTCCGCTGTTATGGATGGCGTATTGATTCGACTATCGTAAGTGTTGTTGTTGCCTTCCTGTTTGCGCCATGGCCGCGGCGCCGTACCCCCGGGAACGTTAGTCTGCAACGACTGCTGCCCACTTGCCGACATCAATTCAACTCAAACCACCATGCGGTCATGCAGGATGCCGGGCCAGGGCCGCATGCCGATCGATGCAGCAGGCCTGCCGGTCGGCGCTGACCAGTTCATTGAAAAATCACGAAAATTCATTGAAAACTCACCTTTCCACTTGGCAAACGCCGTGCGACTCCCTTAATGTCGCGTTTCCGGCGTGGTCAAAAGGGGGGACATGCCATTGCGCGCGCTTCGCGTCCGTCGGGTAACTGTGGCTTTGGCTGCCGTGGCGTGCGTCGTCGGGCGTAGCGCGCTGGCTGGTGATACCGGGATACAGCGAGCTCCCGCGTTCGACGCGAAACAGCTCACGACGCTTCCCACCGCGGACTGGATCACGAACGGTGGAACCCTCTTCAACCAGCGCTATTCGCCTCTAAAATCTCTCAACAAGGACAATGTCAGTGGCCTCAAGGCTCTGTGGCGCTCCGGCATGGGCAGCGCCCTCGAGCCCGGCT
>DATMQL010000091.1:0-4276 GCA_035566815.1 Steroidobacteraceae bacterium | reverse complement strand
CAGAAAGATCGACTCGAGTAGGGAGGTCTTGCCGGAGCCGTTGCCGCCCCAGATCAGGTTGTGGCCGGGGTGTAGATGCAGCTCGGCGTGCTCAATGCAGCGGAGGTCGTCTACGGTGAGGTGGATCAGGCTCAACTCGGGAGTCTCGTCGTTGCGTGCATGGGACTCGCCCTCGGCCGGCCGGTCGCGTGCCCCGCAGGGGCCCCTAGGCTCTGGGCGTGGGTAGCCCGCCATGGCGTCATCGTCGGAGACCGGCTTCCAGTGTGCTGGCGGTTCCGTACGGTTTGTCGACGTACTGCGCAAACGTCGTTATCGCGTGTCCACGCCGCAAGCCGAGTGTAGGGGTCGCGTGAAAGCATCTGAGCGGTGTGGGGGATGAAGTGATCTGCTGGCGGCGGGGGTAGGTGAATCTGCTGCTGCACGGTGAATGGTAACGCGCGCCGGACTGCTGGCTACCATGTCTGATTGCGATCCGTGCCTTGTACAGCTGGCGACGTCAGGGAGCTCGTGAGTCGTTCCCACCGTTTTGTAGCGCGTTTGAAGGCTGAAACCTTCCGTACTTAGCCCGCCTGGAAATCTACTCACACCACGGGTGGCAGATTATCGAGTCGCGGGAAGTTCGGATGCCCGGGGCAGTACAGTGGGCACTCGATCGCCGCAGGAGCAAACAGCGGGAGCATGATACGAAGTCACCGGCTACCGACTGGGGTAGGGAGCCCCTTCGAAGTACGACTTTCCCCCTTTGCAAATTGCGGCGGGGGATACCCGGACGTGGATGCCTCGTTGGCCGCCCACGTCGAAGAGCAATCTGCCTTTTACGATGTACAGGAATGGCTGGGCGGTGTTGCCGAAGGGGATGTCAATCTGGTTGGCGGCGAGGATCGTCGCTTCGCTGCTGTGGCATTTTCCAGTCTCCAGAGAGACACCGTAGTTCACAACCTTGTCAGGGGTGATGACCCACCAGTTTTGGAAGCCTGGGTTGATGTTCGTCCACGTGCCAACGAACTCTGGAGATATCCGCGGCGGTGCGTGAGATGCGGACTCGCGTTTAGGTGGGGGTGAGGAGCATGCGGAGAGAATCTGCAATGCGACGGCGGCTACGAGGAGCGCGACTGCTGACGGCGGTGAGCGTCCTCTCATTTGCGGATCTCGTTTTTAGCTCTCGTCGAAACGCATCCTGCGCCGACCAGACGGGTGACTAGAGCCGCATCGGCATTACGACGTAGCGGGTGTGAACCGTACCGGGGGCGTGGATGAGACAGCTGCTGTTGGCGTCTGTCAGGCCGATTTCCACCTTTTCGGTTTCGATGGCACCCAGGGCATCGAGCAGGTAGTTCACGTTGAAGCCGATTTCGACTTCATCGCCTTTGTAGTCGACCTCGACCTGGTCCTCGGCCTCTTCCTGCTCGGGGTTATGTGCTTGAATTACAAGCAAATCGGGACGAGCGGTGAGGCGGATGCCGCGGTATTTCTCGTTCGAGAGAATGGCGGTGCGCTGTAGGGCGGCACGGAGAGCTTCCCGGTCGGCTTCGACTTTCTTGCCGGGATTGGCCGGAATCACGCGACCGTATTCCGGGAAACGACCGTCGATCAGTTTTGATGTGAAGCGAATTTCGCCGATCTGGGCGCGAACGTGATTGGTGCCGATCGCCAGCTCGATGGAGCCTTCTGTTCCCAGGATCCGCTGCAGTTCCAGGACGCCCTTGCGCGGGACAATGACCTGCTGCTGGCCGGTTTTGCCATCCTTCAGGGCCATCTCGCAGATCGCGAGACGATGACCATCGGTGGCTACCGCACGTAGAGACTTGCCGTCCGTCTCCAGCAGCAAGCCGTTGAGGTAGTACCGCACGTCCTGCTGGGCCATCGAGAAATGGGTCTTGTCGATCAGGCGGCGGAACTCGCCCTGCTCCAGGGTCAGGGTCTGCTGCGCATTGATCTCCTCGATGACCGGGAAATCCGTCGCCGGCAAACTCGATAGCGTGAAGCGGCTGCGCCCCCCTCGTATCGAGACACGTTCCCCTTCGGTACTTAACGTAACGCTCGTCTTCTCGGGTAGCGACTTGAAGATGTCGAGAAGCTTGCGACCGGGGATGGTGACGTCACCCGCCTGCTGAACGCTTACCTGCCTCGTAGCGACGAGTTCGACCTCAAGGTCGGTACCCGTGATGCTCAAGCGATTGTCCCGCGCTGAGAGCAGCACGTTCGCGAGCACGGGCATCGTCTGCCTTCGCTCGACCACACCGATTACGCTCTGCAGAGGAGCGAGAAATTCTTCGCGTGTTGCCGTTAGCTTCATATGAATCTCTTTTCGTCGGTCTCTATCTTAATCTTAGATCTTCTTAAATCTTAGAGATTATTACTGCAGTTATAGAGGGCCGTGATAACGGTGATAAGAATACTTGTTCAGCGGCATCAAGACTTTGCGTCACAAATTCTGCCACACAAGTCACGGGATCACCTGACCAACACCTGTGCGCTGCCTGTGCGTAACTTATCCCCGATTTCACCCACAAGTAATCCACAGGCTGGTACACATCAACCCGCCAGGGTTCTCAACAGGTTTGAATAGTCCTCGCTCATGCGCTGCTCGCCAGCGCGCAGCTCCTTGATTCGCTTGCATGCATGCAGCACGGTCGTGTGGTCACGGCCGCCGAACGCATCGCCGATTTCCGGCAGGCTGTGGCTCGTGAGCTCCTTCGACAACGCCATCGCGACCTGACGCGGTCGTGCCACCGAGCGGCTACGGCGCTTGGAGAGCAGATCGGCCATGCGAACTTTGTAGTAGTCCGCAACGGTCTTCTGGATGTTCTCGATGGTGACCAGCTTTGCCTGCAATGACAGCAGGTCCTTGAGCGCTTCCTTCGTGAATTCCACGGTGATCGGATGTCCCGTGAAACGGGAGTTGGCGATCACGCGGCGCAAGGCCCCTTCGAGCTCGCGGACGTTCGAACGGATTCGTTTCGCTATGAAAAAAGCGACTTCCTCGGGCAGCACCACGTCGGCGAATTGTGCCTTGGTCATCAGGATCGCGACACAGGTCTCGAGCTCTGGTGGCTCGATGGCGACCGTCAGGCCCCACCCGAAACGCGACTTCAGCCGCTCCTCGAGTCCATCGACTTCCTTCGGATAACGATCACAGGTGAGGATGACCTGGTGCTGACCTTCCAGGAGCTCGTTGAAGGTGTGGAAGAACTCTTCCTGCGAGCGCTCTTTGCCGGCGAAGAATTGAATGTCGTCGATGAGAAGTGCGTCCAACGAGCGATACGCGGTCTTGAACTCGTTGATGGCGTTGTGCTGCAGCGCTCGCACCATGTCACTCACAAACCGCTCTGAATGCACGTACGCAATACGTGCCTCGTTGTCGCGTTCTTTGATGAGATGCGCGATCGCGTGCATCAAATGCGTTTTACCGAGACCTACACCGCCGTAAAGAAACAGCGGGTTATAGGCGCGTCCAGGATTCTCGGCGACCTGCAGGGAGGCGGCCTTCGCGAGCTGATTGCTCTTGCCTTCGACGAAGCTCGAGAAGTTCGAATCGGGGTTCAGTCGCGCACCGACAACGAGCCCTTCGGCTCGGCGCGCGCGCACGGGCGCAGTTGCGGGCGCGACGGCGCTTCGCATCGGGGCACTCCGGGATCCGACCTCTACCGTGATGATTGGCACGTCACCCGTGCTTTCATCACGCAAAAGCTCGCCGATCCGCGGCAATAAATTTTCATTGACCCAGTCGACGACGAACCGATTCGGCGCGAGCAGTTTGAGCGCGCCTGCGCCCTCAACTGCCTGGAGAGGACGCACCCACGTATTAAACTGCTGCTCCGGAAGCTCGGCCTCCAACGCGCCAATGCACCGAGTCCAAAGCGACGCTTCCACCGCGTTGCCTCCGCGACCGTCGGGACGAAACCGAACGGGACCTGAAGAAAGGGCTGCGGAGTCTATACCGATCGCCGCGCGTGCTGAAGACTTAAAATCGGTAAATCTATTGACACCTTGGCGCTCAACGGCTTAGCCTTGCCGCCCTTTTTAGAACGGCCTGGATCGTCTTTGGAGCCCCCGGTATGAAGCGTACGTATCAACCGAGTAAAGTGCGTCGAGCACGCACACATGGGTTCCGTGCACGTATGGCCACTAAGAACGGCCGTAAGGTACTTGCACGGCGCCGCGCGAAGGGTCGTCGGAAGCTGATACCCTAAGACCTGGAACGCGGGAGCCTGTGTGATTGATGATCGCCGTAGCGAGGGCGACCCAGATCGATGCCGAGCTGGGGCGGCCGCAG
>DATMQL010000090.1:0-3032 GCA_035566815.1 Steroidobacteraceae bacterium | reverse complement strand
CCACCGCTTCCGCCATGATCCCGCGAATCGCCGCCGAGAGATCCTCCGTCCCCATAATCTCGGTGCGCTGCTGGTAGACGACCTTACGTTGGTCGTTCGCGACGTCATCGAACAGCAGGAGCTGTTTGCGGATATCGAAGTTATGCGACTCGACCTTCCGCTGCGCCTTCTCGATCTGGCGGGTGAGCATGCCGCTCTCGATCACCTCGCCTTCCTTCATGCCCGC
Source organism: Steroidobacteraceae bacterium (assembly GCA_035566815.1). Taxonomy (GTDB): domain Bacteria; phylum Pseudomonadota; class Gammaproteobacteria; order Steroidobacterales; family Steroidobacteraceae; genus 13-2-20CM-66-19. The sequence continues at coordinate 2,806 of DATMQL010000090.1, read as the reverse complement.
CATCTGCAGCAGGCGCTTCGTGCGCATCGGATCGCCGAAGATGCGCATGAGGTTGTCTTCCATCGACAGGTAGAAACGGCTCGAGCCCGCATCGCCCTGGCGCCCCGAGCGGCCGCGCAGCTGGTTGTCGATACGACGCGACTCGTGGCGCTCTGTGCCGATGATGTGCAGGCCGCCCGCCGCGAGCACCTTGTCATGCCGCTCCTGCCACTCCGCGCGCATCTTCTCCCGGGTCGCTTCGTCGATCTCGCCAGCGTCCGATATTTCGGCGTCGAACTTACCCCCGAGGACGATGTCCGTGCCGCGGCCCGCCATGTTGGTTGCGATGGTCACGCCGCCGGGCCGGCCGGCCTGCGCGACGATCTGCGCCTCGCGCTCATGCTGTTTGGCATTGAGCACTTCGTGGGGAATGCTCTCGGTCTTCAGCAACCCGGAGAGGAATTCGGAGGTCTCGATAGACGTCGTGCCGACGAGCACGGGTTGCTCGCGCTCCACACAATCGCGGATGTCCTCGATGATCGCCTTGAACTTGTCGGTCTGCGTGAGATACACGAAGTCCGCCATGTCCTTGCGGATCATCGGCCGGTGCGTCGGGATCACCACAACCTCGAGGCCGTAGATCTGCAGGAACTCAGGCGCCTCGGTGTCGGCCGTGCCGGTCATGCCGGCAAGCTTCTTATAGAGTCGGAAATAGTTCTGGAACGTGATCGAGGCGACCGTCTGGTTCTCCTCGCGCACGCGCACGCCTTCCTTCGCCTCGACCGCCTGGTGCAGGCCGTCCGACCAACGGCGGCCCTGCATCGTGCGTCCGGTGAACTCGTCGACGATGATGATCTCGCCGCTGCGCACGATGTATTCGACATCGCGCTTGTACAACGCGTGCGCACGCAGCGCCGCGTTGAGGTGATGCATCAGACGGATGTTCGTGGGGTCATACAGACTCTCACCTTCGCGGAGCAGGCCATCCTGCAGCATGAGCTGCTCGACGTGCTCGTGGCCTTCCTCCGTGATGTGGACCTGCTTCGTCTTCTCCTCAACGGAAAAGTCGCCAGGACCTTCTTCCTCCAACTGCTTCGTCAGACGTGGCACGAGCTTGTTGATCTTGAGATACAGCTCGGTGCTCTCCTCCGCCGGACCGGAGATGATGAGCGGCGTGCGCGCCTCGTCAATGAGAATCGAGTCCACCTCGTCAACAACCGCGTAGGCGAGCCCACGCTGCACTTTGTCTTCGAGGCGAAACGCCAGATTGTCACGCAGGTAATCGAAGCCGAATTCGTTGTTGGTGCCGTAGGTGATGTCGCACGCGTAGGCCTCACGCTTCTCCGGCGGGCTCTGCGCATTCTTAATCACGCCAACTGTGAGCCCGAGAAAACGATAGATCGGGGCCATCCAGTCGGCATCACGCTGTGCGAGGTATTCGTTCACCGTGACGATGTGAACACCCTCGCCCGGTAGCGCATTCAGATACGCCGCAAGCGTCGACATCAGGGTCTTGCCTTCGCCGGTGCGCATCTCGGCGATCATTCCCTTGTTCAACACCGTGGCGCCGATGAGCTGCACATCGAAGTGACGCATCTTGAGCGTCCGCTGCGCCGCTTCGCGCACAACGGCAAACGCCTCAGGCAACAGATCGTCGAGGGTCGCGCCCTCCTTCAGACGACGGCGGAATTCATCGGTCTTGCCGCGCAGCTCCTCGTCACTGAGCCGTTGAATCGACGGCTCGAGCTCGGCAGCGGCACGGACATAGCGGCCGTAGCTGCGGACGAGCCGCTCGTTGCGGCTGCCAAAAAGGCGCGTGAGAAAGTGCAGCACTTGACAGTCCTGAAGCGAAAATTGTGTTTCCCGACAAGCGCTTATGCGAACGGCCGGGCTTTCGAAAGCGGCGTATTGTACGCAATAGACGCCGGCAGCGCCCAATTGGTTCTACGCTGCGATGGAAGTGGGGGCGGCGGGGTACTTGCTCAAGCGACGAGCCCTGTCGCTCGCTAGGGAAGGTGGGAGTGGTTTTGGTGTTACCGGCGCATAGCGCCGCTGCATTTCGCGGGTCGCTTACGACCCGCAGGAAAGTTGCGCGCAGCGCATAGCCATGCCGGGCTCAGCGCCCGATAAACGACAGCGGATCCACCTGCCGGCCGTTGCGGATCACCTCGAAGTGGACGTGCGGCCCGGTCGAGCGCCCCGTCGAGCCCATCAGGGCAACCGATTCACCGCGCTTCACCGTCTGGCCCACCCGGACGAGGGTGCGCTCGTTGTGCGCGTAGCGGGTCACGTAGCCATCACCGTGATTGATCTCAACCAGGTTGCCGTAACCGGTCCGCTCTCCGGCCCAGGTCACGACGCCCGCCGCGACGGCCATTACGTGCGAGCCGGTCGTGCCAGCGAAGTCCACACCCTTGTGATAGGCCTCATGGCCGCTGAACGGGTCTTCCCGCTCGCCGAAATAAGAGGAAATGAAGCCGCCGGTCACGGGGCGACCCTCCGGATGAATCTGCTCTTTGAGCTCTTTCGCGAGAATCACGTTCTCGAGCGCCGCCAGCTGCGAGTCACGCAGGTCCACACGCTGCTCGAGCGCCGTCAGCATCGCGGAAAGATCGGGGACCTGGGCGCTCACACCCTCACCGTCCGACTCGGGACCACCACTGGGCGGATCCCGACCAAAATCGAACTCACGATTATCGATATCGGCCATCTCGGTGAGGCGCTTGCCCAGCGCATCGAGCCGGATGACATGCGCATTCACTTCGCCGAGCCGCATGGCCATGGCATCGACGCGCTCCTGCAATTGGCTCTTGAGCTCCGCGATCTG
>DATMQL010000089.1:0-13532 GCA_035566815.1 Steroidobacteraceae bacterium | reverse complement strand
TTCCGTATTTCTTGTTTATAAAACAATCAGTTATTCAGCGGGGTGCGGCCACCAATTCTCGATGCCGGAAATCACGGTGGAGGGCTATAGACAGCGAAGAGACAGAAATTGGGGCCCCCAGGGGGCCGCAGTCACTAAGCTGTCACTAGAAGGGACTGCAGGCTTCGGCTAACCACCTGTTTTTATTAGAATTTTGGCTGGGGTGGCAGGATTCGAACCTACGAATGGCGGGATCAAAACCCGCTGCCTTACCACTTGGCGACACCCCAACACGTGAACGCTCTGGTTCGCGCCGGACGAGCATTGTAGAGGGTCGCGGCCCCGAGCACCGCGCAAACGCTCGTTAAAACCACACCCTAGTCAAACCGCAGCCGCCCGCAACAGCCCATGCACCGGCGACACATTCAGTCCCCGCGCCACAAAGGCGCGCCAGCGATCCGGAGCCCGCGCTGCGACGCGCTCGGCCTCGATCGCACTTCCAAACGCCGCAAAAATGCAGGAACCAGTCCCAGTGAGCCGCGCCGGCGCGAAATGGCCGAGCCAGCTCAATGCGTCCGCGACCTCAGGGTAGCGCGCACGCACGACAGGCTCGCAATCGTTCCGGCTGCCGGAGCTGCCCTCCGGGCCAAAAAAGGCGCGTATTGTGATGACGGGGGTATTTCGTGTCAATTCAGGGCTCTGGAATACGTCCCGGGTGGGCACGGCCACTCCCGGGTGAATGACCACGTACCAGCGCTCCGGAAGCTCCACGGGCACGAGCTGCTCCCCCACACCCTCGGCCCAGGCCGACGAACCTCGAACAAAAACAGGGACATCCGCGCCCAATGGCAGCCCTAGCCGGGCCAGCTCGTCGATCGGGAGGCCGCAACCCCAGAGATGGTTGAGCGCCAAAAGAACCGTGGCGGCGTCGGAGCTGCCTCCGCCCAGTCCCCCGCCCATGGGGATTCGCTTGGCAATCCGGATCGACGCCCCGCCCCGGCAGCCGGTCGCGGCCTGCAAGGCTTTGGCGGCGCGTACTGTGAGGTCCGAGTCCGGATCAACCCCCGCGGGACCCGCCGGACGCTCGATCCGGCCATCGTCGGTCACGCTGAGCGAAACCGTGTCGCACAGGTCGATGAGCTGAAAAAGGGTCTGCAGCTCGTGATAGCCGTCCGGGCGGCGCCCCGTGACGTGCAAAAAAAGATTCAGCTTGGCCGGCGCGGGCCACTGCGTCTGGGCGCCCGCCATTATGAAGTCCAGCCGTCAACGATCAGGCGCACGCGGACACCCGAGCGCTGCAGCGTCAGCCGCGACGGCAGCGAGCCGCCGGCGTTCGGCGCGTAGCCGGTGTAATCAATCTGCCAGCCGTCCTGCTCGAGGCTCTGCAGCCGCTGCTGCTGGGGATCGACCTTTTCTTTGGCCGGCGTGGCGGGGTCCGGTACCCCCTGAATCCAATAGCGCAAGCTACTCAAAGGGGGGTCGAAACCGAGCCGGGCGGTAAGTTCTCCGTGAGCCGCATCGCTATCGAGATGATCGCCGTGGGAGTTGACGATGCTGAGTGCGTCGCCATCGGATGTGATCTGAACGCCGCCGGCCCCGAGCGGCCCTTCCAAGGAGACTTTCGACTGTGTACCCGCTTGCATCCAACGCAACGATGCGTTGAATCCATCTTTGCCGGCGGCAACCGCGACTCTGCCTTTGAGCGAGAAATGGTCGCGGGCCTGAAGCGCGGGACGCGTCACGTCCCAGGGCTGCGACGCCGTCGTGGGTTGCTGCAGAGGAGGAGCCGTGCGGCAGCCGGCAACCACGGCCACCGCAACAATCCATAGCAGCCCGGGAAGACCCCGATGGGCCAGCCTACTTCGCATCGGGCAGGAACCGCGCCAGCGTCGCCTTCAACTGTTGCGAATCGGGTTCACGCGCCAACGCCGCCGCCCAAACTTTGCGGGCTTGGCTGTGATCGCCGCTGGCCCAGATAGCCTCGCCCCAGTGAGCCGCGATCTCGGAGTCGTGACTGATGTAGTACGCGCGCTCCAATGTAACGAGAGCCGCCTTCGAATCGCCCTGCCGGAAGCGCACCCATCCCAGACTATCGAGCGCCGCAGGATTGTCAGGCATGGCCACCAACGCGCGCCGGATGAGCGATTCGGCCCGGGAGAGCTCCAGATTGTGATCCGCGAGCGTATAGCCCAACGCGTTCAACAAAGTCGGATCATCCACCCGCTCGACCAGGAGGCGCTGGAGCGCTTCGACGGAGTCGTGCACACGTCCGGCCTGCTCGAGGATAGTGGCGCGCTCATACTCCAGCGAAGGATGACGCGGATGCCGCTCGAGCGAGGCGGTTAACAACTCGACACCCGCATCGGCTTCACCGTGGTCGGCGAGCAGGTGCGCCTTGGTGAGTGTCAGATCGAACTCGCTTTCGGGATGCTCGGTAGCGTAGTCATCCAACAGAGTCAGCGCTTCCTTGCGATCCTTACGCGCGAGCAGCAGGGCGGCGGCCCGTGAGCGCGCCTGGATCGCGACCGATGAGTCGTAAAGCCGGCGATAGCCCGAGATAGCCGCGTCGGTATCACCCTCCCGGGCCGCGATGTCGGCGAGATAAAGAAGCGAGGCCTCGGTCGTCTGACCGCTCGAGGCGAGTTCGGAAAAGCGCTGCTGCGCCTCCTTCATGTCACCCGCCTCGAAAGCCAACAGCGCGAGTCGCCGGTCGATGTCGGAAGCCGGCACCTGCGCCGAACGCAGACGCTCCAACTCCTGGTGCGCATCCTCGGTACGATCGAGTGCAATGAGCACTTCCGTCAGCACGAAAGTGCTGTGCCCCGGATCGGACTGCATGGCCTCGCGCGCCGTCGCAATGGCCTTGGTTGCGTCCCCGCGCAAAACGTACGCGCGAGCCAACACGCGCTTCGCCGCGAAGTCACTGGGGTCGCGCTCGAGCGCCTGCCTCGCGTAATGCTCGGCACGCTGCGCGTCGTAGGCGCTCAAAGCCAGGTCACCCAGCAGAGACAGGGACTCGGGAGCATTTTGCGCCGATTCGAGTGTGCTGCTCATTGCCGAGAGCACTGTCGTCGCGTCAGAGTTCTCGAGAAGGAGCGCCGTGAGCGCGAGCAGACTCGCGTCGCCACCTCCGGCTCTACGTGCCACAAAGCCCGCGACGTCCGACTTATCAGCGGCGCCTGCGTCCTGATTACCGTCGTCGTCCGCTGTCGAATTAGCGCCTTGCTGTCCATCCTTTGGCCCTTTCGGGTGCGCGGGGGACGGCGGCGGTGGCGGCGCATGTACGAAATCGTTAATGGCAACCCGCGCTTCCGCGATGTGATACAGCTTCAGAGCGATCACGGCGTACATGGCGTCAGCTTCGCGACTGGCGGGAGCCAATGTGCGCCAACGCGCAACAGACTCCCACGCCGCCGGCAGGTGCTCACAGGCAAGCGACACTTCCGTGGCGCGACGGGCCAGCGATACGGCGCCCACCGCAGCGGCCTTCGCGTAACTCTCAGAGGCACCCTTGCAATCGCCACGCTCGAGCGCAATTTCCGCAACCACGGTCAGCGCGGCGGGATCGCCCTTCGGGGTCTCCTCCTTCGCCGACCGCACGCTCGAACACCCGACCACCAGCGCCAAGGCGCTCAATGCGGCCACCACCATCCCCGGACGCGTGGCGCCCCGGGCGGAATTAATTAGTCTATGAGTAAGGGTATGCACGTCGTCCACTATAGAGCCTCGTTGCTGCGCGGGCGATAGCCACCGCCCTCGCGTCGCATGCCTTGTTACAATGTAGGGCTATCGCCGAAAATCGCGTGCCCGAATCCCTGCCGAGCCCCATGAAGGAATCCATCCGTCAGCGTCTAGAGAGAATGTCCGATCGCTTCGAAGAGGTCGGCCGCCTGCTCACCAGCGTGGAAGTTGCCGGCAACTCGACGCAATTTCGCGACCTGTCCATGGAATATGCCCGCCTGCAGCCGCTGGCGGAACGCCTTCGTGGATACCACGGTCTGGAGCGTGACCTGGCCTCCGCCCAGGAAATGCTGGCCGATCCGGATGCGGGCATGCGGTCCCTCGGAGCCGAAGAGCTTACACGGGTCAAAAGTGAAATCGAGGCCTCCGAGGCCGATCTCCGCCGCCTGCTGCTGCCAAAGGACCCGCGCGACGAAAAGAACATCTACCTGGAGGTCCGGGCGGGAACGGGAGGCGACGAAGCCGCCATCTTCGCCGGTGACCTGTTTCGCATGTACGGCCGCTGGGCTGAAGCGAAGGGTTATACGGTGGAAATCCTGAGCGAGAACCCGGGCGAGCACGGCGGCTATCGGGAAATCATCAGCCGTATCGCCGGCAAGGGCGTGTTCTCGCGTCTGAAGTTCGAGTCCGGCGCGCACCGTGTGCAGCGGGTACCGGCGACCGAGGCACAAGGACGCATCCACACCTCGGCCTGTACGGTGGCCATCCTGCCGGAAATCGATGAAGTCGAGTCCGTGGACATCAATCCGGCGGACCTGCGCACCGACACCTACCGTTCCTCCGGAGCGGGTGGCCAGCACGTCAACAAGACCGACTCGGCCGTGCGCATCACCCACATTCCCTCCGGCATCGTGGTGGAATGTCAGGAAGAGCGCTCCCAACACAAGAACCGCTCCAAGGCGATGTCCCTTCTGAAAGCACGCCTGCTCGCGGCCGAGCAGGAGAAGCAACAGTCGGAGCAGGCACAGACACGCCGCCTGCAGGTCGGCTCCGGTGACCGCTCCGAACGCATCCGCACCTACAACTTCCCACAGGGCCGGGTAACCGACCATCGCATCAACCTGACGCTCTACAAGCTGGCGCAGATCATGAACGGACAGCTCGACGAGTTGCTCGACGCCCTCCACCAGGAACACCAGGCGGAACTGCTCGCCGCCGAAGAATAAAGTGCACAACGCACGGGACCTGGTCGTAGACAGTGTTACCGGCGTCGATCTCGCTCTGCCGGTGGCAGGCCCCGGCGCGCGCAGTTATGCGTTTCTCATCGACTGGCTCATCCGGGCGATCCTGTTCACCTCGTGGTACGGCGTGGCCGCACTGCTTTACAACCGTCGCTGGACCTTCATCGCACCGATGAATCCCGACGTGAAGTGGTTCGTGTTGGTCGTGACACCCGCCGCCGTCATGTACTTTCTGTATCATTTCGTGCTGGAAATCGCGATGCACGGGCGTACGCCGGGCAAGCGGATGGCCGGCATCCATATCGTCACGCGCACCGGCGGCTCACCGGGCGTCGGCGCTCTGCTGACGCGCAATGTGTTTCGCCTCGTCGATTCGCTCCCTCTTCTCTACGGCGTTGGCCTGGTAGCCACCTTCGCGACTCGCGACCACGTCCGGATAGGTGACATGGCGGCCGGAACTATCCTCGTATACGAGCGCCCGGACGTAGTTTTGCCAGAGCGGGCGACGGCCGCCGCCGCCTCGAGCGAGCGAGCGCTCCGAAACTCTGATGTGGAGGTCATCACCGAATTGCTCATGCGCTGGCCCCAACTGGAGAGCGAAGCACGGCAACACCTCGGCGCCGCGATTCTCAAGCGACACGGCGTCAACGCCGCCACCATCGACACCGAGCTGCGCGCACAATTGGAACGCCTGCTCCGAGGCGCTCCCACATGAACACAAACTCGCGCCCGGGCGCCAAGGCGACCTCAAGCCCCACCGCGACCTCGAACCCCACCCCCACCACAAACGCCCGCGACCACGCCCTCGAATTCTCCCTCCTTCAGCGCGCCGAACGCTGGAAAGCCGCCACCGCGCGCGCCCAACGCCTCGCCCGCGAGCCGGCCTCCGACCTCGCCGATGCGACGCAGATGGCCGATGACTATCGCCTCCTGGCGCACGACCTAGCCCGCGCCCGACGCCTCATCCCCGACACGCGCACACGCGAATACCTGGAAGCTGCCTACGTCCGCGCACATAACACGCTCCACCGGACCGCATGGCACCCAGGCTACGCGCTGCTCAACCTGTTCCGCGACGAAATCCCCGCCGTCGTTCGCTGGCTTACCCCCCACATCCTCTGGGCGACGACCATCTTCATCCTGACGGTCTTCGCCGGCTACTGGATGGTGCACACCTATCCCGATGTAATCGGACTGTTTGCCTCTCCAGACCTGATCGCGACAGTGGAGCGCGGCCAACTCTGGACCGAAGGCATTTTGAACATCGTGCCGTCGTCCGTGCTATCGCTGCAGATTCTGACGAACAACATCGTAGTGAGCCTGTTCGCCTACTGCGCCGGCTTCGTGTTCGGACTGGGCACGCTCTACATCCTGGGCCTGAACGGACTCATGTTGGGCGCGGTCTTCGCGTTCACGGGCCAGCACGGACTCGAAGCCGCCCTGTTCCGCTTCATCGTCGCGCACGGCTGCGTGGAGATCTCGGTGATGTGTCTATCCGGCGCGGCAGGCGCGGCTGTCGGCGAAGCCCTCATCCGCCCCTCCTGCGGAAGCCGCTCGGAATCGTTCCGTATCGCGGCCCTACGCTCTGGAAAACTGTTGATCGCCTGCGCCGTGCTCCTGGTGGGATCGGGCCTCATCGAGGGATATATTTCCCCGCGGCCCCACCTTCCATTGTGGGGCCGCCTGGTCATCGGAATCGGCTACTGGATTGTCATGATCGCGCTGCTGAAAGGCTGGTTTTTTCGCCGCGCTACACCCGTCGCGAGCGACGCAACGACTCATACTCGAGCAGCAGCGTCTTTTCCAACAAATCCGCCGATGTCACGATCACGGGAGCACCGAGACGTCTCAGCAGCAACCGTTGCAGCGCGACCCGCGCCTCATGCTCCTGCGCCGCGAGCGCAACCCAGGGATCGCTCCACACGCGAGCCTCGCTGACCGCCAGCATCGCAATATCCGGACTACGGATGCCCGCCACTACGACAAAGTGAGGCGGCGACAACAGCTGCACCGCTCTAGCGAGCGAATCGGCGACATTCGCGTCATCCAGATCTGTCAACAAAACAACCAGGCCGCGGCGTTTCAACAGGCCACGAATACGTACCGCGGCGGCCGTCGGATCGCTTTCGGCCGCCTCGACACTCAGACCCTCGAGCGCACGCCGGATTCGGGCGACTGCACGCAAACCTCGAGCCGGCGCGCACTCCACGAGGGAGCGGTCCGAAAACACCATCAGACCGACACGATCATCATTCGGTGTCGCAATTTCGGCGAAACGTGCCGCCGCGTTGGCGTAGTGACCCAACCTGTCGAGCGCACCGGCCCGTACCCGACTGAAGCGACCAGCATCGATCGCGATGAGGATATCGAGATGCCGATCCTCACTGAACTCCCGTGTCACGAGTTGACGTGTGCGCGCGGTCGCCTTCCAGTCAATTCGCGCCAGCGGATCACCATACCGGTAACCACGCAGCTGGTGTAATTCTGCGCCGGCGCCCGCGGCTCGTCGTGAGCGCGGTCCCGAAGGACTCCCCTGCGGCTGCGCCGCGCCTACGCGCAAAGTGTCGGGTGCAATCGAAACCGGAGTGGAAGGATGCAACTCCCTCGACCACCAAGCGAGTCCCAACGGGCCGAGTAAGCGCGCACGCAGCGGGGGCCACGACTGCGCCCCAAGCCGGACAGGCAGCAGCGCAAGTGGATCCCGGCCGACGCCATGCGCAGGTGCAACCACCCTCCGTATCTGCGCCAACGCATCAAACCCGTCTGGTACCACCGGCGCATATTCGACCGCAAAGGCGCGAGAGGACTCGTTTCGAAAGATGAATGCCGCCGCCTGCTCACGACCCAGGAACGCTCGTGACGCCGTCTCGACATCCGCCACAATCACCGACCGCCGAACCACGAAGCTCTCGTATCCCAGCCCCAACAGCAGCAGGGCTGCGGGTACGCGCCACAACGCAAAAAAGGCGGGCTCGCTCGACCAGACGCCAGCAATCGCCAACACGGCTGTCAGCAGGAGCAGAGCATAAGCGCGCTGGGCGAGATGCATCTACGTACTCAACGCGGCACCGGCGTCTCGGCGAGCAGCCCGCGCACAACATCAACATCGGTCGAACCTTCCAGAGCCGCCTCCGGCGTGAGCACGAGTCGGTGGGCCATGACCCAGGTAGCGGCTTCCTTTACGTCGTCGGGAGTAACGAAGTCGCCGCCCCGGAATCCGGCCGTAATCCGCGCCGCCTTGATCAAGGCGAGCGCGCCGCGAGTTGAAAGACCAAGCGACAGTCGAGGGTGTCCGCGCGAGGCAGCCGCAATATCAAGCACGTAGGCCAGGAGGCCGTCAGCTACATGAATCCGCTCAGCCTCCACGCGCGCGCTCTCGAGCAGCGAACGGTCCAGAACTTCGACGTCGTTCAGCGTTGCCGGCACGGCCAGCAGCGATCCTCCATAACGTGCAAGAACTTCCGTCTCCGCCGCCCGGCTTGGATAGGTCACATCGATTCGCAACATGAAACGATCGAGCTGCGACTCGGGCAAGGGATAGGTCCCCTCGAACTCCAGCGGATTCTGCGTCGCCAGCACCAGAAAATCGTTCGGCAACGCGAAGACCGAGCGCTCCACGCTCACCTGCCGCTCTTCCATGGCCTCGAGCAATGCCGACTGCGTCTTCGGGCCCGCGCGGTTGATCTCATCGACCAGCACCACGTCGGCAAACAATGGCCCGGGCCGAAACACGAAGTCCCGCCGCGACTCGTCAAAGACATGAATGCCGATGATGTCGCTCGGCATGAGATCCGAGGTCCCTTGAATCCGCTTGAACTCGCCTCCCAGGGCGCGTGCGAGCGCTTTCGCCAGCAGGGTCTTCCCCAGACCCGGCACTCCCTGCACCAACACGTGACCGCGTGCGACGAGCGCGATGACGAGCGCTCGTATAGATGCATCGGCACCAACAATGACACGACCCAGCTCACGGGCCAACAGAGACTCGAGCTGCTGCAGGGTAGCGCTCATGCGGTGAAATGCCTGTGTATTTTCTGGATCAGATTGTGAATGCGGTCCAGCGGCACCCGACGGCCCGCGCGCGCGTCAGCGTACCAGCCCCTGAGTTGTCGAAGCTCAACAGGCGTGACGCAGGGATGGTCCTCGAGAAGCTCCCACGGCGGACCACCCATCCATCGCCCCGAGGGCACCCGCTCACGAACCCGCCGAAAGAAGTGCTCAAACAATCCCAACGCCCCCGCCGCAGGTGTCACCACCCGCGCCAGGAACCCCCCAGTGGCCTGCACGAGCTCAGCCTCGCGCGGCGCCGGCCCGCGCAGCGCCGGCAATTGCAACCTCGTAGACCCGAGAACCCAACAAAGCCACAAGGCCGCAAGAATTCCAATAGTCTCGTAGAGCCGTCGGTCACTGTAGAACTTGGCCGGATCGTACGCCGCACCCAGTCCCTGGTGCAGGTCGTCAAACAGCACAGCCCCTCTCGGCCCGACAGTCGCCCCAACAATGTTCGCCAGCAACCGTGCGTTGTCGGCAAGTCCAAGCGCCCGATTCGTGAACAACGACCCCAGGCCACTCACAATGACTCGCCCGCTTCCCAGCGAGCGTGTCCACAACACGCTTTCGCCGGTCTCGCGCTGGTGGGCCAACGAGAAAACAAACCCGTCGTACGGAATCTTCGCGGCCCACGCCTGCCCCGGATAGTCAGACAACCCCACTGCCGTGCGCACCCCCTCGAAGTATGGATGTGGCCCGTTGGGCACCAACGTGCTCCGCTGCGGCTGGGCGAAAGCTCGCGCGGTTGCCGCAATACGAGCCCCCACATCGTCCCTCGCCTGCGCCTTCGCCGACTGCGTGCCCGTCCGCCCCGGACCTGGCTGCTCCATCCCTCGGACCGCCTCAAACTCCAGGCCCGTCAGGAGACTCAAATCCCCCGCCACAGGCCGCCCCACCGCAAATGCCCAGTCCGGATCATCCGACAGCGCGGCAAGCACCAACAGCGTATTGCCCGCCCGTACCCAGTTGTCGAGCAGGCGGAACTCCTCTGTCTTGAAGGCATTCACCGCCGGCAGAGTCACAATGAGAAGGTTCCCCGCCGCAGGCAACGAGGTGCGGCTCACCCACCTGTCAAAGCGATCTCGAATCGACACTGTTTTGATGTGCTCCTCATCGAGCCACACCATCGCCCCGTGATAACCGTTACCTCGTCGCTCCTCGGACGTCGGACCGGGCACTCCACCCCGCCCGTTAGTGACATCGTCCCCATGTAAGAACATCGCGAGAAACAACGCCAGCGCGCCAAGAGCACACAGAAGCGTAATGAGACGCTCTTTCATAAACCCGCGCCGGCGCCGCCGCCAGGACCGTCCCCATTACCCCCCAACGCCCGCCCCTCAACGGGCGTAATCCGCTCCAACAACACCCTCCCGCCCTCAACAGCCGCCGCAATATCGACTTCCGACACCGCGACATTCGAAAACCGCACCCGCTCCGCGGTCCGAGCCAACTCCGCCAGCCGACCCCGATCCTCCTCACCCGGCAACCGCGCCATGCGCGTCAACTCACCCACTGTAAGCCCGCGCGCCGCCCGCAACCGGCCTCCCTCAACGAGACGACCCACCACCAACTCGAGCAACAACCCCGGCCGTTGCGGCAGCGGAACGCTCAGCACATCACCCCAGGCAAGACCACCGTCGTGCCTCGCGCCAATCGGCGAATCCGCCAGAACAGCAAAGCGCCGCCGCCACCGACCGATCGCACCGTCAACACGCAACTCGTTAGCCACGATAACGACAGCCAACATCGCGACGACGACCAGCGCCACATAGGAGATGACCTCAACCAAGGCCTGAGACAGCCCACCCTGTCCGATCATGCGCGCAAGCCACCCTTCATCGGACGCAGGCCCCTTCTCATCGAACAGGCTCCGGAGCCACACCCTCGCACGGGCCCACCAGCCACCGTGCTCGTCTTCGCTTCGCGCAAGACTCGCCAGAATATCGGGCACACGCTCGACACCCGGCGGACGATCTCGCCCACCAGCCAGGGCGCCAATGGTCAGATCACCCGAGACAACTTCCCGCAGCTCACGCAGCCCGCCGGCTGACAAATCATTTCCAGGCCGCCGCCAATCACGCGGCAACCACACCGACAAGCCACTTTCATCGAGACGCCGTACCAGCGTCGGGCACCGCGCGACGACCCGGTCGTAACCGATGTCGACGTCAGAATTGAGTTTGAGAACACAGGAGTCGATCGCGTCCAACGCCACCAGGCGCGCATCGGCCCGCGATACACCAGCTCGTGCCACGTCCGCCGGCGCTCCCCCAGCCCGTGGCGCATCCGCCCGCACCACCGCCACCCACAACCCCATCCCACCCAGCAGCACCGCCCACCCACCGGCTCTGCCGCCACTCCTCATAAACTAGTCAACCGCCAGGTCAACGATCCGCTGCTTCAGGTCGGTGCCTTCCTTACGCACCCGCAAGTCCGCAAACGCAGCGAGCAGCAGCGCGCCGGCAAACGGCGCAGTGACCGCGCCCAGCACATTCGCGACCTCCGTAAATACAGACGTCATGACGGGAATACCGGCGCCGAGTGAAGAAACGATCGCGGCAATGAGAGCCCCCAGCAGCACCGACACCACGATCACCACCGCAGCCCCGACCACATAAACGACGGCTATACGCCACCAGTTTCCCCACACGAGGCGAGCGCTCTGACGCAAGGCTCCCAGCGGCCCCTGGCCCGCAAATAGCACCGCCGGCCACGTGCACGACAGAAGGACCGCCATATAAAGACTGAGAATCTCGACGGGAATGCGCACCCCCGTCCGATATTGCGGTGGCACCACCATAATCACCGCGGCCCCGCTGCCGACCACGAGCAGGAACAGCAGGGTAGCCACAAAGAAAGAGGGCAGCCTGCGTAAAGCCTCGCCGAGCTCGGACTTGATGGAGGTCGGCCGTTGCTCAATGATCGCCCGCTGCTGCAGTAACAACGCGGACCAGGCCACGAGTGCGAGCAACACACCGACTGCGAAAAGCACTACGCCGATAGGCTGGCCGGCGCTCAGGGCCTGGCGAACCGTGACACCACTGGCGAGCGCATAGACATTCGGCAACTGCTGGGCGATGACAGCGCAGATGCCGTAGGGAAGACCCTTGACCACCGTAGCCTTGAAGATCTGGAACACGAGATCGAGAACTTCGCCGACACTGAGGGGACGGGCGGGTGGATAGAGAGCCGATGACATCCCAGAATATTACCGAGGCGCACGCACAGGCGCGTACTCATCGAAACTACGACCATGACGGCTGAACACCGGCTGGGGGCGCTGCTCGCCCGAGGAGCCCGGCGACTACGAGCCTCCGCCGCCAACCAGGGGCCGGGGGCGACCCCAGATCTCGACGCCGAACTGCTCCTCACGTACGTGCTAGGCACGAGCCGCGCGAGATTGCGGTCGCACCCGGAGGAGGCCGCTACCGACGCGCAATCCAAACGCTACGCCGACCTAATCGAGCGCCGCGCGACGGGTGAGCCGCTGGCCTACGTCCTTGGCCGCGGGGATTTTTGGTCACTGCGGCTGACCGTCACGCCTGCGGTGCTGGTGCCGAGGCCTGAGACGGAACTGCTGGTCGAGCGCGCCTTGGATCTTCGCCGCGAGGAATTCGGCCGTGTTGTCGACCTCGGCACGGGCTCGGGCGCCATTGCGCTGACGCTGGCAAGTGAGCGGCCGGGGTGGCAAGTGTCCGCCACAGACGTCTCGGAGGAGGCCCTCGCGATTGCCCGCGCCAATGCCGAGTCTCTCGACCTGAAACGCGTGCAGTTTCTGCAAGGAAGCTGGTTTCAGCCGCTCGCCGGTCGGACCTTCGATCTCATCTTGAGCAATCCGCCCTACGTCGCGGCGGACGACCCGGCGATGCAGGACCCAGCCCTCAGCCATGAGCCTCGCGGTGCCCTCACCCCAGGAACGGATGCGATGGCCAGTCTCCGCGCCATCATTGAATCGGCCCCCGATTACCTGGAGCGTGACGGCTGGTTGCTGCTCGAGCACGGCTCGGGACAGGCGGCGGAAGTCGCACGCGAACTTGTCGCGCGCGGCCTCACTCACGTACGCTCCCACCGCGATCTCGCCGGGCACGAGCGCATGACCGAAGCCCAGCGGGCGTAGTCCTTTTCCCCACGAATAGCTCGAGAAACTTCCACCATGGTCAGATTTGAAACCTCGCACGGCTCCTTCACCATCGAGCTGTTCCCGAAAGAAGCGCCCGTCACAGTCGAGAACTTTCTGAAGTACGTGGACGACGGGTTCTTCGACGGCACCATTTTTCACCGCATCGTCCCCGGCTTTGTCATCCAGGGCGGCGGCCTCACCGCGGATTTCGATAACAAGGAAACCCGCGACCCGATCAAGAACGAAGCCAAGAACGGACTCAAGAACGGCCGCGGCTGGCTATCGATGGCGCGCACGAGCGACATCAACAGCGCCACGTCGCAGTTTTTCGTGAACCTGTCGGACAACGCGTTTCTTGACCACGGACCGCGCGACTACGGCTATGCCGTGTTCGGCCGCGTGACCGAGGGCATAGAAACCGTCGACAAGATCGCGAAGGTTAAGACGGGCCGTCGGAAGGGATA
>DATMQL010000088.1:0-10107 GCA_035566815.1 Steroidobacteraceae bacterium | reverse complement strand
GACACGCATCGGTTCTTGCAGGCGGTTTAGGGCCGTACCGTCCCGATCGTATTGAATGCCTGCGTTCCAGAGACGTCGATAGGGGTAAGAGAGGGCCCCCTAGGCGACGGAATGAAACGGCTCAAGGGGTGCTGCACTCCGGACCGGCCCGCGGTCGAAGCAATGCACGAGAGCTCCTGCGACCCGCGCGACGACCACAGACGCGACAAGTATGGAGGCATGCCCGGTAGCCGAGCGCGGCGGCTACGGCTACGATTACCAGTGAGCGAAGGGCGGCGCCGATGCGGTCGCGCCAGAAACGGGTCGGGACTTACCCGGAAGTTACCCGGGCACATTTCGGAGCCTCGGGTAAATCGGCTAAGTCATTGAAAAGAATGGCGTCCCCAACGAGATTCGAACTCGTGTTACCGCCGTGAAAGGGCGATGTCCTAGGCCTCTAGACGATGGGGACGCTGACCCAGACCGGACGTGAATGGTTCGCGAGCTTTCACCGCCGCGTACCCGCCCTGCCGGGGCGCGGAAGATTACACGGCTTGGCATCGGGGGACAACGGGACATTGATGGACGCGCAGAGCGACACGGGTGGGGTAGCCGCAGAAGCGGGGCGCGGCGTGCGCTATTGGTGGGTGAACCACAAGCGCACGCATGCGCAGGAGCTCGACGGCGAGTTCCTCTGGTCCCCGAAGAGAACGCAGAGCGGTGCCGGCAACGAGTCGTCCAACAACATGACCAAGATCATGCCGGGCGATGTCGTGTTTGCTTTCTCATTCACGGGCGGTGCGCTCCGGGCGGTTGGGGTTGCGTTGGGTCGGGCGCGCGAGGCGCCCAATCCGTTCGAATTCGGAGGGGATCGCAAGCAGTCGGGCGGCCCGCGCGGGTGGCAGGTGACGGTGCGCTACGCGGCGCTCGCCAAGCCCTGGCACCCGAAGGATCACGCGCCCGAGCTCGCGCGCCTGTTACCGGAGAAATACTCACCACTGCGCGCCAGCGGCGAGGCCAATCCGGCGATCTACCTGGCCTCGGTGCCGCAGAGGTTGGCGGCGACGTTGCGCCGCCTGATTGGCGCCGAGCTCGATACGCTCGTCGAGGAGATTACCCAACGCGCCGGCTATCATTTTCCTGACGATGTGGCGGAGGAAGCGCTGCTGCAGCGGACCGACATCGATTCCAAGGCGAAGATCGACCTGTTGAAAGCGCGCCGCGGGCAGGGCGTCTACCGCGCCAACCTGGAGGCTGTCGAGGCCGCCTGCCGCCTGACCGGGTTGCTCGATCGCCGGCACCTGCGCGCCATCCACATCAAGCCCTGGCGAAAGTCGAGTGATGCCGAGAAGCTCGATGGCTGCAACGGCTTGTTGTTGTCGCCGCACCTGGAGCACCTGTTCTGGCGCGGTTACATCTCGTTCGCCGACACCGGGGAACTGCTGGTCTCGCGTTATCTGAACCCCGCGGTGCTGGACAAGTGGGGCCTGAAACTGCCGTGTTTTGTGGGCACGTTTCGGCCCGAGCAATGCGCCTACCTGGCATACCACCGCATCGAGGTATTCGAGCGTCATGCCGCCGGCGGACGTCGTAAGTCATTGGAAACACATGTGCACGACCTCGTGGACATCGAGCCCAAGGGCTCGCCTGTGACGGTTTACGGGGACGAGTAACTGCGGCTGACGGCCGGCGCGGTGGCCCCGCGCACCGGCGGCAACTTGCCGCCCACCTGCGCCACCCGCCACCCGTACCCCGCCGCCTGCCGGCGCACCGCTGGCTGGCCGCCTACCCGCGGGCTTTGGCCTTGGGACTTGCCAAAAAACGGGAGCTGTATAAATATACAGACCCGTGAATGGAGACGCCCATGTCACTCACACCCCACGTTCTGCTCGATACCTCGATCGCGCAACTTCGGACCCTGGCCTCTTTCCTGGCGGAAGAAATGGGTGAGTACCGGCACAAGTCCGAGGCCGCCAATCTCGAGGCCCGCGCCTGTAAAGAGATCCTGCTGACTATCAGCGTCCTGATCCCCAAGCTGCAGGCCGCCCGCTATGTTGTAGCGGACGAGAGTGCGGCGGTCGGGCGGTGTGTGAGTTGCGACGAGGGCTGAAGCGGCAGAGTCCTCTCAGTGGAACTAACAGCACATCCCGGCACTCGAACCTGCGCGAACGAAAAAAAGCGGGCAGGGGAGTGGCCTCGTGCGGGTTGCCATATTCGTCGCGGTCGTGGCTGCGCACCTCGCGCTGCTTTGGCTGGTTACATCGTTGCATCGTTGGGTGTTGCTGCCAGCCGAGGATGAGGCCGCAATAACGCCGATTTTTTTGCCGCCGCTGCCGCGAGAGCCGACGGTGGAACCGATTTCGGAGCCGGAGGACTCATCGCCTTGGTTAGCTCCATTGTTGTACCCCACTGCGTCGGCCCGCTCCGATCGGGCTCTCGAATCGGGGCAACAGCAAACGCAACACGGAAGCCAGCGCCAGCCAACACCTGATTCCCCGAAGACGCGGGCTCCACAGATGACGCAGGCTCCACAAGAGAACTCCGAGCTTCAGCCGGGTTCTGTGCGTCTGGGAGGCTCCGAGCCCGGTCCTCACCAGCCACCCTCATCGGCACTCACCTCGAGTGCACCAGATTGGCGCGCGGCGGCCGAAGTCGCGGCACAAACCAGTGCCCAACACATCGTCGAGGCTGAAGACGACGCGGCGCGTAAAGCTGCGGCGTTGACCTCCCGCTTCAAACCGCTTCCCGGCCCCCGCGTGGCGGGTCCACAATTCGCGTGGGATTACGCGCATACACATCGCATCACCCCTCTCCAGGGCGGCGGTTTTGTCGTTGCGCTCAACGATCGCTGCTCCATCATGGTGTTCCTCTTTCCCATGATTGGCTGCGCGGTCGGCCGAGCACCGCCAGCCAACGGGGACCTGTTCAAAAACATGCACCGGCCGGTGAAATTCGGCGATTGGAACTGGAGGGTTGAGGATCCTTGAGCGCGGAAGTCGCCCGACGGCGCCGCGACCCGCACGATGGCACCGCGACCCGCACGATGGCACCGCGTTTCAGCTTTCGGGCCGCTTCCGCTGGAGGCGGCTCGCCGCTACGCCATTCCCCCGCTAACAGAAATAATCTGTGCCGTCACATAAGACGCTTCCGCCGAAGTCAAAAACGACACGAGGCTGGCCACCTCGTCGGGGACGCCCGCGCGATTCATGGGCACCAGCCGCTCGATGGCCTTCGCGTCGAAGAGCCCCGCGCTCATGGGTGTCACAATAATGCCAGGGGCAACTGCGTTGACGGTGATTCCGCGGGTGGCGACTTCCAGGGCCAGCGCCTTGGTGGCGGAGTTGAGTGCACCCTTGGCGGCGGCGTAGTTGACCTGGCCCTTATTCCCGATCAGAGCCGCAACAGAGGACACGTTCACAATACGTCCCCATCGCGTGCGGATCATGGGCATCAACAGAGGTCGCGTGACGTTGAAGAACCCGTTCACCGACACGTCAATTACGCGATGCCATTGTTCCGCACTCATGCCGGGCAGTACGGCGTCGTCATGCACGCCGGCATTGTTGACGAGCACCTGGATTGGGGCGTCATTGAGCACCGCTTCCAGGGCCGCACTGGTCGCCACAGTGTCAGTGATGTCGAAACAAAGTGTTTGTGCGGCCCCGCCTGCGGCAACGATATCCCGAACGACAGCGTCGGCAACCGATACGTTACGGTTGGCCTGCACGAACACATGGAAACCGTCGCGAGCGAGGCGCCGGCAAATAGCGGTGCCAATGCCGCCACTGCCGCCGGTGACCAGTGCCCGTTTGGGGGTTGTATTCATTCGGACGTCCGTGAGCCTGGCGAAAGTTCGCGTAGAGCGGCATTAAATACGATGGTGGCGCGCCCTGCGAGGAGAACGCGCTCGTTTCCTGATACGGAGAAATCGTACAGCACAGTATGGTCGTCGCCCGTCACGAGCTCCGCAATGGCAACCAGGTCGGATTCAACGTCGTCGAGCCGGCTCGCAAATAGCGTGACATTACGAACGCTCGCGAGATATCCGGTTACGGCCGCTCCATTGGGCGACGTAGTAATGCGGGAGGCAATCAGCGCTCCGTGCACCGCCATTGCTTGCGCGGCGTATTCGATGCCGCATACGGCAGCCAAACGGCCTCTTGAGCGGAGCGGGTTGGCGATGTCACGATGCGTTGAGCTGCGGCACTGAACCCGGACTGGGTTCCACGTCAGCACCTCGTCAAGCAGGCACATGGTGCCCTGATGGGGAATGTGACCTTCAATCCAATGGCGGTCTAACCGCATGCCGATACCTCGATAGCGATGCGTTGCGCCTCGAGATAGTCAATCACGACGAGGCCCGATTCGCGTCGAGCGAGCTTGGCAAGAAGAGGTAAGCCGCGAGCAGCCGGGATCTCGGCCCGCAACGCCTCGAGCCGCGCGTCCCGCATCGACTCCGCTGGTGCGTCGGTTAGGGCCGCAGAAATGATGGCGGCGGCGGGGGTAGGCGGCCCGGACACCGGCGCCAATACCATAGCCACTCCAAACGCGTCCGGTATGGGCCGGACGGAGTGCAACGGCTCCGGATATCCCGAGTCGTAGGCTACAAGCAACACAGACGTCTGGTCCACAACCACCTGTGTCAAGGCCTCCAATAGCGCGGCGCTGAAAGTGGCGTCAAACGCGCAAAGCACGCTCGACGCCGGCGTGGCACCTGCCGCGATACTCCAGTATCCAGACGCGGCGTTGTGCACCGAGTTATGAAATCGTGTAGGCGAGAGCTGACGGTCGCCTGTCGCAAGCGTTTGGCAGATCTCGTGACAGTTGATTCCATCGCCGCCGGACGATGAGAAGACGGTCGGCAACTCCGCAGGGTTCACGCCCGCCCTGGCAGCGGCTTCAAATCCAATCGCAAGCGCTAATTTGACGACTATGCCAGTGCGACGACGTTCGGCTGCCGGCAGGGCGACGGGTGTTGGCAATACCGTGGCGCGAGCCGTGTAGGGGGTAATGCCGGCGAGTACGGGCGCTCCGGACAGCCAATCGTCGAGCCCCGGACCCAACAGGCCGATTCCCCTCACGGAGGCGGAGAGTGGCCTCATCCGGCCCGCCCCAGAATCAGGCTGCAATTCGAGCCGCCGAACCCAAACGAGTTGCTCATCACCCGGGCAATATTTCCACGGCGGTTCTCGAGCAGATAATTAACTCCCAACGTCGGATCGACCACCGTGGTATTCAGCCCCGCGGGCATGAATCCATGTTGCAGAGCTAACCCGCAGATGACCGCCTCCAGCGCGCCCGCCGCGCCCAGAGTATGCCCCGTGGCTCCCTTCGTTGAGCTTCCGGGTACCTCCGACCCGAGCACTCCGGCGACGGCGCGAGCTTCCGCGTTATCGTTGCTCGGCGTACCGGTTCCGTGCAGATTGATGTAGTCGATGTCTGCCGCCTGCAGTCCTGCAGTGTCCAACGCCTGTAGCATCGCTGCCTGCGCGCCGCGGCCTTCGGGGTGAGGCGATGACATGTGATAGGCGTCGCTCGACTCCCCGATACCGAGAAGCATTACGGCGTCGGCATCGAGACTGTCAGGAACTTTCTCGAGCAGTGCAAATGCGGCCGCCTCGCCGATGGAAATCCCGTCCCGGGCCACGTCGAATGGCCGGCAGGGCAGGTGGGATACCAGTTGCAGGGAATTGAAACCATACAAGGTCGTCAGGCAAAGCGAATCCACACCGCCCACCAGGGCCGCGTCAATCAGCCCCGCTTCGATCATCCGGCGCGCCGATCCGAACACTTTCGCACTCGAGGAGCAGGCCGACGAAACAACCACCGCGGGCCCTTCGAGCCCCAGCAGCTGCAGCGCGAACTCGGCGACCGAAAAGGAGTTATGGGTGCGGCGGTAATCAAAGTCATGGGGCAACGCGCCCGTGCCGGGATCGCGCCGCCGATAGGCGAGCTCGGTCTCCAGAATTCCGGAGGTGCTGGTACCGAGAAATACGCCAACCCGCCGCCGGCCCCAGCGCCGCGCCGACTCATCGACGGCCTCCAGGAATGCGTCCTGCCGCAGTCCGAGGTGCGCGAGCCTGTTGTTACGACAGTTGAAATTCGCGAGCTTGTCCGGCAAGGGCTCGGCGTCGATGCCGGCGACCTCGCCGACATAGGTATCGAGCTCGACGGTCTCGAACCTGCAAGGAGCCAATCCCGTGCGCCGCTCCTGCAACGTTCCGAGTGTCTCGCGCAAGCCGCGACCAATACAACTCGTCGCGGTGAAATGAGTGAGCATGAGCGGTGTCATGTCAGTGCCGCGCGTAGTGTGACAGGCCGAAGTTTTGCCCCGCTCAAAGCCTGGAGCAGTCGCGGCAGTACCTCGAGAATGACCGGTTGCCCCGATCCGGTCAGGGCCGCATGGCCGTCGTGTAATAGCAGGATGTCGCCTCCGCCGAGGTGTCGGGTCAGTTTGTCGAGCACCGTGTCAGGGCTCCGGTTCACCGTATCGAAGCCACGCCGCGTCCAACTGGCAAGCTGCAGATCCAGGCGTGCCAGTACAGGGTCCAGCCACGGATTACGCAGACCGGCCGGCGCACGAAAGAACCGGGGCCGGATTCCAACAACTTCCGCGATAGTCTCCTGTGCCTGCCGGATCTCGTTCATCAGTCCCCGTGGGCCGAGCAGCGAGAAGTAGTGAGCGTGCCGCTGGCTGTGATTCTCGACCGAATGCCCCCGGCCGGCGATTTCGCGCGCGAGATCCGGGTAACGGTGTACTTTCTCACCAACACAGAAGAAGGTTGCCTTCGCATGGTGCTCGTCGAGTAGCGTCAGTACCCGTGGCGTGATGCCGGGATCCGGCCCGTCATCGATGGTTATCGCTACCGCGCCGCTGGCTGCGGCGCTGCCCGGCAGCCGTGTCCAGTTGGAGCCGAGGAGTCTGCTCCGCGGCCAAAGACCTATGCCGGTGAGCAACAGGTGATCGGCGACCATGGCCCCCAAGGTCCAGGGCCAGAGGTGGGGTCTAACGGCCGTTGCGGCGACCGCAGCGACATTCAACGCCATCGAGCCGCTGATGAGCGGCGCGGGTCGCCAGGGTCGTGGTCGGTGCATTACTGAATCAGACATGAGTTTCGCTATGTCGTGGCGGTGCCCGCTGGAAACCGCGCATCCAGGAAATTCTCCCAGAGCCGCAGCCAGACAGGCCATTCGTGCCCCCCGGGCACTACGTCGACACTTTCGGGAGCCAGGGCCGACGCCATCATCCGGTGGCTGGCCGCGAAGCGATCCTCCCGTCCGTAGCCCAGGTGCAGCGGTGATGACCGCGTCCGCTGCTGCTTGATGAACCGCCATATCCTACGCTCATCGTCATCCTCCGCTAACTCGCCCGGTTTCCATTCGTGAACCCCGTTCGCGCGCTCGATTTCCCCCGTCACCATGTGGTTGCCCAGGTACGGCGCGAACAGACACAGGCCGTCAACCTCCTGCGGATAGCGCTCCGCGTAGGCGAGAGCCACGAATCCGCCCAGAGAGATCCCGCCCAGCCAGATGGAGCGGCAGCCCAGCGCCCGTGCGGGCAACACCACCTCGTGTCGCAGCCGGCGCAGGATGGTGCGGTCGGTGAGGTGCTGCATCTTCAGCTCGACGAAAACGAGGTCCACCGGCCGCCGCCGCTCGCGTGCCGTCCTGACGAAACCTTCGCGCAAAAAATCCTCGGGAGCGGCATACGCCGCGGGCAGCAACAACACCCGCGTGGGCGCCATTTTTCCGGTCTCGGCAGGCTCTTGAATCGAGCGCATGAGCTAACCCACCACAGCTTGCGTCGGCTCCGGCAAATGCCGGGCGAGCAGCGCGGAGAAGACGAGGGCCAGCAGGGCCCCGGGCGCAACGGTCGATCCCAACGCAGCCAGCACCGGCACGCTCGAAGACGCGAGTATGCCGAAGCTCATAACAGTCGCGACGTTCGCGATCAGGAGCGAGGCCAGGGTCAACGGCACCGAGCCGGGATGGGCATCCGTCGCCCGCCTATCGAAAAACAGCGCATAGTTCGACCCCACAGCAACGATCAACAACATACCAATGACATGCAGAATGGTCAGTTGTCGTCCCAGGAGCGCGAATCCCCCGGCGACCGCCAGGACCGCCAGCGCCAGGGGGATGACTACCCGAACGACTCGCAGGGGCGAGCGCAAAGCGATGAGCAAAAGTATCACGATGGCGGCAAAACCTGCCAATGAGAGCCGCACCGCCTCTGATAGATATGTCGAGTACAGTGCGTCGGCCTCGCCCTTGATATCGAGCACGGTCGCCTGTCCGGGAGCCGCTGCCTCGACCGCGCTACGCACGCGGCGGTCGTCGATGTAAGAAGGATTTGAGGGGGAGGCGCGTAGCGGTAGCAGCGCGATCTGACGCGGATGGTCGGGTGAGTCGTGTTGGCTGTGGGGATCCTGGTGCTGCCGAGCACGCATCATGAGTGCGTCGAAGCCGCTAGCCATGGACGTATTGTCCAGATCCTTACGTGTCAGAAGCGGCTGGGTTCGGGCCGTAGCGACGTCAGTCAGGAACGGCTCCAGTCGTTCCATGCGCACCGGCATTCCAACAACCGCCTTTTGCAACCTCTCGCGCAGTTCGTCGGCGGCCGGCAAACTCGCTTGCCGTGCACGTTGTGTCGCCTGGCTCGGCAGATAGTGTGCCGGACTGTCGAATCCGCCGATCACATCGGCGTCCACGAGTTTGTCGAGTCGCGCGCCAACTTTCTCCGCAACTTCGAGTGTGGACTGCTCATCGGGCGCGGAAACCACGACGAGGTAGCGCACATCCGGCGCATGAATATCGACACGCAGTTGTGCATCCAGGTCCTGGTCTGCCAGGGACACAGGGCTCAGGGCGGATAACTCGCGATTCCACAGCGCGTCGCGGTGAATGTACAACACGATTCCGGCCAGGACCGCCACGGCGATAGCAATGACGGGCGCGCCCCTGACACGTTGCAACAGTCTGGAGACCGCCACGCCGATGGGCGCGACATCCCGGATCGCAAAGTTTCGTGGCAGCCAGTGAGGCAGCACGAAACGGGTCACCAGGCCCGCCGCTACCAGTCCTGCGATGGAATAGAGCCCGAGCTGCGCCAGGCCCGAAAAGCCGGACGGCAATAAGGAGGCGAACCCGCACACTGAGGTGAGCATCCCCAGCCGGATGGTCGGCCACACGGAGCGCTCCCAACCCGCGCCTGGGTGCCTGTCTAAGGAATGCTCGCCAGTCGCAACTCCCAAGTCGGGCCGCCCCTCGCGCGCCGGTGTCTGCGTCGCCAGGGTCTGGCGCTGAATGAACAAATAAATGGAGTAATCGACCGCCTCACCGATCAAGGTGACGCCAAACCCCAGCGTAATCCCGTGCACCACGCCGAGACCCAACGCCACCGCCGCGACACCAGCGAGCGCGCCCGAAGCCACCGGCACGAGCCCGAGCAGCAGGGCCGTCGCAGAGCGATAGACTCCGAGCAACAACGCCACAATGACGGCGCTGCTC
The DNA here is from genome assembly GCA_035566815.1 of Steroidobacteraceae bacterium. GTDB lineage: Bacteria > Pseudomonadota > Gammaproteobacteria > Steroidobacterales > Steroidobacteraceae > 13-2-20CM-66-19. The sequence goes on along the minus strand of DATMQL010000088.1, from coordinate 618 downwards.
AGAATCGACAGCCGCGTCACCTCTTTGATGATGGTCGCCCGAGAGTCGACAGCAAACACCCCCGGCCCGCTCATTAACAACGTAGCGCGATGCGGGTCAGTCGGAACCGCTTGGCCACTCGCGGCTGTCGGCCCACTCGCAGCAGCTGCGGCGCTCGCGCCGGCCGGCCCATTCGCAGCAGCTTGGCCACTCGCTGCCGCCGGCGCATTCACGGCTGCTGCGCTGCTCGCCGTCGCCGACCCACTCGCCACCGCAAACGCCGCCCGAATCGCCTCGACCGCCCGCTGCTGCCCATCAGTATCCGACCCCAGCGCCCGTGTCTGCGCCACAATCAACGCCCGCTTGCCGTCCCCAGAGTTCCAGACCCCGTTCTCAGTCCTCGGCGCCCCTCCGCCGCCGAGCTGCCCAACGATCTCCACCATCTCACCGGTAGGATCGTGCGGAAGCAACTCCTTCACCAGTAACCCCGCTGGCGACGCGAGTAGGTCGACCGTATCCTGAATCGCCCCCTTCAGCCCCTCGACAGTGAACCGCTCCGGCGTCACTGAGTCGCTCAACAAATAGCGGTGCTCGAAGAGAAACGCGCGGTCGCGATCCATGCCGGCGGACTCGCCATTG
>DATMQL010000087.1:0-3550 GCA_035566815.1 Steroidobacteraceae bacterium | reverse complement strand
CCACTCCGCTGTGGCCTCCTGCCGCTGAAACCACAATCCGACGCCGCTGTTCCCCGCGGGAAAGGCGACCAGGATGCGGAGGTCTCGACCTGAGCGCAGCACCAGGTGTGCCGCCGTCCTGCCGTCACGGAGGAAGTAATTGAGATTCTGTCCCTCCCTGACCTCGAAGTGAAACGGAGCGTCCCGGGTCGCGCCCGCGGCGGACGTCGAACCGGATAAAAGGACGACGAAGAGAGCTGCTGAGTGCAATGACGTCGCCATGGGAAGTCAGGACTGTCTCGATTGTTTGCGGATGTAGTCCTCATGCCGTGTCATCGACCGCAGCGCCGTGGCGATCTGCTGCTCTATGCGTGCGAGGTGTGCCCGGTTCTCCTCGGCAGAAATGCTGTCGACGAGAGGATTGTAATCGGCCGGCTCCAGCCCTTGTCCCATCATGACAGCGAACCAACTGGCTTCCTTGAAGAGCTCATCCGTCGCCAACACGATCCGGCCGGTGTGGGTGAAGTGCGCCATCTTGTCAGTCACTGCATCGGGTAACGGCATGTGTTGACAATATTCCCACATTGGCTCCGCTCGGCCCGCCGAGCGGTGATAGTGTAGTACCAGGAAGTCGCGTACCGACTCGACATCCGCGTCAAAAACGCGGTTGAACTGTTGGGCTGTCTCCGGGTAGCAGTCGCGCGTGGGAAACAGCGACAGCAGTTTGGCGATGCCACTTTGTATGAGGTGAATGCTCGTCGATTCCAACGGCTCGAGAAAACCGCTCGACAAGCCGATGGCGACCACATTCTTGTGCCAAGTCTTGCGACGCCGGCCCGCCAGAAACCGAATGGGCCGGGGCTCGGTGAGCGCGCGGCTGTCGAGATGCGAGCGCAAAGCCTCAGCAGCCTGTTCGTCACTCCAGAACTTGCTGCTGTAGACCATCCCGTTGCCCGTGCGGTGTTGCAGGGGAATGCGCCATTGCCATCCCGCGGCATGTGCAGTTGCGCGCGTGTGGGGAATCGGGTCCTGCACCCGCTCGCTCGGTACCGCCAGGGCACGATCGCAGGGAAGCCAATGAGACCAGTCATCGAAGCCGGTGTGGAGAGTCCCTTCTATCAGCAGCGCGCGCAGACCGGAGCAGTCGATGAACAGGTCGCCTTCGATCAGCTCATCCCGATGGGTCGTCAGCGAGGTGATGAAGCCCGATTCCGGATCCTGCGCAATCCGGGTGACCTTGCCCTCGACGCGCCGCACCCCCTTCGCTTCGCAGCGCCGGCGTAAGAAGGCAGCGTATAGGCTGGCGTCGAAATGGTAGGCGTAACCGAGCGTTGCAAGAATGGAATTTGGATCGTTGCTTGGCGGAGCAAATTGGCTCGCCCAAGCTGCCCGCGTGGTCAGGGAATAAGCCGTGTGACTTTGCACCGCGCCCGCCAGCTTCGCCCGGATCCAACGGTGATAGAACATCGAGGCGTCGTGCGGGCCGCCGTAGCGTCCAAACGGGTGGAAATACCGGCTGCCGTCACCATTCCAGTTGACGAACTCGATACCGAGCTTGTAGGTCGCCTGGGTCTCACGGAGCAGATCGGCCTCGTTGAGATCGATCAGCCTGTTGAACCAATGGATGGTCGGAATCGTGGCCTCACCCACACCGATGGTGCCGATCTCCTCGGACTCGATCAGGGTGAGCGTGAATTGCGGCGGCGAGTTGACCTTGGCCAGGGCGGCCGCCGTCATCCAGCCGGCGGTCCCCCCTCCCAGAATGACAATCTTGCGGATACGCCGGTCAGGCATGTGCGCGCTTACCGCGCCTCCTTCAATCAAACCGGTAAGTCAGAGAGACCAGGCCCGTCGGCCCAACGATACCACGGCCGTAGAAATACCCGTTCACGATTTGTTGAGTGAAACCCTGGCGCGGATTGCCTTCGGTCAGCCCCAGGACGTTGGTCACATTGACCACACTGACATTCAGGGCGAGGTTCCGGGTGATGTTGCAGATGGCGCCGACCGACAGGACTCCGTAGCCCGGCAACGCGACCTGGTTACCGTTATCCGCAAAGATGCGGCCGATGTATTGGTAGTTCAGATAGACCTGGCCATAGTGCGCGGGCAAGTCATAGGCCGGCGTCAGGGTATACATCACGTTGGGCGTGCGCCCCGGTGTCTTGCCGTTATAGAAGGCGTCCGCCTCCTGCGCGACGATGGTATTGACGATGTTTGTGGCGCCCGTCGAGACGTTGCTGAACGTCGGGTCCTGGTAGGTCGCCTGGGCGTGCAGCGAGAAGGCATGTAGCGGCTCGAACTCGGGCCGATAGGTGGCATCGAGGTCGACGCCGTTGCCGTCCGAGTTGCCGAAAAAGCCCAGGTTCAGGTTGGGGTTGGCCGGATCGACGCCGCCACCCCAGGTCTGGTTGTCGAATTGGGTGCGGAATCCCCGCAGGGTACCGATGAGTCCATAGTCGGCGAAGGTCACGCCGGCCTCGTACAGCACGATCCCCGTAGGATGGGGATTGAGACCCTGGGTCTGGTAGCCCTTCTCGTAGCGGGCGTAGGCCGACAGATTCGCAGAGAGGGTGTAATTGAGACCGGCGGTCCAATTGACCGGATTTTCCGATCCGGACGAATAGTTGAACGTGCCGTTGAAAGCGTTGGGGTTGGTCTGGTTCACCCCCTGGATCCCAGGCGGAATCGCCAGGCTCGAGCTGTTGCCGGCGGCGGCCGTCTCGGTCTCGTGCTCATAGCGCACCCCGAAGTCGAAGTGCAGCTTCTTGTTCCAGGTGAACTCGTTGTTCACGTACACCGACTTTGAATTTTGATTGTAGTAGCTGATACCCGCGCCCCAGTCGCCGTAGCTGACCAGGCCGTTGTTGGTTAGCGTGCCGAGTACGCCGCCCGCGCCGTTGAGGGCCACGACATCGTAGATGTTGGACTGGTTGCTGACGTCGTTGATGACCGGGGCGACGCCGGACTGGTCGTTGGACTGGTGAACGGAGTAGACCATCCCGCCCAGGGTGAGACTGTTGGTCCAATCGCCGGCATCCGTGTCCCATTTCACCCCGAAGTCACTGCCCCAATCCCGTTGTTTGAGGAGCTGCTGGTTGAGGACCGTCTGTTGCAGCAGCCCGTTGCCGTTGAGCGCGTTCAACGCCGCGACATTCGCGGCAGGGATCACCTGGCCGGTTGCCACGTTGCGGATGCCGAACTGGGTGGTGCCCGGAAAGGCGGCCTGGCCCGCGGTAAGCAGGCTCGCGATCGGGGAGTTGGTGCCCGGTGTCAGGTAGGTGACCGCCGAAGCGAGCCCGCCGTTGCCCGTGCCACTGCCGGCGAACACGCCGTTGAAGTCCCAGTCCGTCTGGGTGTAGCGCGCCCGGGCGAACACGCTGACCGAATCGTTGATCGGCGCGTTGAGATCAACGCGATAGAGGCTTCCCGGCGCATGAATGCCCTGGGCGGCGCTGAAAGTCCGGAAGCATTCGTTGACGCAGGAGTCCGGTACCGTGATGTAGGCGAAATCCCGCCCGACGATGTTGCCGAATTGCGAGTCCAGCCCTGGAACGCTGCTGATCTTGCC
>DATMQL010000086.1:0-3714 GCA_035566815.1 Steroidobacteraceae bacterium | reverse complement strand
GAAACCGATACCGATCATGGCGACCGCGTCGACGAGCGCCGCGACGATGAACATCTTCACCTGCAGCATGGGGGTCAGCTCAGGCTGGCGTGCGGCGCCTTCGAGAAAGCGGCCACCCAGGATGCCGAAGCCGATAGCGGTGCCGAGCGCGCCCAGACCGAAGATGATGCCGACGGCGAGAACCGTCATACCTTGAACGTGTGCGAGATTTTCCATTAAACCCTCCTAAACGAAACGAGTACGCGATGTTAGTTGTGGCGATCAGTGGTGCTCGTGCGCCATCGACAGATAGACGACCGTCAACACCATGAATATGAAGGCTTGCAGCGTGATCACAAGCAGGTGAAACACAGCCCACGCGAAGGCGAGCACGAATTGCATCACCACGAAGAACCAGCCGCTGACGTGCCCAAGCTGTTCCACGCCGTGCAGCGACAGTACCGCCAGCAGCAGGAAGATCATCTCGCCCGCGAACAGGTTGCCGTACAGACGCAGCGACAGTGAGATCGGGCGCGCCAGGAACGGGATGATCTCGAGAATGAAGTTGAAGGGGATGAGGATCACCTTCACGACCGGGTTCTTGCTGCTGAACGGCTGCAGCGTGAATTCCGCGATGAAGCCGCCGAGGCCTTTCATCTTGATGCTGTAGTAGATGATGAGAGCGAAGACCGTCAGCGACATGGCGAACGTGACGTTCACATCGGTGCTGGGCACGACCTTCAGGTGCTCGATGCCGAAGCCTTGCCCGATCGCCGGGATAAGGTCGACCGGCAGCACGTCCATGGCGTTGAACAGGAATACCCAGCAGAAAATGGTCAGTGCCAGGGGCGCGATCAGCTTCGTCGTGCCGTGGAAGCTGTCCTTCACCTGGGTGTCGACGAACTCCACCACCAGTTCGACGAAATTCTGGAATTTGCCGGGTACGCCGCTGGTCGCCTTGCGGGCGGCCAGATAGAACGAGCCGCCGAACAGCAGGGCGAGCACGACCGAAAAGAAGATGCTGTCCAGGTGAATGGAGGAGAAATCCACGATCCCCACCGCTTCCTTGTTCGACAGGAACGTCAGGTGGTGGTGGATGTATTCGTTCGCGGATGTAGGCTGTTCTGCTGCCATTAAGGTCTCATACGATCAATTCGAACCCTTGCGACCGACTCTCATTCACTCGCGCGCGGCGGCGGGTCATCTGTGCGAGGTTTACCTCGTACCGACGACCCTTTAGCCAACACGATCCAGAACACGAAGAAAGTCGCGATGTACGCGCCGAGCATCGCCAGCGGCACAACTTTCATCGTCTTCAGCACCACCACGAACAGCGCGATCACCACGGTGACCTTGGCTGCCTCGCCGACGAAGAACGCGCGTATCGCTCGCAGCGGATCCTTCGAAGCTCCGTTACCGAAACTCAGCAGTGCCATTACCAAGCTCGCCGCGCTGCTGATTCCACCGCCAAGCGCCGCGGACAGCGCTGCGCGGGAATCGGCGATCACCCAGCACAGTAGCGCCGCGATCAGGGCGACCGCTGCCTGGCCCAGCGCGACACCGAGGGCCAGACGTCGCGGGTTGGGCTGGCCCGTATTGGGCTGGCCCATCTGGGGCACGTCGATCGCGATCACGTTCTTTCCCGGCCCGATGGCGCCGGCCCCTCTAACAGCGGTAAGGGCTGCGATTACTTCGTCAGGACAGTCACTTACGCGACTGTCGCTGGGCCCGGCGAAAAAGCCGGCGGATTATAAGGACCACAGGCACACGAGTCCACATCATGACAGCGCAAAATCGAGCTTTCTAAACGTAATGTGGCAGCGGGGCGATTAAGGGACGAAACGGGGGAAAACAGCGGGTCGCGCGCGTCGGAATTGGAACAGTTTCGGGCGTCCCGAGGGCTGGCACGGAGCGCACGATCGCGTAGCCGTGGGGTGCTACCTCACGCGGCGATTCGGCCGGCCGCAGCCCGCGCTTGGAGTGCAGCCTCGTGCCGCGATCGCGGAACCGCGGCGTGTGGCCGTCGCGCGGCGGAGGCGCGCCGCCTGGGCGTGGCGTGCAGCCTCGTGCCGCCGCGGCGCTTGCCGCGAAACCAAGCCGGGTGACTACTGAATGTGCGCCAGGATGCCGTCCAGTTCGTCGAGGCTGTTGTAAGTCACGACCAGCTTGCCCTTGCCCCCGGTGGAATGTTGTATGGCGACCTTGGCGCCCAGCTTGTCCGCGAGTTCCTGCTCGAGACGCTGCACGTTCGGATCCCGGGTAGCGTCCGCCGCATCGGCGCCGGCCGCGGCGGCTCCCTGCTGCATCCGCCGAACGAGCGCTTCGGTGTCGCGCACCGATAGGCCCCTCTTCACGATGAGCGTGGCGACTTCCACCTGTTGCTTGCGGTTGGCGAGTGCGCCCAGCGTGCGGGCGTGGCCCATCTCGATCTCACGCCTTTCCACGCGCTCGCAGACTTCCGGTGCCAGCTCGAGAAGCCGCAGCAGATTGGTGACGCCGGAGCGGGAGCGCCCCACCGCATCGGCGGCTTCCTGGTGGGTGAGTTCGAACTCCGAGATGAGCCGCTCGAGGGCACGCGCCTCTTCGAGCGGATTCAGGTTTTCCCGCTGAATATTCTCGATGAGCGCGACGGCGATCGCCGCCTCGTCGGGAATGTGCCGGATAACCGCGGGAATTTCGCCCAAGCCCGCCATCTGCGCCGCTCGCCAGCGACGTTCGCCGGCAATGATCTCGTAGCGCTGCGATTCTCCAACCCCCGGCACGCCCACGGGGCGGACGACGATGGGTTGAATGACTCCCTGGGCTTTTATCGAGTCGGCGAGCTCCTGCAGTGTCTCGGCGCGCATGTCGATACGCGGCTGGTATTTGCCTTTCTGCAGAAGGTCGAGCGGCAGCCGCGTCAGCTCTTCACCGGCCACAGCGGCGTTGGTGCCAGGGGTGACGGCAGTGGCGGCATTCGCGGTAGCGTTGGCCGCACCGCCAGGCGCCGTCCCATTAGCGGTCGTGCCAGCCGCAGGCGCGTGCACGGGGACCGGCGTGACAGGTGTGGCCGGTCGTAGGGAGGAGTGACCGAGGAGGTCGGCTAGTCCCCTACCAAGTGTGGGTTTCTTCTGGCTCATGGCCGCGGATCATAGCGAATCCGGCGGCGTGGTAACGGGTGTTGCCGCATTTGCCTCGGGCTCAGCAGACGCCTCAGGCTCGGCGGACACCGCGTCCGGCGCAACAGTTGCCTCGGCTGCCGCAGTTACGAGCTCGCTCGCCTCCTCCTCTTCGCGCCGAATCATCTCTCCGGCGAGCGCCAGATAGGACAGCGCGCCCCGTGATTCCTTGTCGTGAAACAACACGGGCTTGCCGAACGAGGGTGCTTCGGCCAAGCGGATATTCCGCGGAATGATCGTTCGAAAAACCTTCTCGCCAAAGTGCGTGATGAGCTGCGCGCTGACTTCGTTGGCGAGATTGTTTCGGGGGTCGAACATCGTGCGCAGGATGCCTTCGATCTCGAGACCTGGATTCACGGCGGCGCGGATCTGCTCCACCGTTCCCAGCAGCGCGGACAATCCCTCGAGCGCGTAGTACTCGCACTGCATTGGAATAAGCACGCTATCCGCCGCGACCAGCGAATTCACCGTGAGCATATTGAGCGCCGGCGGACAGTCGATGAGGATGACATCGAACGATTCGCGAATCGGCGCAAGGGCATTGCGCAGCCGGATCTCCCGGCCCTCCGGCGTCTGC
>DATMQL010000085.1:0-3653 GCA_035566815.1 Steroidobacteraceae bacterium | reverse complement strand
GCGATCGGACGTGGCAGGAGACGACTCGTCAACGACTGCGCCAGGACAGTCGGCGACTCGCCGAACTCCTTACGCGTCACGATCTACCCCCTGACGGAGGATGCGAACTGTTTCAATGGGTGCGGACACCTCACGCACTCAAGATGCACGATGTGTTGGCACGTCAAGGTGTCCTCACGCGCCACTTCGAGGCTGTGCCGAGTTTGCGCTTTGGGCTACCGGCGACGACTGAGGACTGGCAACGTCTGGAGGCCGTGTTGGGTAGCGTCCAATTGCGCGAGGTGGTGGCGTGAGTGCCCGAACCCTGATGGTCCAGGGGACGACTTCCGATGCGGGCAAGAGCACTTTGGTCACCGGGCTGTGCCGAGTACTGAGGCGCCGCGGCATCCGGGTGGTACCTTTCAAACCGCAGAACATGGCTCTCAATAGTGCGGTGACGGTGGATGGCGGTGAGATCGGGCGGGCGCAGGCGCTGCAAGCGCAAGCCGCGGGGGTCGATCCAACCACTGACATGAACCCCATTTTGTTAAAACCCAACAGCGACCTGGGCGCGCAGGTCATTGTTCATGGACGTGTCGTGGGTAACATGCCGGCGGCGGAATACCACCAATATAAGAGCGTTGCGCGGCAGGCGGTGCTGGCGTCTCACGAGCGGCTCGCGGCCCGGTACGATGTAATCGTCACCGAGGGTGCCGGCTCACCTGCCGAGATCAATTTAAGGGAAGGCGATATCGCCAACATGGGTTTCGCGGAAGCGATCGACTGCCCGGTCATTCTCGTCGCGGATATTGAGCGGGGCGGTGTCTTCGCGCACCTGGTGGGGACCGTCGCGCTGTTGAGTCCCAGCGAGCAAGCGCGCATCGCCGGCTTTGTCATCAATCGCTTTCGCGGGGATCTCGGTTTGCTGGATTCGGGTCTGCGTTGGTTGGAGCGGTATACGGATAAGCCGGTGTTGGGTGTGCTTCCGTATCTCCATGGGCTCAACCTGGACGCCGAGGACGCGATCAATCGTGAGCGGGGTGCCGCGGACGCGGGCGCTTTGAAAGTCATCGTGCCGGTGCTTCCGCGCATCAGTAATCACACCGACTTCGACCCTTTGCGACATCACCCGCAGGTGGACTTACGGTATGTGGGTCCGGGAGAGTCGCCGCCGCCGGCTGACCTGGTTATTTTGCCGGGCTCGAAGAGTGTGCGTTCGGACCTGGACTGGCTGCGACGTCACGGTTGGCCTGAATACCTGGAGAGGCACCTGCGTTACGGGGGAAAGGTGCTGGGCATCTGTGGAGGACTGCAGATGCTCGGTCGGGTCATTCGCGATCCCCTGGGCTTGGAAGGCTCTCGTGGTGAGAGTCCGGGTTTGCAATGGCTGGATCTGGAGACGACGCTGGAAGCTGAAAAACAGTTACGCAATACCGGCGGGATGTTGACCTTTGAGGACGTTGCCGTACGTGGCTATGAAATACACGCGGGCGTGACTCGAGGTCGGGCGTTAGAGAGGCCCTCCGCGGTGCTGGAAAATGGGCGCCCCGACGGCGCTATCTCGAACGACGGGAAGATTCTGGGAACCTATCTACACGGAATTTTCGAGTCTCCCGGTGCGTGTGCGGCCCTTCTGAGATGGGCAGGGCTGCGTGATCCGCGGGAGATCGACTATCGCGAGGTACGGGAGGCGGCGATCGATCGAGTGGCGGACAGCGTCGAGAGTCACCTCGACATGCCCGCGATTTTGCGCCTGTTGAATGTAAAGGGCGGCGAGCGGAATGTTGACCCGATGGTGGAATCACACACTTGAACGTTGAAAAGCCCAAAATCGGTGATTATCGCCGTCACCTGCTGGTTTGTGTCGGGCCCCGGTGTGCTGAGGAGGGCGAATCACAAAAGCTGTTTGACAGCCTGGGTGAAAGGTTCAAGGCCGCGGGTCTCGACCAGGGGGAGCTGCGGGTCAAGCGCACCAGGGTACATTGTTTCGCGGCCTGTCGCGGTGGGCCGGTGATGTGTGTGCAGCCGGATGGAATCTGGTACTACAACGTGACGCCGGAGAACATGGATCGGATTATCGCCGAGCATCTCGTGGGAGGTCGGCCGGTGGAGGAACTGGTGTTCCATCGTGGGCCGGAGATAGGGGATTTATAGCGTCTCCAGCCAATGGAGAAACGCTTTCCGCTCCGGGGCCGACAGTTGCTCAAAGCGGGTCCTGGCATCCGCGGCTTCGCCGTCGTGCCAGAGAATGGCTTCTTCGGCAGAGCGTGCGCGGCCGTCGTGGAGGAAAGTGGGAAAGTGCTCGAGCGACATGCGATAGCCGAGGCCCCAGAGGGGCGCGGTTCGCCACTTGCTCGTCACTGTTTTGCCGGCGACGCTTTCGTCGGCGAGGCGAGTGCCGAGATCGTGTAGGCGCAGGTCGGTGTAGGGGGCAATGACGGCGGGGACATCCTTGCCGGTGTCGTCGGTTAGTGTGACCTGAAGCTGCGTTTGGTGGCAGCCGACGCAACCGAGTCTAGTGAAGGTGTTCGCGTCGCGATCGGGGATGGTGTGTGGTGTTGGCGAAGCAGGGACGGCGAGCCAGCGTTGAAAGCTGATGAGGGCGTTGAAGATATCGTCTGAGACTTCGGGCGATCCGCCGCTGGGTTGTTGCTGACAGGCCGTCTCGGCCTTCGTGCAATCGTCACTATGCATGTCCGCGGAGGTGAGGCCCATCTCTCGCGCAAACGCGCGGGCTGTCTGATCGCGGACGGATAGGGCGCTCGCTTGCCATCCGAAGCGGCCGTGGGTGGGTAGATCTGGCGGAGCGTGGGTGGAGGAACCCGAGCCGGGTGCGGTCGCGGCAGGTGCAGTCGAGCCAAGTGCGGCCGAGCCAAGTGCGGCCGAGCCAAGATCACGGTCAACGCTTGCCGCATCCAGCAACCCCGCGCCAAATAGTGCAGGTGCGAGCCTCGGTTTGATAATCGTCTGTGGCGACAGCGGGCCGTAGCGCAGGTTGGTCAGAGTGTAGTGGGGCGCTCGGAGACTCCACGCGCTGCCGTCAGGATAGTGACCCGAAATCTCTTCATACCTGATCATCGCCACGCCCTCGGGCGGTACACCCTCCAGGGAGATCGGGTTCAGAACCCGGCCGTAAACTGGATCGCCTTCGGGATCGGTTGGGTTCCTGGTTGGCGTCGTCGCGAGTTGAATGACTAACGGTGATGGAGCCGGGCCGTCTTCTGTCGGGCCGCGGCCGCGGGCGCCGTTGTTGTGGCAGGAGTCGCAGGAGGACGAGTTGAACAAGGGGCCGACGCCGGCGCGCCGGCCGGCGTTGGGTGTGCCGGCGGGGACGAACTGGGTGTTGAATACGGCCATCCCGAGATCGTAGTGGGCGAATTCGGCGTCGCTGAGCTTGCGATAGGAAGGGGGATTGCGGCGGTTGGTAAACGGTTGTGTGCCGACCGGGGCGGTGTCAGCGGGCGCCTGCGCTGGCGTGCTGGCCTGAGGGCCCCGGCTCATCGGGGCGATGTCGTCGTGGGTCACCGCGAATGTGGGTGCGGTCGCCGAGAGAGCGCCGAGGCACAGGGTAAGCCGGCCAATGCGAAGGGCGAAAAGGGTGGCGGCAAGCGCCACCGAAGCGACACGATGTGCCGCCGTCGAGCCGCTTCGAACAGCGGTCACGCGACTCCCTC
>DATMQL010000084.1:0-9064 GCA_035566815.1 Steroidobacteraceae bacterium | reverse complement strand
CCCCAGATCGGCATCTTTCTGCGATCGTTTCCCTTACATATGCGTTGGCTATGCGCGGGAAACGATCGCAGAAAGCTGCTCGATCTGGGTCGCCCTCGCTACGGCGATCATTACTCAGACAGGCTCCTGCGAATCGTGCCCGATCTGTGACCGGTATCGCCCCGGAAAACGGGGCAGCCACAGTAAACTCGAGAATAATCCGGGGTGTGATGTGTCATCTTCACAGCGAACAGCGAGGTCCACGGGATGGGCCGCCGTGATCACGGCAGGCCTCCTCTTTGCGTCCGCCATGGGAGTGGCGCAGGCCGATCAGATTTACAAGTCTGTGGATGCCCAGGGACACGTCACCTACTCGGACCGGCCCAACTCATCCGGCGCCCAGAAGGCGGATGTGCGCGTTCAACAGGCCGATCCTGCCGAAGCCGAGCGCCTCGAGAAGGAACGTCAGCTGTTCAAGGCCGAGGATGACCAGCGCAAGAAACAACAGGACAGCGACAGCAGAGCCAAGGCACAGCAGGAACACGACAAAGCGGCCCGGTGCCGGGTCGCGCGCGACAACTACAATAACCTGAAGGACGTCGGCCGCATCTATAAACTCGATGCCGACGGCAACCGGGTTTTCTTGAGCGACGCGGAAGCAGACGCCCAACGCGAAACGGCCAGGCAGGTGATGACCACCGCCTGCGGCGCGTGATCCGCCGCGATACCGGACTGTCCCGCTGGGCGTTGGCCGTAACGCTCGTGTGCTGCAGTGCCGCGTCAATCTCCCAGACCGCCTACAAATACAAGGACGCGAACGGGCAATGGATCTTCACGGACAAGGCCCCGCCGTCCGCCGCGCATGACGACTCAATCAGCCTTGGCCACCAGAATGAATCGCTGAACATCACGGTCGCGCGGACTGACAGCGGCACCACGACCCGTCTCACAGCGATCAACGACTGCCTCTGCGTGGCGACCTACGAAGCCCGCATCCTGCACTCCGACGATCCCAACGTTCCCAACGGCAGTCTGTACCGGACAATATTGCAGCCCCAGACCCGGGAACTGATGGTCAGCATCGAGAACGCCGGCGCCGGCACCAAAGATCTCAAATATCAGTGGTCCATCGTTCTCGGATCGCCGCAAGCTCAACATCGTCCTCCCCGTCCTTATCGTGCGCCATTTGCCGTCGGTGCCACCTTTGTGATCTCCCAGGCCTACCCGTCACAATTTACCCACACCAGCCCCGACAGCCAGTACGCGGTGGACATAGCTATCCCTGACGGAACACAGGTCTACGCAGCCAGGGAGGGGACGGTCATCAACGTACGCCACGACGCATTCAGGGGCGGAGTATCGCCGGCGATGATGGACCAGGCTAACGTCATCGAAATACTGCACGACGACGGCACGATCGCCATGTACGCCCATTTGCACTGGGATTCCATTCGCGTTCACATCGGCGAGCACGTCGAGCGTGGCGAGTACATTGCCAACTCCGGCAACACGGGGTTCAGCTCGGGCCCCCACCTGCACTTTTGTGTCATCCGCAACGCCGGCTTCACGCCGGTGTCAGTTCCGATCGTGTTCGCGGGGCCCTCGAATATCCCGGTGACACCGGAGACGCAGAAGTCCCTGACGGCGTATTGAGCGGCACTCGAGCCCTCACACGCTCGCGCCCTCAGCGCGCCGAGAGCGCTCCGACCTGCGCCGCCGGCAGCGGCACAGCCCGCGGCCACATCAACCACAGACTCCCCTGCTGCCGCATCCGACCCGCCAAGTCAGCCGCCTGTGGCCCACTCCCACAGAAATAATCCGCTCGCGGCGCCCCGTTGATCGCCCCGCCCGTATCCTGCGCGATCACGAGCCGCTGCAACGGCTCATCCGAGTCCGGCAGCGTAGTCGCCAGAAACACCGGCGCCCCAAGGGGAATCCACGTCGGATCAACCGCGATGGAGCGTCCCGTCGTGAGCGGAATCCCCTGCGCACCCTTCGGACCCACGTTCGGATCTCCCAGCGATGCCTCGCTAAAAAACACCACGCTGGGATTGGCATCCAACACTTCCCGAAGCCGCTCCGGATGCGCCACGAGCCACGCACGAATGCCCGGCAGATTCGCTTGCTCGACGGTGAGCGCTCCTATCGTGACGAGGTAACGGCCGATGGAGTGATAAGGTTGTCCGTTCTGATCGGCGTACTGCAAGCGGATCACCTTCCCGTCAGGAAGTTGCACCCGCCCCGAGCCCTGCACTTCCAACATCATCGCCTCGAAAGCGCTGTCAATCCAGACGATCTCGTGACCCTTGAGGGCGGGATCCGTCGCTAACTCTCCACGCGTGTAGTACGGCACCACCTTATTGCCTTCCAACCGACCGCGCACCCGCTTCCCCTTGAGCTCCGGGTAAAGCGATGCAAGATCGACGGTGAGCAGGTCGGGCGGTGGCGCATAAAGCGGCGCCACGAATCGCGCCGACGGAGCACGTGAGCCATACAGGAGAGGCTCAAAATAACCCGTGACGAGACCGGTATCGTCCCGGGTCGACCCCGTACGCTTCACGATCTTGTAGGGCTCGAAGGCGCTCTCGAAGTATGCCCGTATGCTCGTGGGAGAGTCAGCCGGTACCGTTTGCGCCGTCGTGCAGGGCGCCGCCCACTCCGCCTGAAAGCGCAACGCCCGACAGCTTTCAAGAAAAGCCTGCCACGCCTCCTGGACGTTGTCAGTTTCCCACCCCGGGAGCTCTGACCACTGCGCGCGTTCGTAAACCGTCGCGGGCACCGCAGGCTTTTTGGGCGGACCCCGCAGTGTCGATCGACAGCCCGCCAGTAAAGCGACCGTCAGCAGCGCGGCAAGTAAGCCGGTAACGCGGAGCATGGAGGAATCTGACCCGTCCTTGCGGCTCGTCATGAACCGAAGCGCTACTTTGAGGCCACCGGCGCAGCCGAATTTCCCGCGCCCGCCGCCACCGGCGCCAGGATCGCCCGCCAGTTGATAATCGCATTCCACAACATCCGCTGATCACCCCGATTCAGATCCCGATGCAGGGGATTGAAATTGAACGCCACCACGTGCCCCGCACCCTGCGGCAAATCAAAAATCGCCGGCCGCCCGATCAAATTACTTTCCCCCCAAGCCTGCCCACTGATCACAAAGGGTTGGGCCATCCCAGCCTGACCCGTCCCGCCCTGCCCCGCGACATCCCCCCACTGAAGCACCACCCCACTGGGATCGACAGGCCCGTCCAGGCAACTCGTGCAGTACGCCATCCGCAACCAACGCCGCGGCGTGGCATACAACGCAAAGTTCTGCCGAAACACCTCTGTGTGTGTCGGATACCCATACGCAATCGGATGATCCGGCCTCGCAAACGACACACGCAGATGCGCCCCCGGCGTCCTCGTCACCGCGTCGTTCGCCGCGGCCGCAGCCGCCGCCCCACCGCCCGCCGTACTCCGCGGAACGCCTCCCGCCTCGCGGCGGACTCCTCGCACGATGCCGCCTTCGAGCGGCAACATCGAACCATTGCCAAGTGTAATCAACAATCCACCGGAATCGACAAAACGCTGCACCTCGGCCAATCCGCTCCAACCCACGCCACCGGTGATGTCGTCGGACTCCGCTGGAGTGCCGAGACTCGGCGTCGCACGAGTCTTCTTGAACGCCATCGGCCCCCAGGCTTTCGGGATTCCCTGGATCTGCTCCGCCAGCTCGAGGTCGACGTGACCATAAAGAAGAACGTCATACTTGTCACGCAGCTTGCCGGCGCGAATGTCTTCATCCCGCACGTAGATGTAGGGGATATGACGCTGGTCCAGCGAATAGCGCAGCCAGCCGATCGTGTCGGTATCCGCCCAGGGAACCCACACTCCCAGCCGTGGCACCGGGGCAGCGTGACTCGCCACGTCGGGCACGGCACCGACCGCCACGAAGTTGAGTCCGAGTTGAGTGGCTGCATCGTGAACAGCGCTCGCCAGACCCGTCTGCGCGGGCAGGATCCAGGACCCGGCGGGATAGTCGCCGCCACCCATATTGAATGACCGCTCAGCAACGGACACTTTGAAGCGGGCGAGCTTGAAGCGCGCCTCCAGCAACCCCTCCTGCCCCGTGTCTTTCAGCACGTATATCGTCCCCGTGCCGGAGACCTCTCCTGCGGGATGAGGCGCTGTTGTGAGCAGCGTAAGATTTGCGGCGCGCACTTGCGGGTCCGCGGTTGGGATCGCCTTGAGATGATAGTGAGCCGGCAGCTCCCAGGACACGTCGTCATACGGCTCACCCGCGTCTTTGGCAAAGAACGACGGCGTCAACAAATCAACAGCGTAGTTCCGATACGGCTGATCGAGCCGGATCACGTACGTGCCCGCGGGATAAGACCCATCCTTTAACGTCACTGGTGCTGCCGCGCGATGCACCTCGATCCCCAGCGAGATCAGGCGCGCCACTAACTGCGCAACGCGTGTGGGATCCCCCTGATCCTCCGGAATCAGAAAGCCATACGGCGCTTCATTCAACCCCGCCTCGTACGAGTGCAGGCCTTTCAGATAGAAATTCTTCAGCAGCGTCTTGGGTTCCTGTGCGACCCGGTCGAGAGCCGCCAGCGCGGCCGTCTCCATGTAGTTGAGATTGTCGCGCGCCGACCAACGAAAACTCCCCGTCGGCGGCGGCACCGGCCGATACCAGTCGACCGTGGTCTCGTCCGCATTCAACGTATGTGTAAGCGTCTCGGCGGTACCGTTGCCGTACGTCTCGTATCCCCGGCCCATGGCGTTGTGATTGAGCCCGATGGAATCCAGGAACAGGTGCGCGAAATCATCGCCGAAATTCCAGGTCCACACCCCGGGCATACCAAGACCCGTAAGTGTCTGCACCTCGTGGAAGCTGAGCTCCAGGCGCTCACTGTAAGACAGAGGATCGATATGCTCATTGACGGGTCCGGTGCCATTCCACGTCAGCAGCAGCGCCTCGCTTTCATGAAGGTCATGCACGGCAATCGGATGCCACTCATACAACATCCGGTAAACGGCTTTCGTCGTCTCGTGCACCTGTTGATGCGCGTCGCGGTTGATGTCGACGAACGCATACTTCGACCAGTACGGCGGCGCCTGGCGTGGCAGATTCTCCAGGACCGTTTTGCCTTTCAGGTACCGATAGAACCACTCCACCTGTTTGTCGCGACCATCCGGGTTGGACACCGGATTGATGAGGACGATGAGATTCGCGCGGATGCGGCGGATCTGCGGCTGCTCGGAGGTCGCCAGCCGATAAGCCAACTCCAGCACGGTCTCCGTCGAGCCCGTCTCGTCGGAGTGCAACGCGGCGTTGAAGTAGTAGACCGGCCGGCCGGCCGCGACGAGTTGCTCCGCTGCGGCAGGGTCGGCCTTGCGGGGATCGGCGAGTGCCGCCGTGATCGCCTTTAACTTATCGAGCTGCTGAATCCCGGCCTCATCCGCAATCGCCAGCAGGATGATGTCGCGGCCTTCCTCCGAGCGTCCGATGGTAAAGACCTTCACCCGCGGCGAAGAAGCTGCGAGCGCCCGACTGTAGGCATACGCCGCGGTTGAGTCGACGAGTTCTCCCGGCGCTCCGGGAATCCGATGCAGAAAGGCGCGCGGCGAGACGACAGTCGCCGACGCCGGCAGATAAGAGACCCAAGGCGACAGGAAGCGGGTCTCCGTGGTCGCTCGTGCGATTTCCTCAACCGATCCGGCCTCGGGCGTGTCAGGCCCAGCCGCCTGCGCATGCAATAGCGCGGGCCATAACATCACTGGCAATAGCAGCGCCGGCGACAGTAGCAGCGGACTCAGGATGCGCAGCAGCCGGGTCAGCATGAGGTTTTCCTTGTAAGTTGCAAATGTTGCGGTCGGCAAAACGTCACGGCCATTAGCGATGGCGCGGTCAGCGTAGAGCATCGTGGCCCGTGGCGACTGTCGTCGCGCGCCGCATCGTTACATTGCACCCGGTTCGTCGGCAAGCCCAGGCCGCACCCCTCGCAATCGCTATTGGACGACTGCTCAATTATTTTCTGGCGCTCCGGCGCCACCGGGATATACACTCGGGCAAAACAGGCACGCGGTACTTTTAGATGTCTCGCAACCCGCGCTACGACATTCTGTTCCAGCCCGTAAAAATCGGTCCCGTGACCGCGCGCAACCGGTTCTACGGCGTGCCCCACGCGAGCGGCATGACGAACACGATGCCGCGCATGCGTGCCGCCTTTCGCGGGATGAAGGCCGAAGGGGGCTGGGGCGTCGTGTGCTCGGGTTACGTCTCCATCGATCCCAGCTCCGATGACGCGCCCCTCCCCTACGCGACACTTTGGGACGAGGATGACATCCGCTCCCACGCACTGATGACGGATGCCGTGCACCAACACGGCGCACTCGCCGGTGTGGAACTCTGGCATGGGGGCGGCTCCGTCCATAACCGTACGAACCGCATGCCATCGATGTCGCCCTCGGGCATTTCGTGGATGGCGACCCATGTCGGTTTCATGAGCAACCTGCGCTCGCGCGTCATGGATGCCGCGGACCTTCGTAACCTCATTCGCTGGCAGGCGGATGCCGCCCGAAGGGCGCGCACTGCCGGATTCGACATCGTGTATGTCTATGCCGGCATGGGCTACCTGCCCTACGAATTTCTGCTTCCCGAGTGGAATCATCGAACCGATGCCTACGGCGGCTCCGTCCGCAATCGCGTTCGCATCGTCCGGGAAATGCTCGAGGCCACTCACGACGCGGTGGGCGGCAAGTGCGCCGTCGCACTGCGCATCAGTTTGGAGGAGCTTCGCGCGAAACCCAGCGAGAACGCAGCCTCGGAAGCGCATGAGGTCGTGGAACTGCTGGCGGACGTGCCGGACCTGTGGGACGTCAAAATGGACTCCTCCCCGACCGACTGTGCCCCATCACGGTTCACCGCGGAGGGCAGTCACGAGCCCACCATCGATTTCGTCAAAAAAATCACCTCGAAGCCGGTAGTGGGTGTGGGGCGGTTCACCTCGCCCGACACCATGGCCGGACAAATCCGGCGTGGCGTCCTGGATCTCATCGGAGCCGCCCGCCCCTCGATCGCCGACCCCTTTCTGCCGAGCAAGATCGACGCCGGTCGCGAGCAGGACATCCGGGAATGCATCGGCTGCAACATCTGCATCTCGAGCTGGCACGACAGTGTCCCGGTACGCTGCACGCAGAATCCGACCATAGGCGAAGAATGGCGCCGCGAGTGGCACCCCGAGCGAGTCGCCCCGGCTGGCAGCTCGGCGTCGGTACTGGTTGTTGGTGGAGGGCCCGCCGGCCTCGAGTGCGCCTTGACGCTCGCCCGCCGCGGCTACGAAGTCACACTCGCGGAAGCCGCGGACGACATCGGTGGACGGCTGCGTTTCGAAACACGGTTGCCGGGACTTTCATCCTGGGGCCGGGTGCTCGACTGGCGCCGCGGCCAGCTCGAAAAGCTGCCGAACTTCAACCTCTACCGCGGTAATCGTCTGTCCGCCGACGAGATCCTGGAGTTGGGGAGTACCCACGTCGTGATCGCTACGGGCGCTCACTGGTCTCGCATGTTGTATTCGCCGCTGGAGATTCCCGTCGGCCCGCTCGAAGGACCGAACGTACATACCCCGGATGACATCGCGGCAGGGGTCCACCTGGAAGACCCCGTCGTAGTCTTCGATTTCGACAACTACTACATGGGGAGCGCGGTGGCCGAGTATGTTGCGAAACGCGGCCACCGGGTGTCGTATGTAACACCGGCCGGCCATGCCTCCGCCTGGGCCATTATGAGCAACGAGCAGCCGCAGATCCACCGCGCGCTCGCTGAGTCAGGAATAACGCTTCACACGTTATCGCGGGTGACGGGATTCAAAGGGTCCGGCCTACCGCACTCCGGCCCAACGTCCGGTGTGCTGACACTGGCGAGCCAATTCACCGACAAGGAGACGCATCTGGCGTGCGGCTCTCTCATTATCGTGGGCGCTCGATTCCCGAACGACGCGCTTTATCACGCTCTCGTCGGACGACCCGACGATCTCGCGAGCGCGGGGATCGCTTCCGTAACGAGAGTCGGCGATGCTCTTGCTCCCGGCGCTATCGTGCACGCAGTCTACAGCGGCCATCGTTATGCCAGAGAGCTCGATGCGGACCCACAAACACTGGCCTTGCGTCGGGACACCCCCCTTCGCAGCGCACCCCGTGAATAAACAAGAGCGGGCGCACCCATGACCGGTTATGTACTACCGCCCCCGGTGGCTGGACTGGAGCCGACCCTGCCCTCCAGTTGGTATCGCTCGGAAAAGGTTTTCGGACTCGAGAAAGAGCGAATTTTCTTCCGCGAATGGCTCTGCGTGGGCCGCGAGGAAGAACTGCCCTCACCCAGCACGCATCGCGTGCTGGATGTCCTCGGCGAAAGCGTCATCCTGGTGCGCAACCGGGGAAACCAACTTCGTGCGTTCTACAACGTGTGCCGCCATCGCGGCTCGCGCCTGTGCCGCACCGACGATGGCGGCCAAGGGACGAGCGCGCCCGCTAGGGCCGGTGGCGTCACCGCCAGCCGCATCGTCTGTCCCTACCACCAATGGACCTACGACCTCGACGGCCACCTCCTCGTCGCGCCCTACCTGACAACCGAGCCCGGCTTCGACAAATCCCTCTTCAGCCTGCACCCGGTGGGCGTCGAGACCTGGGGCGGGTTCGTATTCCTCAACCTGACACCCGCCACCGCCAAGCCCTTCCTCGAGCAGGCGGCCGGTATACCCGAACGCACGCACCGCTACCCCTTGAGCGACCTGCGTATCGGACACACGATCGAGTACCAGGTCGCCGCGAACTGGAAAGTCCTCTGCGAGAACTACAACGAGTGCTATCACTGCGCCGGCCTCCACCCTGAGCTATGCGCTATCGTCCCGGCATTCAGAGACCGCGGCGGCTCGAACCTCGACTGGGAGCGCGGCATACCTCACCGTGAAGGGGCCTATACCTTCACGAAATCCGGCACGACCCGCCGCCGCGCCTTTCCAACACTCAACGACGACGAGCAGGTGCGCCACAAGGGCGAGCTCCTGTATCCCAACCTCTTCGTAAGTCTGGCTTGCGATCA
>DATMQL010000083.1:0-2459 GCA_035566815.1 Steroidobacteraceae bacterium | reverse complement strand
GGAGATCGCCGAGCCGCGCGCGCTGATGGGTAGTGCTGTGCAGCACATCGGTCACCTGACCACGGCGGTAAAGCGCATCGAGGAGCGGCTCAATTCTTTCGCGCCGGTGGTCAAACAGATTGGCGAAGTGGCGGGCTCGATCGAGACCATCGCCAAGCAGACCAAGCTCCTGTCACTCAACGCGGGCATTGAAGCCGCCCGGGCGGGCGAGGCCGGCCGCGGCTTTGCGGTCGTTGCCGCCGAGGTGAAGAGCCTGGCCGACCAGACCCGCACCGCCACCGATCGGATTACCGCCAGCGTACGGGCCCTCGGCGAGCAGATCAGCGGGCTGGTGACCGAGAGCAGCGCTTCCAACAAACACGCGGCCCAAGCCGCCGCCAGTATTGAGCAGGTCAACGGCGTGACCATTCGCTCGCATGACGCGTTCAACACCGTGGGGCGCGAAATCGATGCGATAGCGGCCTCCGCCGTTAGCAACCTCGAAGCCTGCGACGTCACGCTAGCGGAGCTCGGCGACCTGGCCAACGGTGTGCAGCTTTCCTCGAGCAACCTGACACAGGCGGACAAGCGGGTCGACGGGCTCCTGAACCTGAGTGAGACCCTGATCGAATTCATCGCCGAGAGCGGGGTAGCCACCGCCGATACGCCCATCATCGAGCTGGGTATCGCGACCGCGAACCGCATCGGTACCGAGTTCGAAGCGGCCATCGACCGTGGCGAAATCTTCGAGGCGCAGCTTTTCGATGAGCGCTATCGGGAGATACCGGGGACGAATCCGAAACAGTTCATGACCGAGTACGTGAGGTTCACCGATCGCCTGCTGCCACCGATCCAGGATCCGTTGCAGAGCACGGACCCGCGCATCGTGTTCTGTGTCGCCTGGGCGAAGGGCGGTTACCTGCCCACGCACAATCCCAACTACTGTCAGCCACAGAGTAACGATCCGGTCTGGAATGCGGCCCATTGCCGTAACCGGCGCGTGTACAACGATCGGGCCGTGAAGAAGGTTGCCCACAACACGAAGCGTTTTCTGCTGCAGACCTATCGCCGCAACATGGGAGGCGGGAATTTCATGCTGATCAAGGACCTGTCAGCGCCGATCTTTGTGCGGGGCCGCCACTGGGGCGCTTTCCGCATCGGATTTCTTGATTAGGGCTACGCCCAACTTTCCTGCGGGTCGAAGCGACCCGCTACATTTAGCGGCGCTGCGCGCCGGTCAGAAAGGCACTCAGTCGTCCTCGTCGTCTTTGGCGGGCTTCGATTGCCGTCGTGAGAACGCCATGACCGCGATCAGAACGATGGCGATGTTGAGGACCCACCAGGCCATCTGCTTGTGATCACGCCAGAGGTCCAGGGTCGCGCTCACTTTGGGCAGTGTGACCTTACCCGTGAGAATCTCGCGGATCCCGTCGTGAGCCACGACGATGTCGAACTGCCGTTCGCCGTCGCCGGCGAGGTCCTTGGTCGAAAGAAGGAACGTGCCTTCGGGCGCCGCCGTGACCGGTTGGCTTTTGCCGTCGACGGACACCGTAACGTCGCGGCCGTCGATGGGAATCTGGTTGCCGGCGTGCTTGATGTGAAGGGCCAGGCCGTCATCGGTGTGTGTGGCGTCGATGGTGAGGAGCGCCGAGTGGGCTACCGGGATGGCGGGAGCGGGAGGAGTGGGGTCGGCGGCGAGCGCCGGCGTAAGCATCAGCATCGTGCCGGCCAGCGCGATCGCTGCGCCCCAGGTAACCCGCCTCAATATCGTTTTCATAGCCGGCAATTATGACCGGCCGGGACGGAAATGGCATCAGTCGGCGGAGTCCTTGCGAAGTCCCAGGAAGGTCTCGAGGCAATCCAACCCGGCAGTAAAGGCGCGCAACTGCTCCCGGGTCATGCACGCGAGCAGCATGGTTTCCCGCTCGAGCGCCAGCGGAACCAACTCCGCATAGACGCGCCGGCCCGCCCGCGTCAGGCGCAGCTCCATCTCGCGCCGGTCGGCGGAGTTCGTCACCCGAGTCATCAGCCCCCGCTTTTCGAGATGGGCGATCGCCCTGCTGACCCGGGTCTTGTGCATCCGGGTGCTGCGGGCGATGTGCTGGGCGGTGCAGCCGCGATCCGGGCCAACCGTGGCCATCACACGCCATTCGGGGATATCGAGGCCGAACCGTGCCCGGTAGATTTCCGCGAGATGCTCGCTCACCTCGGCCGCGAGCCGGTTCAAGCGGAAGGGCACGAAATCGCCCAGCTGCAGCGGGGGAGCGTCCTGGGGCTGGGGGTCGGGGCGT
Source organism: Steroidobacteraceae bacterium (assembly GCA_035566815.1). Classification (GTDB taxonomy): domain Bacteria; phylum Pseudomonadota; class Gammaproteobacteria; order Steroidobacterales; family Steroidobacteraceae; genus 13-2-20CM-66-19. The sequence continues at coordinate 189 of DATMQL010000083.1, read as the reverse complement.
TTCGCTTCCATGGCCTGGAATAATCGGCGGAAACGGTTGCGAACGCAACTATATATGCGATTATAGCGGCCATGACTGCGGGGTGCGACGCATGCGTCGCACGGGCAACCCGCGAGGGTTGGCCAGGATCGAGGGTGAGCAGGCAATGCCTGCGCAGAAGGAGAGCTCATGAGCGTGGGGTACCAGACG
>DATMQL010000082.1:0-2579 GCA_035566815.1 Steroidobacteraceae bacterium | reverse complement strand
CGATCCAATGCGGGCATCCCGCCGACAAGCTCGGATGGGTGGCCACCGGCGGGCTCCGCCTCAACGTGCCCGGCGGCAGCTACCTGCAGATGCAGGGCAGCTACACCGAAGGTGCGCTGCGCTACATCAGCCACACCCAGTGGCCGTTAGGCAGCGCCGCCCGCTTCGGGGTCGGCAACTCGGTGGGCCTCGGCTGGCTCATGGACGGCATCTACGGCAACTCCGGCGAGATCGAGCTCACCCGCGCCTGGGGCATCTACGCCTCCTGGGAGCAGGTGTGGAACCCGAAGTGGAAGACCTCCATCTACGGCGGCTGGGAGGCGGTGGCGTACAACGACAACGCCAAGGCGCTGATTGCCGCCGCCACCTGCGGCAACCAGGCCGGCGCCGGAAACTTCCTTCCCGCGGTCTTCAACACCACGGCGATCGCCAACTTCCCCACCCAGCAGTCGGGCTCGATCACCAACGTGACCAACTGCGATCCCAACTGGCAGCTGGGCTATATCGGCAGCCGCACCCAGTGGAACATCACCTCGCAGTTCTACATGGGCGTGGACGTCATCTACACCAAGATGTACACCGGCTTCAAAGGGCTCGGCGTCTTCCGCGCTCCGGGCACAGGCCCGGGCTCGGAGCGGGCCTCAGGCGTCTACGCCATCGAGAACCAGGACAATATCGGCGTGACCTTCCGTATCCATCGCGACTTCGTCCTGTGATCGCGTAAGCGAAAGCCAATCTCAACCTCAGGACCCCCTCGCCCACGCGGCGAGGGGTTTTTTCATGTTGATGCGCTGCTCTGTGAGCTGTCTCCGTGCCACAAGAGCTGCCATTCAGTTGGCGGAGTTCAGATGTAAGGCGGACGCCTCGCACGTGATATTCGAACGGACCAAGACTTCATTGCCTCTTGGCTTTGCCTGGCGGCCGCAGCAGGGTCGTGGGCGCAACTCGCGTTCCGCGCTTCGTATGCGCAGCGAGCTTCTCCACCAGAAAATCGGCGAGGAGTTCGACCCGCTTCGGTCGCGGCCCTCCGGGCGGCGTTACCCAATACACAGCGCCGGATGGGAGAGTCCAATCCGGCAGCAATCTCTCCAGCCGGTTGGCGGCGAGTGCGTCGCGCAAGATGAACTCTGGCAGAATACCAAGGCCAGTGCCGGCGATCAGGGCCGGCATCATCGCGTCACCATTATTCACGCGCAGCGGACCGGACGGCCGCACGCTCGCGGAATTGCCGCCCCTGGTAAAGCGCCAAATCTCGGGCGTCATCGTATAGCTGTAGCTGATGCAGCGGTGCTGCGCGAGGTGGAGCGGATGCTTCGGTCTGCCATGCTTCTCTAGGTAGGCGGGCGAGCTGACCAGGTAGCGCGGCATTTCACGGAGCCGCCGCGCAACGAGCGAGGAGTCAGGAAGGACCGCGATACGGATTGCCGCGTCGAAGCCCTCCGCGACGACATCTACCATCGCATCACTCAAGTGGAGATCGATCGATACCTCCAAAAAGGTGGCAAGGAATTCCGGCAGCAGAGGCGCGACGTGCAGCAGCCCGAAGGACATGGGTGCTGCCAGCCGCACCAGCCCGCGCGGCACCGTAGCTTGCGCCAGCGCGTCGTCTTCCGCGGCTTCGCCTTCTGCCAGAATATGCGCAGCACGGCCTGCGAGCTGCCGTCCGGCATCCGTCAATGCGAGCCGCCGTGAGGTGCGGTTAATCAGCCGCGCGCCCAGCCGCGCCTCGATCCTGCTGATGGCCTTTGAGACGGTGGCCTTGGAGAGCTTCAGCTCCGCCGCAGCTTCAGCGAAGGAACGAAGTTCCACGACCTTGGCAAAGATCGCTAGCCCTTCAAAGTCCGGTAGCCTGGCCATGGGTTTCAAATTCCGAAACGATGAGTTTCAACAGTTTCTATTTCCAATTCGTGACTGCGTCGATAGGTATTTGGTCGGAAGGCCGTTGCCTGGAGCGCAGCGATGATCGAACGCAGACCATTTAATCAACTTGCCACCGTCAATCACGGCTGGCTGAAGGCCCGACACCACTTCTCTTTCGGCGAACAGGTGGACCCAACCCGAATGGGCTGGGGCGCCTTGCGTGTGTGGAATGACGACGAAATCGCCTCCAACACCGGATTTCCACCCCATCCGCATGCCAACATGGAGATCATCACCTACGTCCGCGAGGGCGCCATCACCCACACGGATAGCCTCGGCAACGAGGGCCGAACGGAAGCAGGCGATGTGCAGGTGATGAGTGCCGGATCGGGCATCCGGCACTCCGAATACAATCTCGAGCCGGGGCCGACCCGGATTTTCCAGATCTGGATCGTACCGACGCGGCATGGCGGTCCACCGGCGTGGGGCTCGCAACCCTTCCCGAAGGGTGACCGCTCGGGACGCTTTGTCACGCTCGCCAGCGGCTTTGACGAGGACGGTGACGCGCTGCCGATCCGCGCCGACGCGCGGGTGTTGGGTGCAACGCTGAAGGCTCGCGAGTCCGTCGACTATGCGCTGGGCGCGGAACGCCATGGCTACCTGGTTCCGGCGACCGGTGCGGTCGAGGTGAACGGCACAAGGATTGAGGCGCGCGACGG
>DATMQL010000081.1:0-3524 GCA_035566815.1 Steroidobacteraceae bacterium | reverse complement strand
GCCAGAGCGGACGAAGAGGGCGCTTCCCGGGAGCGCAGGAGTTCTCCGTTTACATGCTCTGCGCCAGGAGCGCCGTACAACGTGGTCCGCTGACGGGCTGTGCGACCGATACTTTGGGCCAATGCCTGCAGCTTCGATGCGTCGAGCTCCTGTCCATGAACGCCACCCGCGGCCCGGGTGATGGACTCGTTCATCAGTGTCCCGCCCAGATCGTTGGCGCCCGCGTTCAGGCATATGGCCGCGCCCTGCGCGCCCATCTTCACCCAGGATGCCTGGATGTTTTTGATCAGTGGATGCAGGACGAGCCGGGACACGGCGTGCATCAATACGGCCTCACGAAAACTAGGACCCGACCGCGTTCGACCTTTGCGCCACAGTGGCGCTTCCATGTGCACATATCCCAGCGGTACAAATTCGGTGATACCGCCTGTACGGGTCTGCAGGGCTCGCAGGCGTTGCAGGTGCCTCGCCCAGTGAACAGGCTGCTCCACGTGTCCAAACATGATCGTGGACGTTGTCCGCAGACCCACCTCGTGAGCAGTACCGATCACTTCCAGCCATTCGTCCGTACGCAACTTGTCCGGACAGATGATGTCCCGAATCTCGTCATCCAGGATCTCGGCGGCCGTCCCCGGTAATGTCGAGAGTCCCGCATCCCGCAACTTCTCCAGGTACGTCGCGAGCGGCAGTCCAAGGGTGCTGGCGCCATGACTGACCTCTAAAGGTGAGAAAGCGTGCACGTGCATCCACGGCACTGCCTCCTTCACCGCGCGGACGATACTCAGGTAGGTTTGCCCCGTGAAACTCGGATGAATGCCTCCCTGCAGACAGACCTCGGTCGCACCGGCCGCCGCCGCCTCGACCGTGCGGCGCGCGACCTCGTCGAGCTCGAGGTTATAAGCCGGTCCGCGCAGATCCGTAGCCCCGCGGCCCTTCGAAAATGCACAGAACCCGCAGTGGTACAGGCAGATGTTGGTGTAGTTGATATTCCGGTTTATGACGTAAGTGACCGTGTCACCGACCGATTCCCGGCGCAACTGATCCGCCGCGGCGATCACCTCATCGAGGTCGCGGCCTTCCACGCTGAAGAGGCGTACGATGTCTGGCTCGGTTAGGGCGTGGCCGGCGCGTGCGGCGGCGATTATCGCTGCTGTTTTCCTGCTACGGCCAACGCCGGCAGACCAACGCTCCGCAACCGCAGGCAACGGCGCTCCCGAACTTACCGACCAACGCTCCGCAACGGCGGGCAGCGCCGCCCCCGACCCCGCAAACCAACGATCCGGCCGCGCGAAGCCGCGACTGTCGCTGGCCCGCCGCACGCGCGACGTGATGGCCGAATCCGTCCAGATCTCGGGCCGCACCGCATAGGCAGGCGTCAGCGCCAGTCGCTCCACCAGGTCTCTCCCGGCCGCGTCGGTACTGCGCGCGAGATCCTCGAGGTGCGGCCACGGCGCTTCCGGATTGACATGGTCCGGCGTCACCGGCGACACCCCACCCCAGTCGTTGATTCCGGCCCGCACCAGGCTGGCCAACCCGTCGGGTTGCAAGTTGGGCGGTGCTTGAATCGACATCCCGGACCCAAACAGCAGCCGCGCCACGGCAATCGTCCACAGCTGCTCCTCGAGAGCCGGCTCGGGAGCCTTGGCCATCCGGGTTCCGGGCTTCGCCCGGAAATTCTGGATAATCAGCTCCTGCAAATGCCCATGCGCGTCTTGGAGCTCACGCAGCGCCAACAGCGACTCGATGCGCTCACGCCGCGTCTCGCCAATTCCGATCAGCAGACCCGTGGTCATCGGCACGCGCAGCTCGCCCGCTGACCGCAATGTCGCGAGGCGCCGCCCGGGTTCCTTGTCCGGAGACCCGAAATGGGGCCCCCCTCGCTGGCACAACCGTTCCGCAGCGCTCTCCAACATCAAACCCATCGACACACTGACCGGCCGAAGCTTTTGCAAATCCCCGGCGTCCATGACCCCCGGGTTGAGATGGGGCAGCAGACCCGTTTCCTGTAGTACGAGCCTTGCCATCCGCTCGAGGTATTCCAGCGTGCTCGCGGCATTCGCGGCATCCAGTGCAGCACGGGCCGCTTTATAGCGCTCCTCCGGTTTGTCCCCGAGTGTGAACAGAGCTTCTTTGCAATCGACGGCGGCGCCCGCGCGCGCGATCGCCAGCACTTCATCGGGCGAGAGGTAGGCCCCCTTGAGCTGGCGCGGCGCTTTGGCGAACGTGCAGTAGTGGCAGACATCCCGACACAGCTGCGTCAGCGGGATGAACACTTTGCGGGAGTAGGTGACCGCCGCGCCGAAACCGGCCAACGTCAATGACTCGGCGACGGGCAGTAACTCGGCAAGCGGAGCATCCGGCAGCGCGGCCAGTGCGTCGGCCGAATCCGGTCGCCGGCCCGCCTCCACCGCGCGCAGCAGCGCCCTCAAGCCCGAAGTCGCGTCAGCCATTTCTGTCCATCCAACATGTCGAGGTCGGCGGAGGAGTCCACATCGAATTCGAGGCCCGCGAGGTGCACCACCTGCGGGCTCGATCCCAATCGCTGCGCCTCCTGTAAATGCAGTCGCCGGCTGTCCGGGCCGAATTGAAAGCGGAAGGGCTGTGTCGAAATCAGGCAGAGCGCGTTGGTACCGACACCGGCCGCATCCGTGGCCATCGCGAAGCCGCCGGCGCGTCCGGCGCGCACGAGCTCGTCGATCTCGGCGCCGCTGATCAGCGGCAGGTCCGCGGGTAACACCACGATCTCGTGGCAGCCGAATTCACGCACCATGGTGTGTGCCTGAATGAGTGCGGTGTTGAGCGATTCGCCCGTATCGGCAAGCACCGGGATTTCGGCGGGTACCGTATCGCGCTCCGGGCTGATCACAATAACCTGGTGCACCGTCTGCGCGTTTCCCGCGGCCGCCAGCACCGCTGTCAGCATGGATCTCACCAGATCGATACGCTCTGGCGGCGCGAGCACGTCCGCGAGCCGGGTCTTGCAGCGAGCACGCTCCTTGATCGCGATCAGCGCGCATGCGCCCCGACGGCGCGTCAGATCACCCAGCACGGTTAAGCTCATCCACGCCTCCAGTTCAGCTCCAGAATACTCATGCGGGTCATGCTCGACCAGCCTCCTGCTCAGCGCCCAGCCGCTCTCGATCTAGCTGTGTGGCGCCAGCAGGCTCAGCAAACGCTCATCGGGCCGACCGTCCGCGCCGATCGCCTGCACGCAGACATGATCCGCACCTGCCTGCCAATGCTCGTCGATCCGTTTACGAATCGCTTTTTCATCGCCCCAGGTAACCACCGCGTCAATCAATCGATCCGAGCCTCCTCCCGCAAAATCCGGGTCCGAGAAACCCAGGCGCCGCCAGTTATTCACATAGTTTGGCAGGCCCAGGTACATCTCCAGGAATTGACGAGCCAGGGCACGCGCCTGGCTCCTGTCCTTCTCCAGGATCGCCGCCTGCTCGACGCAGAGAAGTTTGTTCGCTCCAAGAATTTCGCGGGCCTCACGGGTATGCTCCGGAGGAACGTTATAC
>DATMQL010000080.1:0-6330 GCA_035566815.1 Steroidobacteraceae bacterium | reverse complement strand
CCGATCGAGGCCCTGCTCGATGTGCAGGTTGTAGTACGACAGGACGATGATGCCATCCATGGTGGCGATGCCGAACAGCGCCACAAAGCCGATGGCAGCCGAGACGCTGAAGGGCGTGCCGGTGAGAATGAGCGCGAAAATACCGCCAATCAGCGCCATGGGAATCACGCTCGCGGCCAGCAGCACATCGACCATGGAGCCGAAGTTGATGAACAGGAGAATGCAGATGAGCACAATGCTCAGGGGCACGACGACCGCCAGCCGATGCAGAGCGTCCTCGAGGTTGCCGAACTCACCTACCCACTCCGTCCGGTAGCCGCCGGGAAGCCGGACCTGTTGTTCGACCTTGCGCTCGGCTTCCAGCACGGCGCTACCCAGATCGCGGCCGCGAACACTGAACTTGATCGGGACGTAGCGTTCCTGGTGCTCGCGATAAATGAATGACGGACCGGAAATCAACTGCACCGAGGCGACCTCGCCCAACGGCACTTGTACCGTCGCGCCGTTACCGGACGGGTCGGGCGCGGCGATGGAGATACGGCGGATGGCATCAGGATCGGCGCGGTAGCGCTGTTCGAGGCGCACAATGATCGGGAAATGCCGGTCGCTGCCGTTCTCATACAGATCGCCGGCGGCCTGCCCGCCGATCGCCGCTTGCACGGTTGCATTGATGTCCCCGGGCGAGAGCCCGAGTCGCGCCGCTCGTGCCCGGTCGACATCGATGCGGATGGTAGGCTGCCCGAGGGGATTGAAGATCGCCAGATCCGTGATACCCGGCACCGTCTGCAGTACGTCGCGGATCTTCTCCGCGGTGCTCTCGAGAACTTCGAGCTCGTTGCCGTAAAGCTTCACGGAGTTCTCGCCCTTCACCCCGGAAGCCGCCTCCTCGACGTTATCCTGGATGTACTGCGAGAAGTTGAAATCGACACCGGGAAATTTCTCCCCCAGTGCCGCCGTCAGCTGCGAGGTGAGTTTGTCCTTGTCGACCCCGGCCGGCCAACTGTCAGCGGGTTTCAGAGGTACAAAAAACTCCGCGTTGAAGAATCCCGTGGCGTCGGTGCCGTCGTCCGGACGCCCATGTTGTGAGATGACGGTCTCGACCTCGGGAAAGGTCTTTATGAGCCGGCGCATGCCGTTCACATAGGTGTTGCCTTCCTCCAGCGAAATCGACTCCGGCAACGTGGCGCGGATCCAGAAGTTGCCCTCTTCCAGCTTCGGGAGGAACTCCAGGCCGAGACTGTGCGACGCAATGAACGCGAGCACTATCAGCACGCCAAGCGACCCGAGCGTGATGACACGGTTGGCGAGAGCAAACTCCACCACCGGTTCGTAGACCCGGCGTAGGACCCGGACCACCGCGGTCTCGGTCTCCTCGACACTGTCGGGAAGGAGGAGCGCGCTCAGCGCGGGCGAAATGGTGAAGGTAGCGATGAGACCGCCCGCGATGGCGTAACCGTATGTCTTCGCCATGGGGCCGAAGATGTGGCCCTCGATGCCGCTCAACGTGAACAGCGGCACGAAGCCGGCAATGATGATCGCCGCGGCGAACAGGATCGCCTGGTTAACCTCGGTGGCCGCATTCGCAATGACCGCGAACTTACCGCGGAACGCACTCGTACCCCGTATCACATGCATGATGGCGGAGCCCGTGCGGCGCGCGTCGGCGCTCTCGCCCAAGTGCCGGAAGATGTTCTCCACCATGATCACGGAGGCATCGACAATCAGCCCGAAATCGATCGCCCCCACCGACAGCAGGTTGGCCGACTCGCCGCGCAGGATCATCAGGGCGATGGCGAAAGTCAGCGCGAAGGGAATCGTACAGGCGACGATCAGGGCGCTGCGCAGGTTACCCAGGAAAGCCCATTGCAGGAGAAAGATGAGCAATATGCCGGCGAGGACGTTGTGCAGCACGGTGTGCGTCGTTACGTGAATGAGATCGGAGCGATCGTAGATCCGCTCGATTCGCACACCCGGTGGCAGGACACCGCTGTTGTTGATTGTGTCGACTTCAGCTTTTACGCGCTCGATGGTCGGCATGCTCTGCTCGCCGCGGCGCATGAGCACAATGCCCTCGACGACGTCGTCGGCTTCCGAATCCTGCCCCGCTATCCCCAGCCGCGGCTCGTTGCCTACCTTCACAGTCGCCAGGTCACCGATCGAAACCGGAATGCCATGGGCGGACGTCACCATGGTCTTGCGAATGTCATCCAGTGAATGGATGAGCCCGACTCCGCGCACGACGGCCGCCTGGGGCCCGATGTTCACCGTCTGGCCGCCGACGTTCACGTTGCTGTTGTTGAGAGCCTGCAACACCTGTCCGAGCGACAGGCCGTACTGGAGTACGCGGTGCTCGTCGACGCTGACTTCATACGTCTTGGTTTTTCCGCCCCAACCCGTCACATCGATCACACCCGGCACGGCTTTGAAGCGGCGCTCGAGCACCCAATCCTCGAGCGTTTTCAGGTCCATGGAGGAGTAACCCTTCGGGCCTGTTATCCGGTACCGGTAGATTTCACCGATGGGGCTGGTGGGCGAGATCTGCGGGATGACGCCGTTGGCCAGGGTGGGGAGCTGCGACAGCCGGTTGATGACCCACTGCTCCGCCTCCTGGTAGGTGAAGTCGTAGGTGAATTGCACTTTGACATCGGAAAGTCCGAAGAGCGAGATGGTGCGCACGGCGGTGACGTGTGGAATTCCCGCCATCTGGATCTCGATCGGGATCGTGATGTAGCGCTCGATCTCTTCGGCGGACTGCCCACTGCTCTGTGTGACGATGTCGACGAGCGGCGGCACCGGGTCCGGATACGCCTCGATATTCAACTGCGAGAAGAGAGCGAAGCCACCGATGAGAATCAACGGCAACAGGACAGCGAGAAACACGCGCTGCTTGAGCGCGAACGCAATGATGGCGTTCATATTGGGGGGGCTGGTCTACAGGCCATCGATTATCCGGGCCGTGCCGCCCGGTCGATGAACAGACTACCGCGAGTGACGACCCGTTCACCCGCCTTCAGACCCTCGACCACCTCAACCATTCCATCGTTACTGCGGCCGGTACGGATCGACCGGAGCGTCAGCATGTCGTTTTCCGCGACCACCCAGACACGGGCCTGGTCGCCCTCCCGCACGATGGCTTCCTCGGGGACCGCGGGCGCCTGGGAGTCACCGCTGGTGATGATGCTGAAGCTGGCAAACATCTGCGGCTTCAGCTTGCCGTCGGCGTTGGCCAGGGTGGCGCGCACAGGGACGCGCCGCGTGACCGGGTCGACCTGGGCGCCGATCGCGGTCAACTTGGCCTTGAAGATCTGGCCTGGTAGCGCGAGCACCCGCACCTCAACGGTCTGCCCACGCTCGATGAACGGAGCATCCGTCTCGGGCACGGCGGCCACGAGCCACACGGTCGACAGATCGCCGATGGAGAACACGGGACTCGAGGCTCCCGACTGAATATATTGCCCGGGCCCCACCTGGCGGTCCGTCACGATTCCGCCGATCGGGGCAACGACGTAGGTCGCGGCATCCGTCTTCTTAGCAGTCTCGATCGCCGCAATTTCCTGGGTCGTCTTGCCGAGAATGCGCAAGCGGTTGGCCGCCGACGTCGAGGCGTTTTCGGCCGCAGCCAGGTCAGCCTGCGCCTGCTGCCAGTCCTGCAGCGAGCCGCCCTTGCTGTCATACGCGGCGTGTTTGCGCGCTTCGTTGATGCGAGCGAGCTTGAGAGCGGCCGCGGTGTTGAGCAGATCGCTCTGGGCTTGCACGAATTCCGAAGCTTCGATCCGCAGGAGGGGCGCGCCCTGCTTGACGTATTCGCCAGGACTGGCGAGTACCCGGACCACACGCCCGGAATAAGGCGAGAAAACCTGGGTCGTGGTATCGCCGTTGAGAGCGATCTGCCCGTCCGTCACCTCCTCGGTACGGAAGGCGCGGGTCGCCACGGTGTTGATTTCCAGCGTCGCCAGTTGTGCGCTGGTCAGGCGCACCTCGTTACTCGCGGTCGCCTCCTGAGTCGGGGCCGGCTCACTGGCCCGGGCGCGCAGGGCTCCCCAACCAACGGCAAGCGCGCCCGCCGCGGCCAGCACGATTACGAGTACAACTCGAATCTGCTTGCCCGGCGGTAACGCCCGCCGCACTAAGGAAAGCTCAGCCTGCTCCATGATCCAACGACCGCCCGCTCATCGCCGTAAACGGACATTGTAGTAGGTCCGCTTTTCCGCAGACTTTCCATTACCTTTCAATGGCCTTTCATCGCTTCGGACTGTGCGCGACGCACGCCGTTAGTGCGTGTCCATCTCAAGGAGGCAGCCATGAGCCCCGTTGTTTGTCAGCTCAACGCAGGCAGTTGTAACTCGCTGTAATGTGACGTCGTTGGCGTCGCAACACCGGGGCCCGCAGACCTTCGGACCCCCCTCCGGATGACGATCGTCTAGCGTTTGAAAGCGCGTGCCAGGGCTTCGGCCATCACGCCGTTAGAATTTTGTTCGGGCTCACGCGGTTTCGACGGCCGGCGATCCCCGGGCCGGCCGTCCTGCGGGCGTCGACCCGGTTCCCGGCCGCCCTGTTGTGAGTCCCGACCCCTGGGCGGTGGCGCGCCTCGCGAGCCTGACTGCGACTCCGACGGCCGTCCGCGTGCGGGCGCCTCATCGAGCTTCATGGTGAGAGCGATACGTTTGCGCTGCAGATCGACTTCCAACACCTTGACCTTCACCACGTCGCCGGCTTTCACCAGTTCCCGGGGGTCCTTGATGAACTTGTGGGACATCATGGAGATGTGCACGAGTCCGTCCTGGTGCACCCCGATGTCGACAAAGGCACCGAAGTTCGTGACGTTGGTCACGACGCCCTCGAGGAGCATGCCGGAGGTGAGATCCTTCAGATCCTCGACCCCGTCCTGAAACGCCGCGGTCTTGAATTCCGGGCGCGGGTCGCGACCCGGCTTCTCCAGCTCCCGCAGGATGTCCTGGACGGTCGGGAGGCCGAAGCGCTCGTCGGTGTAGCGCTTCGCATCCACCCGCTTGAGCGCCCGCGTATCACCGCTGAGGGCGGCAAGCGGACGCGCCAGATCGGCCAGAATCCGCTCGACCACCGGATACGCTTCGGGATGGACCGCCGAGCTGTCCAACGGGTTCTCGCCGCCGCTGATGCGCAGGAAGCCGGCCGCCTGCTCGAAAGTCTTCGCGCCCAGCCGCGGCACCTTTTTCAGTCCCTCGCGACTGGTGAACGCGCCATTCTCGTCCCGATGTTTCACGACGGCCTCGGCCAATGAAGCCGACAGGCCCGAAATCCGCGCCAGGAGCGCAGGCGACGCCGTGTTCACGTCCACGCCCACCGCGTTTACGCAATCCTCGACCACCGCATCCAGCGAGCGCGCGAGCTTCGTCTGACTGACATCGTGTTGGTATTGACCCACTCCAATCGCCTTCGGGTCGATCTTCACCAACTCGGCGAGCGGGTCCTGGAGGCGGCGCGCAATGGATACGGCCCCCCGTAAGGTGACGTCGAGTCCGGGCAACTCGTGCGAGGCGAGCGCGGAAGCGGAGTACACGGATGCGCCCGCCTCCGACACCACGATGCGCGTCAGCTTCAGCTCCGGGTGACGCTTCATCAGATCAGCCGCGAGCTTGTCGGTTTCGCGGGACGCGGTGCCGTTACCGATGCTGATGAGGTCAACGTTGTGTTTCTTCGCGATGGCACCCAGAACCTGCAGCGAGCCCTCCCAATCGTTTCGCGGCGCATGCGGAAAAATCGCCGCCGTCTCAATCACCTTGCCGGTGCGGTCGACCACGGCCACCTTCACCCCGGTGCGCAAGCCCGGATCGAGGCCCATGGTGGCGCGCGGACCTGCGGGAGCTGCCAGCAACAGGTCGTGCAGATTCCGGGCGAACACGCGAATCGCCTCTTCCTCGGAGCGCTCGCGCAGGGCCGAGAACAGCTCTCCCTCGAGGTGCCAGCCGAGTTTCACCTGCCAGGTCCAGCGAGCCGTTTGCAGCAGCCACGGGTCCGCGGGGCGCCCCTGGTCGGAAATCTGGAAGTGAGCGGCGATCCGACGCTCGCAACTGTTGAAGGGCGTCACCGCGGGTGGCGGGGTACCCGCCGGCTGCTCCACCAGCTCCTCGGGCAGCTTCAGCGCGAGTTGCAGGATCTCCTCTTTACGGCCCCGGAACAACGCCAGGCCCCGATGCGAGGGAATGACGCTGATGGCCTCGCGGTAATCGAAATAATCGCGGAATTTCGCGCCGGCCTCCTCCTTGCCGGTCGCCACTTTGGCCACGAGCTGTCCGTTGTCCTGCAGATGCTCACGCAGCTCGCCCAGGAGCTCCGCGTCTTCGGCGAACT
>DATMQL010000079.1:0-11113 GCA_035566815.1 Steroidobacteraceae bacterium | reverse complement strand
CTGTGGTGGCATCACGTCGAGTCGCTGGAGCCGTTCAACTTGTTGGTGAACTACTGGTGGCACGCCGCTGGCGGCACAGCGACCGGAACCGACTCGGCCTTCGACGCTCTGATTCACGCCATGCTGAATCTTCGGACGCTGCCGCCCGCCACGCGCGAGGCATGGCGGGTAATGTTCGATCACTATGTGTTCGGAACGCAGGCCGTTGTCACAGAGCATATCCCCGCTCATCGGCACGGCCTTCTCGGCAAGCTTTCAGCGGCCGATGTGGCTCGACTGCGAGCCTATCTCGCGGAACGTCTGCGCAAATGAGTGTGATGTCATCCGTAGCCGTAGGCGGACATCATCGGCCGCAGGCGCGTCACGTAGGGCCGCAGATGCTGTGCGTAGTGGCTATGGCGGTTGACGGCACGGTTGCTGAGCTTTCCGAGGCGCAGGCAGTCCTTCTCGAACGGCAAGCCGAGATAGTCGATCAGCTTGGCTGTCTCGCCTTCCGGATCGCCTACCAACATCTCGTACTGCAGGACGTAGTCGCCGAGATCCAGCTCGCGACGATAATGCTCGAAGAGATCGAACACGGCGGCCAGGTGATGGGCGGTATCCTCGATCCGATAGCCGCAGTTGAATCCTTGTGTCACGTCGTTCGACATCGTGGAGACGCAGACATCGAGCGGATGGCGCATCACGTGGACGATCTTCGCCTGCGGAAACGCCATCTTCAGCAGTGGCATATAGACTTCATTGAACGGCATTTTGTCCGTGAAGAACGCCTTGCCGTTTTCCAGGAGTCCGTGGCGCTCGGCCCGCGCCAGGTAGTAATCGCGGAAGAGGGTGGCCGAGTAGTGCCGATCCGCGGTCCAGCTTTGTGCCAGGTTTTCCGGGAAGGGTTGCGGCGCCGGCAACAGGTCGCCGGCGATCTTGCGAAGCTCGCTCAGGAAGGACAGCTCGCCGCCCGCGGCCACGGTGGAATGACTGCAGATGACCTGCTCGACGAGTGTCGTGCCGGATCGGGGCAGGCCCATGATGAAAATGGGCTGCGGCACGTCCGCACGCGGCTTCGCGCGCGGCAGCCGGTCGAAATTGGCGCGGGTGAAGAACTCCTTGAACCGGCCGAACAGGGCTTCGACCGCATCCGCCTTGTACTGCAGGCCGCCCGCCTCGGCGGCCAGCTTACGCTTGCCGCCGACGAAATCCCGCCAGGCCTCATCGTAGCGCCCCAGGCGCTCGTGCAGCCTTCCGCGAGCGAGCTGACCCTGACCCGTGAGGGTTTTCTCCCCGTTGATGAGCGCGATCGCCTCTTCGTGTTTCCCGGATCGTGCGAGGAGATTCGATCGTTGCAACGCCACCTCCGGCGCGGACGAGGCCGCCTCGGCGCGGTCAAGAAGCTCTCCCGCGCGCGCCAGGTCGCCGCGCGCCTCACACAAAGCCGACCAGGAAGCCAGTGTTTTCGTGTCATTGGGAGCGAGCTCGAGAGCGCGCGAGAAGTAGCCTTCCGCCTCCGCGGTCCGGCCCTGCTTCACGAGATTGTTGGCGAGATTCGTCAGAAATGGCGCCGGCTGCTGCGGCGTCAGTTCCAGGGCGCGCCGGAAGTGCCACTCGCCCGCGGGAAGGTCGTGCAGGTCGGAAATGATGCCGCCAAACGCATTGTGGGCCTGACTGTTTGCGGGGTTCGCGCGCAGGGCGGCACGCGCGACCTGCTCGGCATCGGCGACCTTGCCGTGGGTCAGGAGGAGCTGAATCAGCTCGTTGTACGCCCAGTCAGCGCGCGCGTTGATCCCGATCACCGCGTCCAGTGTGCGGGCCGCCTCGCCCAATTGCCCACGGTGCTTTTGAATGAGGTAGCGCACCTCCAGAGCATTGATGTCGCGACCGGCGGTTTTCAGCCGCTCTTCCACGGCAAGCTCGGCCGATTTGATTTCGCTGCGGGCCAAGGCCTCGCGGGCTCGAAGTACGAGGGGATGAGCGGATTCAGACATGGGCGGGAGCCTCGAAATCTACGGCCGGGCGTCGTTGCGGGACCCGCTATGGTGCCTGCTTCACGCCCGCTTGTTTAGAGGAATTTCGGTACACGACGTGCTCAACGCCAATCGCCCCACCTCCCGCTCGCCGTTGCTGCGATGGATGCTCGCGTGCGCAGCTGCTGTCCCGTTTTTTGGTGGCTGTTTGTCCGCGCCGCCCACGCCGGTTGTCCGCCAGGTCGATGTCATACCCGCTCCGGCCAGGGTCGCGTTCCGTGAAGGTGTTTTCACGGTCCGCGCCGGCACTGCCATCACCGTCCCCCAGGATCCGGATACCGCGCGCACCGCGCGTTATTTCGCCGGACTGCTGGAGGAAACTCGCGGCGTCCGGCTGAATGTGGTGGAGCGTTCCAACGACTCCTTACCCGAGGGCTCCATCGCGTTCCGGCTCGACAAGGCACGGGCCGGCGCCAATCCCGAAAGCTACGCAATCGACGTATCGCCGCAGCGAATCGTGCTGTCAGCGGGCCATCCTCGCGGACTGTTCTATGCTGCCGTTACCTTGTGGCAACTGAGCACATCCGGAAGTTCCGCTGCGGGCGGGATCGCCGTTCCGGCGCAGAGTATCAGCGACAGTCCACGGCTGGCGTGGCGCGGCCTGATGCTCGACTCGGCCCGCCACTTTCAGACGCCGCAGTTCGTCATGCAGTTCATCGACTGGATGGCGCTCCACAAACTGAATGTGTTGCATTGGCATCTCACGGACGACCAGGGATGGCGCCTGGAGATCAAGAAATACCCGCGCCTCACGGAAATCGGCGCATGGCGCGTCCCCGCGGGGCCGGCCGCCGCGGCCGACATCGATCCGGCTACGGGCCGTCCTCGTCTCTATGGCGGATTTTATTCGCAGGATGACGTGCGTCGGATCGTTGCCCATGCGGCCGAGCGCAATATCACCATCGTTCCCGAAATCGACATGCCGGCTCATGCGACCGCCGCGATCGTGGCCTATCCGCGGTTGGGTGTGACGGAGCATCCACCCGGCGCGGTGCCCGCCGATTGGGGCATCTATCCCAACCTCTATAACGTGGATGACGGCACGTTCGACTTCCTCGAGGACGTACTCGATGAGGTGATGGCGCTATTCCCCGGAAAGTATCTCCACGTCGGTGGAGACGAGGCCGTCAAAGACCAGTGGAAAGCCTCGCCGCGAGTGCAGGCGCGGATGCGGGAGCTGCATGTTGCCGACGAGAAGGCCTTGCAGAGTTACTTCATCCAGCGCATCGAGAATTACCTCAACGCCCACGGCCGACGGATCATTGGTTGGGATGAGATCCTGGAGGGCGGCATCGCGCAGAATGCAACGGTCATGTCCTGGCGGGGTCTCGAGGGTGCGGTGTCCGCCGTGGGCGCTGGCCACGACACGGTGCTGTCTCCCTGGCCGACACTGTATTTTGACAACCGGCAGGGCACCGGAAGCGACGAGCCGCCCGGGCGTGGCAAAGTCATAACAGTGCACGATGTCTACGACTTCGACCCGGTGCCCCCGGGTATCGCAGAGAATCAGCAACAGCATATCCTGGGACTGCAGGCCAACATCTGGACTGAGCATATCCGCACCGAGGACCGGCTCGCGTACATGACATTCCCGCGCGCCGCCGCGGTTGCCGAGGTCGGCTGGTCGGCTCCGGAGCAACACGATTGGAACAGTTTCCTGCGGCGACTGCCGTCGGAGTTTGCTCGTTACCGGGCCTTGGGCCTGCGATATTCCGACGACGCCTTGCGCCCCGACGGTGTGGCGCGCAAGTTGGGCCCGTTCGAGCGCTATGCCAGCCAGGATCTGCGACCCTGCACCGACAAGCTGGTATTGTCCCTGGAGGATGACGCACCGGTTCGGGACAAGCGCGCGATCTTTCTTATCGACCTCATGAATCCCTGCTGGATCCTACCGTCTGCCGATCTTTCCCAGGCACCTGCTCTGCGGGTGGCGGTTGGCCAGGTACCGTTCAATTTCCAGCTCGGCAAGGACAAGGACGCGATCCGGCTCGCGGCACCGCAGACACCCACGGGCGAGCTCGAGGTGCACGTGGATAGCTGTGGGGGCGAGCGGATCGCGGTCCTGTCGCTGGCGCCAGCCGTCGGCAATGACGCCGTTACGGAACTGCCGGCGGCACGGTTGCCGCGGACACCCGGTCGCCACGATCTGTGTCTGCGGTTCACACAACGAGCCCTCGATCCGATGTGGGCGTTGGATTGGGTCCAACTCCAGGAGTAAATGCGCGGATGTCGAAGTTGATCCTGGTTGCGCCCCTGGCGGGTTGGAGCACGCCGCTCGAGGAGGCTCCGGATGCCGTATTTGCCGGCCGCATGCTCGGCGACGGCCTCGCGATCGATCCCACCGGGTCGACCTTGCATGCCCCTTGTGACGGCGAGTTGATTGCGGTTCCGGCCTCCCGTCACGCCATAACACTACGTACACCTGAGGGTGCCGAAATCCTGCTTCATGTGGGAATCGATACCGTGGCGCTGGCCGGGGAGGGCTTCGAGCTGCATGTGCGGCAGGGGCAGCGTGTCCGCGCGGGGGACCGGCTGCTGAGTTTTGACATCGACCTCCTGGCGCGACGGGCAAAGAGTCTGCTCACCCCCGTGATCGTGCTGGAAGGCGCTGGATTCAAGGTCAGCCGGCGCAATGAGAATCGCGAGCTCAATGTTGGCGATCTGTTGATGGAGTTGGTGAGGGAGGTCGGGACGGTAGCAGCGCCTGCGAACTCACCTGCCGGGCCTGCGGGGGCGGGTGTCATGACCCGTGGTCGCGATCCAGCCGGCAACGCCGGCCCCGATCCCGCTGGCGGACCGCGCCCGGCGCTAACCCGCCGCGTGTTGGTCTCCCTCGAGCATGGAATCCACGCCCGTCCTGCGGCGCTACTGGCCGGAGCGGTGAAGCCCTTTGCCGCGGACGTGACCCTGTTCGCCCGTGGTCGGGAGGCGAGTGCGCGTAGCACCACAGCGCTGATGACACTGGGCGTTCGAAAGGGCGATGAAGTTGAAATTCGCGCCTCCGGCCCAGATGCCGCGGCGGCGCTTTCCGCGGCCGAAGGGGCAATTCGCGAACACAGCCTGGACCTGCCGGGCTCAACTGCGAACCCCAATCAGCCCGCAGCCCTTGAGGTAGCCCCCGCGCTCAACCCAGCCCCCGCGCTCAGCCCAGCCCTCGCACTCAACCCGACCCCCGCACTTAACCCCGCCCTGCCGCGGGAAGACAACCTCTTGCGAGGCGCCATCGCCAGCCGCGGTCTCGCCGTGGGACACACCGTCAAACTCAGCAGGCCTGAAGTCAACGTCCCTGAAAACGGTGCGGGTGTTTCCCACGAGAATGGCGAGTTGGATCGCGCACGCTCCGAGGTCAAGGCACGCCTGAAGGCCGCCGCCGGCTCCGGCCCGGATGCGACCCGGGAGATTATCGGCGCCCACCTGGAACTGCTCGATGACCCCGAGTTGGTTACCGGCGCGCGGATCTCGATCGGAAACGGGCGCAGTGCCGGTTACGCCTGGCGGCAGGTAATCCGCGCGACCGTAGATGCATTGCGCGGGCTCGGTGACGCACGAATGGCGGAGCGCGCGGATGATCTGTTAGATCTCGAATCGCAGGTCCTGGTAGCGCTCAGCGCAGACCACGACGCCTCGCCGCGTGAGTTGCCGGATGGCGCGGTCCTGATCGCAAAGGAACTGCTGCCTTCGCAACTGGTCGCGCTCGATGCTGCCCGCCTGGCGGGTATTTGCATGGCCGCCGGCGGTCCGACGTCGCACGTCGCGATTCTAGCGGCGGCCATGGGAATCCCAGTGCTCGTAGCAATGGGACCCACCGTTCTCGCGATACCCGATGGCACGGTGGTCGTGTTGGATGCCGAGCGTGGCTTCCTACGCGTTAACCCGGATCGCGAACAGCTGGCGTCCGTTGAGAGTGAACTCGGCAGGCGACGTGAACGCCGAGCCGTAGAACAGGCAGCGGCGCAGCGTGAGGGGCGCACGGCCGACGGTACACGGATTGAAGTTTTGGCGAACGTGGGATCCGTTGCTGAAGCCGAGGCTGCCATTCGCAATGGAGCGGAAGGCTGCGGGCTGCTGAGGACGGAGTTTCTTTTCCTGGAGCGCCAATCGCCCCCCGACGAAGCCGAGCAGACTGCTGAATATCAGCGCATCGCTACCGCGCTGGGCGGGCGGCCTCTGACGCTGCGCACGCTCGATATAGGCGGCGACAAACCGATTCCGTATCTTCCTCTGCCGCACGAGGACAACCCGGCACTGGGATTACGTGGGGTGCGCACGAGTCTGTGGCGCCCGGACCTGTTGCGTGTGCAGCTCAGAGCGGCGCTGGCGATTCAGCCGGAGACCCAGGCCCGGGTGCTGTTACCGATGATCACAGACCCGGCGGAAATCCGCACCGTGCGTAGCATGTTGGATGAAGAGCGTCGCGGTATGGGGCGGACCACACCGATCGAGGTGGGTGTGATGATCGAGACGCCGGCGGCCGCGTTGATGGCCGATCGGATAGCGGCGGTGGCGGACTTTCTTTCCATCGGCACGAACGATCTTACGCAGTACACGCTTGCTATGGATCGGGGACACCCGGAGCTGGCGTCGCGGTTGGACGCCCTGCATCCGGCTGTGTTGCGCCTGATCGCGGGCACGGCATCGGCAGCACTCTCGCACGGCCGTCGCGTAGCCGTTTGCGGAGGCTTGGCGTCCGACCCTACCGCCGCTCCCATTCTCATCGGGCTCGGAGTGCATGAGCTCTCCGTAGTGCCGTCCTTCATCCCACAGTTGAAGACTCTCATCAGTGGCATCTCGCTCGACACCTGCCGGGAACTCGCCCGGCAGGCTCTCGAGCTCGAGACCGCCGAAGCCGTGCGTGCCCTGGCGCTACGGATGGTGTCGCGTTCCGGCGAGGTCGTGCCCCTATGAAAAAGCTGCTCGCGGGTCTGCAAAAGATCGGTGGCGCGCTCATGTTGCCCATCGCGGTGTTGCCGATAGCCGGTCTGCTGTTGCGCCTGGGGCAACCCGACCTGCTGGGTTTCCCATCGATAGCGGCCGCGGGCGATGCGATTTTTGCCAACCTCGGCATCCTGTTCGCCGTGGGCGTGGCGGTAGGGCTGGCGCGCGAAAATCACGGCGCGGCCGGGCTGGCGGCCGTCGTCGGCTACCTGGTAACCACCAAGGGCGCCGAGGTGTTGATCAATGTGCCACCGGGAGCTGTCGCCGATCTTACGGGGCAGGCGCACGAGCTGGCGGTGGCGGCTTACAAAGCTCACGAGCTCTCGAAGTTGAGTGTTCCGGCGGGCATTATTTCGGGATTGACAGCCGGTGCGCTGTACAACCGCTTCGGGGGTATCAACCTGCCGAGCTATCTGAGCTTCTTCGGTGGCCGCCGCTTCGTGCCCATCGCGAGTGGTTTCGTGGGGCTGGTGTATGCCAGCCTCTTCGGCATGGAGTGGCAGCACCTGGAGGATGGGATGGATGCGCTCAGCCGCTACGTCCTGCATGCGGGTGCCTTCGGCCTCTTCGCCTATGGCGTGTTGAATCGCGTGCTGATCGTGACCGGCCTGCACCACATTCTCAACAACCTCGCCTGGTTCATTCTCGGCGACTATCACGGGGTCACGGGCGACCTCAAGAGGTTCTTTGCCGGAGATCCCACCGCCGGCGCCTTCATGTCGGGCTTCTTTCCCGTCATGATGTTCGGGCTTCCCGCCGCCTGTCTCGCGATGTACCACACCGCGTTGCCGGAGCGCCGCCGCGCGGTGGCCGGCCTGTTGGGGTCGATCGCGCTGACGTCGCTGTTGACCGGAGTGACCGAGCCGATCGAGTTTACGTTCATGTTCCTCGCGCCGTTCCTGTATGTCGTGCACGCGCTGTTGACCGGTGTGGCCTTCATCATCATGAACGCCCTGCAGGTGCGGCTTGGATTTGGCTTCTCCGCCGGTCTGTTCGACTACGTGTTGAATTTCAACCGGGCCACGCGCCCGTGGCTGCTGTTTCCGGTTGGCGCGTTGTACTTCGGGCTCTACTACGGCCTGTTCCGTTTTTCTATCGTAAAGCTGAATCTGAAGACGCCGGGCCGCGACGCAGCGGGGACGGCCGCTCCGACGACCGTCCCGACTTCGCCCGGCGAGAGAGCTGTGGGTTATATAGCGGCCCTTGGCGGGGCAGGAAACATTGTATCGGTCGACGCCTGCACGACTCGCCTGCGCCTCGTCGTTGGAAGTCAGGATGTGGTTGACACTGAAGCGTTGAAGTCGCTCGGTGCACGTGGTGTGGTGCGCCCGTCGGCGACGTCGCTGCAAGTGGTCATCGGCGCGAACGCCGACCAGGTGGCGGGGGAAATCAGGGACGCGCTGCGCGCGGGGGCGAGCGCACCAGGCGGGGCAGCAGGCACCGGGAGTTCCAGCAGTTCTCTGGCAGCACCCAACGTTCCGGGAGCGATGCAAAACGCGCTATCACTCGGTCGGGCGGCACCCAACGCGTCCGTGGCCGCATCCAGCATCTCTGCGCCATCCAACACCCACGCGGACACACCCACTTCCTCTGAACCACCCAACGCCGGCGCGATTCAAACTCTCCTTGCCGCACTCGGCGGACGCACAAACATACGCAGCGTCGACGTCGCCGCGAGCCGACTGCGCATCGGGGTAGTCAAAGCTTCCATCGTCGACGCGACGGCGATCCGTTCCCTCGGCCTGCGCGGGCTCGCCGTTCCCTCATCGGAGTGCGTGCACTTGATCGTGGGCCCCGCGGCGGCCGCGACCTCCGTCTCACTGCGCCAACTGATCGCGTGATCACCTGATCATCTGATCGCCTGACGCCAGCCCTGCAGCCCTCCAGTCCGCTAGTCCTCCAACCGGCTGGCGACCCGCCTCCAAGTTTCCTCTTGACTTTGTATCATTTCGTTAGCACGCTAACGACAATTAGATAGCTTGCTATTGAAATCAGGTCGCCGTACACAACACGTCACGGCCGCCGCCAGAGGGGGAAAACATGTTCGAGGGGATCACGCTATGCGTGAGGAAGAGTCTCGCCACTACGGCAGTGATGGCACTTCCGTTGCTGTTCGCGGCGGCTCCAGCCGCCGCCGGGCCCGCGGCCTCACCCGCGGAGCAAACCGTTCCCGCATCCGCAGCTATTGACCAGCCTGCGGACGACAAACTCGAAGCAGTCGTCGTAACCGGCTCGCGCATCGCCCGCGGTGGCTTCGAAGCGCCCACGCCCGTGAGCGTCCTGAGCTCGGAGCGAATCGAAGAGCGGGCGGCGACCAACATCGGTGATCTCCTCAACGAGCTGCCGGCATTCCGGCCCACGAGCACGCCGGCCTCGACGGGGCTCGGCGCCGCCGCCGGTTACGTGGGTGGCCGGATATTGGATCTTCGTGGAATGGGCGCGGTCCGCACCCTCGTTCTCGTGGACGGGAAACGGTTCACACCCTCCACAACCCAGGCCACCGTCGATACGAACATGATTCCCCTCTCGCTGCTCGAGCGGGCGGAAGTCGTCACCGGCGGTGCTTCCGCCGCCTACGGCTCCGACGCGGTGGCGGGAGTGGTCAACTTCATTCTGAATCAGAAGCTGGAAGGCGTCCGCAGCTCGCTGGAATACGGCGAATCCAGCCGGGGCGATAACAAGACGACGACCGCCAGCCTCGCCGGCGGCACTTCGCTCTTCGGGGGCCAGGGCCACTTCATCGGCGCGCTGGAGTTCGAGGACGATCGGGGCGTTGGCGATTGCGAAGTGCGCCTGTGGTGCTCTGAAGGTTGGCTCAACTTCGGCAATGCGCCTGCAGGTGCCGGCGGCCGACCCGCCAACAACATTCTGCCCAACGTCAATCCTTCGACGATCTCACCGACAGGCGTGATCAATTCCGCGGGCCCGCTGCACGGTATAACGTTCAACCCCGATGGAACGCCGCGGCCCTTCGTGTACGGATCGCTCGTCAACTCGCTGTTCATGGTCGGTGGCGAGGGTCATGGCCAGGACGGCTATTTCCAGGGTCTGCCCATAGTAGCGCCGAATGAGCGCTACCTGGCCTATACCCATACGAACTACGACTTCACCGACGACCTGCACGGCGCTCTGGACGTCTCGTATGGTCATCTGCTCGCCCACGGCGACGGCACGCAATATCGCAATGTGGGTATCCCGATCAAGGCCAGCAATCCGTACATACCAACTTCGACGAACCCGGCGCTGGATATTCCGGCGATCATGGCCGCGAACAACCTCTCCACTTTCAACCTGGGCCGCAACTACGCGGACATCGGTAACCCGTTGCTGCGCTCGAGAAATGACCTGTGGCGCACGGTCCTCTCTCTGAAGGGCAAGATTGCCGGTTCATGGACGTGGGACGCCTACTACCAATACGGCCACAATCAGTTCGAGGTTGATGCGGACAACGACGTCATCAACGCGAACCTTACCAGCGCCACCGACTCGGTGAGAAACGCGAGCGGACAGATCGTCTGCCGCGCGAATCTCGTCACCGTGACAAAACCCGGTTGCGTGCCCCTTAATCCCTTTGGCAACCAGGTGACTGCGGCGGCACACCAGTATGTGACCGGAACATCCGTACAGACGGATCTCACGACGGAGCATGTTGTTGCCGCCAACGTGCAGGGTGAGCCTTTCTCGACCTGGGCGGGTCCGGTCTCCCTGGCGGGCGGTGTCGAATACCGCAGCGACAAGGTCGATGGTACGGCAGATCCAATCTCGCAAAACCTCGGCTTCTTCGTGAACAACGCGGCCAACATCAATGGCAAGGTGAATGTCGCGGAGGGTTACGCCGAGTCAGTGATACCGTTGCTGAAAGACATGCCGCTCGCACGCAACGTGGATTTCAACGGCGCGGTCCGGCGCACTCACTACGACCGCGACAGCCCGACGGAGGGCACATCCAGCGTGAGCACTACGACCTGGAAGGCCGGTCTCACCTGGCAGCTCATCGAATCCTTCCGTATTCGGGGCACCAAGTCCCGCGATATCCGCGCACCGAATGTCAGCGAGCTGTTCGGGCCGAACACGACGGGCTTCGGCATCCTCAACGACCCCGCGCGAGGCGGCCTGCAGACCAATCCGGTCGTGGTCTCCGGCTCGAATGGCAAGCTGGTTCC
>DATMQL010000078.1:0-7452 GCA_035566815.1 Steroidobacteraceae bacterium | reverse complement strand
GCTGGCCGGTGTGAAGCCATTTTCCAGGGCGGCCGAGTACAGGAATGGCTTGAAGCCCGAGCCGGGCAGGCGCTTCGCCTGGGTGACGCGGTTGTATTTGTTGGTGAAGTAGTCGAAGCCGCCGACGAGCGCGGCTATGCTGCCGTCCTGCGGATCCAGTGCGACGAGCGCACTCTGCGCTGCCGGCACCTGTCCTAGCTGTGCGTGTCCGGATGTGTCGGCGATGACGTAGACAACATCGCCTCGCGCCACGATCTCCTCGGCGCTCTTCAGTGGGGGACCTACGGTTTCGTCGGCGCCGGGCTTGCGCGCCCATGACATTCCGTCCCAGTCGATCTCGGCGAATCCGCGCGCTTTGGCATAAACACGCACGGTCTTCGCCGCGACGGAAACGACGACCGCCGGCGAAAGATTGCCAACCGACACGTACTCGCCTACCAACTCCTCCAGCCGGTCCGGGTTGCCGTTGGCAGGCAGGTCGACATGTCCCACGGGACCGCGGAAGCCGTGTCGGCGGTCGTATTCGATGAGCCCGATCCGCAGCGCCCGGTTGGCGTCCGCCTGCAGGCGGCCGTCGATCGAGGTGTACACCTTGTAGCCGGAGCTCTCGGCGTTGGCGCCGAATCGCTGCCGCAACTCGAGGCGCGCCATTTCCGCGATATAAGGCGCTTCGGTGGCGAACAGGGGCGCATGCGTGCGTGCCACGATCGCCTCTTTCTGCGCGGCTCCCGCCGTCGCCTCATCTATATAGCCCAGCGCGAGCATTCGGCCCAGGACGTACGAGCGGCGCACCGCCGCGAGTTGGGGATTCACGATGGGGTTGTAATGCGAGGGCGCCTTGGGAAGACCGGCGATGGTGGCGGCTTCGGCGACTGTGAGTTGGTCCAGGGTCTTGCCGAAGAAGGTCTCGGCGGCAGCCGCCACCCCGTAGGCGCGCTGGCCGAAGAAGATGTCATTCAAATAGAGCCCGAAGATCTCCTGTTTGGAGAGCTCGTGCTCCATTGCATAAGTGACGAATGTCTCCTGAAGCTTACGACGATATGTCTTGTCGAGAGTCAGGAAGACGTTGCGGGCGGCCTGCATGGTGATCGTGCTGGCGCCCTGGGTCTTGTCGCCCGAAATGAGGTCTACGGCAACCGCCCGCACCACGCCCAGGTAATCGATGCCGTGGTGCTCGAAGAAACGATCGTCCTCGGCCGCCAGGAAGGCATGTTTTACCAGGTCCGGGATCTGGTCGTAGGTGACCGGAATACGTCGTTGCTCGCCGATTTGCGCGATCAGTGCGCCACTGCGGGTGTAAACACGCAAGGGCACCTGCATCTCGACGTTGCGCATTGCCTGCGCCGAGGGCAACGAGGGCGCCAGGTACACATAACTGCATATATACGCATACGCGCCCAGAAGTGTGACCAACATCACACTGCCGGTGGCGGCGATCAGAATCCGAAACCAATTCCATTTCACAGAAAACAACTCTCTCTGCTTGCGCTCCCCACAGGCGCTATGCATAGTAGCCGCCGTTTCAAAGGCAAACTCACCGAAAGGTGGGGACGCAAAGCTTCCGGTCTACGGGACGTATGTACCTACGACAGCGGGGTTGCCGGTTTCGAACGTTAACTCACTCCGTACGCTGACCCAAGCACGCGGGGCCGCAAGTTCGACCGAATCCTCGTATTGCACATATCCCGTATCCGTGTAAGCGCCAGCGTCCCCAGCATACTTGGACAAGGCGAAGCTCGAATCGTTGACCAGGACTACCGCGGCGGCTGCGCATCGTGATGCCTTTGGCAGTTCCGATGCCCGGCGGACGTCCTGCAGCATAACGGCGCAGATCCGTGAGCCCTCTCACGTTCAATTTAACTTTGCGCTGATATATAGTGCTTCCAGAATTGAGATGGGGCGGTCATTTTCAGGCGTAACGTCCTGAAAAGGAAATAAAAAATGTTCCTCCTGCAGCGAAAGTATCGCCCGCTTCTGGGACTTGACATAACCACCTCGTCCGTGAAGCTCATCGAGCTGGCAATGGCGGGCGGCCAGTATCGGGTCGAAGCCTATGCGGCCGAGCCCACGCCTCAGAATGCGATCAATGAGAAGGCCATCGTCGACGCGGAAGCCGTCGGTGAGGCGATCCGTCGTGCCGTCAAGCGCGCGGGCGCGAAGACGAGCGACGTGGCGGTGGCGATCAGCGGCGACGCCGCGATCACCAAGGTGATCCAGATGCCACGCTCCCTGCGCACCAGCGACCTGGAGGGCCAGGTGGAGATGCAGGCCGACCAGTACATCCCCTTCCCGATGGACGAAGTCAGTTATGACTTCGAAGTCCTCGGACCCTCGGAGAAGGACGCCGACACGAACGACGTGCTCCTCGTCGCCACCCGCACCGAAAATGTCGAACAGCGCCAGGCGGCGGTGAAGGCGGCGGGACTCACGGCGAAGATCGTGGACGTCGAGGCCTTCGCCCTCGAGAACGCCTGCAAACTCATGACACACCAGATGCCGGACGGCGGTATCGACCGGACGATCGCGGTGGTCGATTTCGGTGCCAGCAGCACGACATTCAGCGTATTGCGGAATCTGAAAGTGGTGTACACGCGCGATTTCGCCTTCGGGGGCCAGCAGCTCACCGAGGAAATCATGCGCACCTACGGGCTGTCGATGGAAGAAGGCGGCCGCGCCAAGAAAGAAGGCGGCCTGCCGGGCAACTACCAGTCCGAAGTGCTCGACCCGTTCATCGACGACATGACCCAACAGGTGAGCCGCTCGCTGCAGTTCTATCTCGCCTCCGGATCCGGACGCGAGCAGCCGGAAAAGATCCTCGTGTGTGGCGGCTGCGCCAACATCCCGGGAGTCGCGGACGTGATCTCCAGCCGCGTCGGCATCTCCGCCGAGAAGGGCGACCCTCTCGGTCAGATGAAACTATCTTCCCGAGCCAAGGCACAGGCCGTCCAACGGGACGCCACCGCACTTCTCACGGCGTGCGGGCTCGCACTGCGGAGTTTCGACTGACATGCCACGCATAAACCTCCTGCCCTGGCGCGAGGGCGAACGCAAGGAACGCAAGCTTGCCTTCACGGTCGCGCTCGGTGTCGCGGCCCTGGCCGCCGGTCTCACGACATTCGTCGCCTATATCGCTTTCGGCTCGATGGTCGAAGCCCAGGAAGCGCGCAACGAGAAATTACGCATCGAGATCAAGGCCGTCGACAAGCAGATCGAGGAAATCAACAACCTCGAGAACTCGAAGCAGAAATTCATCGCCCGCATGACCATCATCGAGCAGCTGCAGCGCTCCCGGCCGGAGATCGTGCACGTGTTCGATGAGATCGTGAAGACCCTTCCCGATGGCGTGTATCTCACCGGCGTGAAGCAGAACGCCAGCAAGTTGAAGTTCGAAGGCGTCGCCCAGTCCAGTACCCGCGTGTCGTCTTTCATGCGCAACATCGATGCCTCCGACTGGCTCAGGAATCCGGAACTCGAGGTCGTGCAGACGAGCAAGACCTCCGGCCCCGGCTCGAGCTTCACTCTGACCGCTGAAGAAGCGCCGAGCGCGGCGGGCCCGGATGAGGGCAGCGGGCCCAAGGTCAAGAAGGGCGGCAAGTCCGGCAAAGTCATGGCGAGCAACGGGGGTCGGCAATGAACCTGCTGGAAGAGCTGCAATCGCTCGACCCACGCGACCCGGGGCGTTGGCCCCTGGCCGTCCGCGCCGGTGCGGTTGGATTGTGCTTCGTGGTGTTGACCGGGGCGCTCACCTACTTCTTCGTATGGGATGAGCAGCGTCCCGAGCTGCAGCGGCGCGAAGAGGTCGAGGCGCAGTTGCGCCAGGAGTTCCACACCAAGCATGCGAAGGCCGTCAATCTCGACCTCTACAAGCAGCAACTGAAGGATATCGAGCGCTCGTTCGGCGCCTTGTTGCGGCAGCTGCCGGGCAAGACCGAAGTGCCCAACCTGCTGGTCGACATCTCGCAGACCGGCCTGTCCGCCGGCCTCGAGGAAAAGTTGTTCCAGCCCCAGGGCGAGCAGAAGAAAGACTTCTATGCCGAGCTGCCCATCAAGATCCGCCTCACCGGGAGCTATCACCAGTTTGGTCAGTTCGTCAGCGGCATCGCGGCCCTGCCGCGTATCGTCACGCTGCACGACATCGAGATCAAAACGGAAAGTAAGGATGCGTACGATCAACTCAGTCTGGAGTTGACCGCGAAAACCTACCGTTATCTCGACGAGGACGAGATCGCTGCCGGCGAAGCCGACAAGAAAAAGACCGCCCATCACGGGCCGGGCTGAGTCAACGGCACAACTCGAGACCTAACATGCAACCTAGGCACAAATTTGTCCGTATCTGCAGCGCTCTCGCCTGCGTTGTCTACGTGGGCCTCACCGCATGCTCGAGCGCGGACGACGATCTCGCGCGCTTCATCGACGACACGAAGAAAGAGCCGGGTGGTCGTGTGGAGCCGCTCCCCGAGGTGAAGCCCTACGAGACCTTCACGTACGCGGATGCCGAAATGCGCTCGCCGTTCCTGCCGAGCAGCCCGAGTGGGGGCGCGGGTTCGGCCGGGCTGCGTCCGGACTCCAAGCGCAATCGCGAGTTCCTCGAGCAGTTCTCGCTCGACACATTGAAGATGGTCGGAACATTGAAGCTCGCAGGCCGCGTGTACGGTCTCGTGAGGACCAAGGACGGCCTCGTCCATCGGGTCTCGAGCGGCAACTACCTCGGCCAGGCCGACGGCAAGATTACCGACATCACCCCTTCCAAGATCAGTCTCGTTGAAATCGTTCCCGACGGCCTCGGCGGGTACATGGAGCGGCCCGCGGGGCTCGCTCTGAACGAGTAAGCAGCAGCGTAGGTTTCAGGGAGTTTTCAGCAATGCGTCTTCATCGCCGACCTGTCTTCCAGATCCTGAGCACGTGCGCGTCGCTCGTGGTTCTGGGTGTACTCGGAACACTCCCGAGCCAGCCCGCGCGTGCAGCCGACGCGCCCAAGCTGGAATCCATCGACGTGCAGCCACTGCCCGGACAGCAGCTGCAGGTGACCATGAAATTGTCGGGCCCCGCGCCGCAACCGTTGTCGTTCACCATCGACAACCCTGCGCGCATCTCTTTTGATCTGCCCAACACCGAGCTCGCGTTGCCGTCGCGTCGTATCGATGTGCACACCTCGGGCCTCGACTCGATCCTCGCGGCGGAGGCCAAGGATCGCACGCGCCTGGTGCTGAGCCTCGACAAGTTGGTCCCCTATGACACGCGCGTTGATGGAAATAACATCATCGTGATGCTCGGCACCGCGAATCCCGCGACCGTCCGCGCCGCCACCGGCGGCGGCGCCTCGAACGCGATTCATATCGGCGCCAGCGCCGATACCGGCACGCGCGAGCTGCGCAGCATCGACTTCCGCCGCGGCGCCGACGGCTCCGGGCGCATCGTCGTGAAGCTCTCCGACCCGCATATCCATATCAACCTGCGCCAGCTCGGTAGTCAGATCGTCGCCGATTTCAGCGACGCCGGTCTTCCCGCCCCGCTGATGCGGCGTTATGACGCGACCGATTTCGGCACTCCGGTGAGCGGGTTTGACGTCACGCGTGTCGGCAACGGCGCTCGCATCGCTATCAACGCCACCGGCGACTATGAGCAGCTCGCTTATCAGTCCGACGATCAGTACGTCGTCGAAGTGCAGCCCAAGCGCAAGGCGCAGGTCGCGCAGGAAGACAAGCCGGTGTACACCGGCGAGCGCCTCACGCTGAACTTCCAGGAAATCGAGACCCGCGCGGTCCTGCAGCTTCTGGCGGACGCGAGCGGCCAGAACATCGTCGTGAGCGACTCCGTGAGCGGCAATGTAACTCTGCGCCTGCAGAACGTGCCGTGGGATCAGGCTCTCGACATCGTTCTGCGCACGAAGGGACTCGATAAGCGCAGGCAGGACAACGTCATCATCGTCGCACCGCAGGAAGAGTTGGCGGCCCGCGAGAAGGCCGACCTCGCTGCCAAGAAAGACATCCAGGAGCTCGCGCCGTTGCGCGCCGAGTATCTGCAGGTGAACTATGCGAAGGCGGCCGAGATGGCGGCACTCATCAAGACGCAGAGCGGCTCGCTGCTGTCCGCCCGAGGTAGCGTCGCCGTCGACGAGCGCACCAACACGTTGTTGTTGCAGGATACCGCCGATCGCCTCGGTGACATTCGCCGCCTCGTTGCGACGCTGGATATTCCGGTGCGGCAGGTACTCATCGAGTCCCGCATCGTGGTCGTCAACGACGACTTCAACCGTGAACTGGGTGCGCGTGTAGGTCTCACGACCGTTAATGCCAACGGTAACGGCGTTGTCACCACGTCCGGAACCGCGGCAGCGACCGACTCGATCACCAGTTCTGCCGCAACGAACTCCGCGGCGAATCGGGGCAATCCGTTCCCCGTCACCGTCCCCGCGGGTACGAACGCGCCGGAGCGTTACAACGTCAACCTGCCGGTCGCGAATCCTGCCGGTAGCTTTGCGCTCGGTATTCTCGGCAAGAACTTCCTGGTGGACCTCGAACTCTCGGCCGCGCAGGCGGAGACCAAGGCGGCGATCATCTCTTCGCCCCGTGTCATCACCGCGAACCAGAAGGAAGCCG
The DNA here is from genome assembly GCA_035566815.1 of Steroidobacteraceae bacterium. Classification (GTDB taxonomy): domain Bacteria; phylum Pseudomonadota; class Gammaproteobacteria; order Steroidobacterales; family Steroidobacteraceae; genus 13-2-20CM-66-19. The sequence goes on along the minus strand of DATMQL010000078.1, from coordinate 853 downwards.
TCATCGAGCAGGGCACGGAAATTCCCTACCAGCAGTCGGCCTCGAGCGGCGCGACCACGATCAGCTTCAAGAAGGCGGTGCTGTCACTGAAAGTGACCCCGCAGATCACACCGGACAACCGGATCATTCTCGACCTCGATGTCAGGAACGACAGTGTTGGTACGATCACGGTCCTCTCCGGCGGTGTGAACGTACCCTCGATCGATACGAAGGAGATCGCGACCCAGGTGCTGGTGAACGACGGACAGACCGTCGTGCTCGGCGGCGTCCTCCAGACCACTTCGCGTGATACCAGCACGAAGGTGCCTTATCTCGGCGATATCCCGATCCTTGGCAACCTCTTCAAGACCACGACGAAGACCGATGACAAGGACGAGTTGTTGATTTTTGTGACTCCAAAGATCGTCCGTGAAGGCGTCAACGTGTATTGATGCGGCAGGAACCGCCTCGACCTCCAGTTTTCAGGTAAGGGAACATGCGTAAAATTGCATCGATAATGGTTCTATTCGGGGTCACGCTGCTCGCCCTCGCGGGGTGCGGTGGGGACAGTGGTTGCGGCAACCTGACTTCGGGGACGGGTGGCAGCGGTGGCACTACATCCCAGTGCGGTACTGGCTCCACGACAGGTACCGCGGTGCCGGCCACTGTGGTGGTCAGCTCCACTGTGGCGACCATCCCTGGGGATGGCTCGACCGGCGCAACGATTACCGCGGTCGTCACTGACTCGAGCGGGACTGTCGTTTCGAACGCCACCGTGACGTTCTCCACCAGCGCTGGCACTCTCTCGGCCAGCACGGCAACTACCAACACGAGCGGCCAGGCCACGGCTTCGCTCACCGCGTCGGGTGTCGCC
>DATMQL010000077.1:0-18728 GCA_035566815.1 Steroidobacteraceae bacterium | reverse complement strand
GCTCCAGGTCGGCCGCCATATGCTGGCGATCGCGGTAACCGGCTACGCGTCGAAAATGGATGTGGCGGCGGCGATCGCCGCGGGCTTCGACCTGCATGTGCCGAAGCCTGTTGATTTCGACACCTTCGTGCCGATGGTCCGGCGTCTCGCGGCGCTCACGCGCCAGTGAGGACGCAGACCCTGCTTAACGAAGACGCGCGCCGAAAACGCCCTAGCTCCCAACTGGGGCCCGCTTTGCGAAGACACTCGTCGAAAAACACCCTAGCTCACAACCGGCCCGCTGTTCGCCGGCTACGCGCCCCGGGCAAAAACCACGCTTTTTGCCGGCGGGTGCATCCCTCTCTAGGCGCGCTCGCTGAAAGCGCCGCAGCCTGCGCGGCCCGGGCGACTTTCAGCCCAAAAAAATAGCGGGCTGGTCGCACCACAGCCCGCCAAACGGGGGGTCTTCGGTAAGCACTACCGCCCGGCATGCCGTGGCGCTAGCGCGAAACTGGCTCCAGTCCGTTCGACCCCCGTACCCGCACCGGATGCAACACACGTGCCAGGAACGCCGTGTTGTAAAAAAATCGCGCGGCGGCCGCCGAAGCGCTGGTCTTGGACAGATTCATAATTATTTTCAATGTGTTACATCGGCACCCGGGACGCCGGGCGGGCGCCTGGCGCGACCCGCGGGCCGCGGGCTGCGCAGGCCCGCGGATTCCGCTGCAAGTGGCCCTGTAATTAATACCGGCGCTGAAAAATGTGCGTGCCGCCCGGATGACACCGGAAGACATGGAACGATGCGGCAGCACTGACACCTAACCCGTGTTCCTTGCCGTGTGACGGCGCCGACATTTGCACTACTTCGGCACATCTCCTGCTTCGAGCCCCCTCACGGGTTCAGGCACCCATCGAACAACAAGGCCACGCCATGAGTCATCGTTTCACCATAGATGCGCTGAAGGAGTTGATTGCCGCCCGTCGCGATGCCGAGCAGGGCCTGCGGGTCTGTGCCGAGCATGTCCGCGGGTTGCGACTGAAGGTGCTGGTGATGGCGCATTTGCAGGATTGCGCCCAGGCCTTGCAGGAACTGCAATCCCTGGTCCGCCTCCTGGGCGGCGACCTCGAGTCGCCGCCGGGGGATTCAGTCGCCGCGCATCGCCACCGGTCGGATCTGCGCGCAGCTCTTGCTTGTGACGGGGATGGAGTTATTCTCGACGAGTGCGAGCGCGGCGGGAGCCGCGCGCTCGAGGTCTACCGGAATGCGTTGGACGATCCGCTGCCGGGTCTCGTGCGTGCGATCGTCTTGCGACAGTTCGAGGATGTGATGACCAACCACGATCAGATCCGGGACCTGCGTAGCGAGCCGTCGCTACGGGCGGATTCCGGGGCGGGCAGCGGTGCGCAGGCGGGACAACACTAAGGCCGACCTGCCGCTCACGCGCTGGTCGCCGTATCCGATTCTCATCGGCCTCGGAATTGGTGTTCTGACCGGCCCGGCGGGCTTGCACCTGCTCGAGCCGCACGTGGTGGAGGATAGCGGTCTCGTCGAGTCCGTCAGCGAGATCGTGCTGCTGGTGGCCTTGTTTTGCGTGGGGTTGCGGCTGCGTGTGCCGTTCGAGTGGCACCTCTGGCGCGTACCGCTGCGGTTGGCGACGCTGACCCTGCTTGCGACGGTGGGCCTGGCGGCTGCCGCGGCTCACGTGTTGTTCGGAATGGACCTGGTCGCGGCACTGTTACTCGGAGTCGTGATCGCGCCCACCGATGCGGTGCTGGCTTCCGACATTCACGTTCCTACCGAAATCGACCAGGACGCGGTGCCTTTCACGCTCGCCGCTGAAGGTGCGCTGACCAGCGCATTGGCCGCGCCGTTGCTGTTGATCATGCTCGAATTCCTGGGCTTCGATGATTCGGGCTCCGGGGCGCTCGGTACACACCTGTTGCTGAGTGTCTGGTCGGTCGCCGGGGGCGCTGTTGTGGGTTGGCTCGTCGGCACTCTCATGATGCGTTGGCTGACCCTGCTGGACCCGGATCGCCAGGGCGACCTCCTGGAAGACATGATCGTGGTCGCAACGGCCGTGTTGACCTACGTCGGTGCGCTCGCATTGCGTACTGACGGCCTGATCGCGGTGTTTATCGCGGGCCTGGCTCTCTCGCATGGCGGGCGGCTCCGGCACTCTCTGCGTAAACCCACGCCGAGCGCACGAGTCCTGCGTTTTGCCGGCCGCATAGAGCGCTTCGCTGCCGTGCTCGTCACGGTGCTGATCGGAGCCCTGATCGCGGGCGCGGATTTGCATCTGCGGATGGCGGTGTTTGCACTCATGTTGCTCGCGGGCCTGCGCCCTTTGGCGGTACGGCTCGGCCTTGCAGGCCTGGGGCTCCAGGTGGCGCAACGGCGGCCGCTGGAATGGTTCGGCGCCCGAGGGGCCGCCTCGCTCTATTGCCTCGGGCTGGCCGTTAATCGCGGTCTGGGAGGGCCATTCGCGCAGGAGTTGGCGGCCACGGCCCTGGTCGTGGTGGTCGCCTCCATTGTATTCAGCACGGTGTCGGCGATCTCTCTTGGGAAAGCGTCGCCGGGGCCGGGCGCGGTGGACCTATGACGCGGCCGCCGGGGCGCCGCCTTCTTCTTCCCAGCGGTCAATGTCCGGCCGTGGTAATCTCGTCGCACGACGTCGCCGCCGATCGAGCGCTATAGCTGCCAAACCCAAGGCCAACACGCCGAGTGCCGCCGCGCCGATTCTCCAGCCCATCGAGGCACCTTAATGTGGGTTACTTCCGTGCCGACACATTACGCATCAATCGTTCCCGGTTGGGAGCGGTATGGTAATCCGGCGAGCGTGGCAGTTATGTGTTTACCGTTCATGATTCCGATTTTGATCTGGTCCAGGGGATGACATGGCACATGCTCTGATAGTCGACGACGATGCAGACGTCGTGGACTGGTTGCAGGAAGTAGCGCGCATGGAGGGCTTCACGGTCGCGCGGGCGCACAGCCTGCGGGATGCGCGTATCGAGCTCGGGCGGCAGCGCCCGGACGTCCTGCTAACCGATCTTCGCCTGCCTGACGGCGAGGGCATCGAGTTGGTGCGCGAGCTCGATAAGCCGGAAGCGACCGAAGTCATCATCGTCACCGGGCACGCGACGGTGGATAGCGCGGTGGCCGCGCTCCGCGCCGGCGCGAGCGATTACCTGGTAAAGCCCGCGGACCTGGAACGCGTGCAGGCCGTCCTGCGGCACGCGAAGAAAACTTCCGCTCTCCAACACGAGATCGGTGCGCTGCGCGAGGAATTGCGCAAGCTCGGGCGTTTCGGCCGGATTCTGGGCAGCTCACCGCGTATGCAGGTGTTGTATGACCAGTTGTCGCGCGTGGCGCCGACTTCGGCCACCGTGATGCTCATAGGCGAAAGCGGCACCGGCAAGGAGCTCGCGGCGGCGACGCTGCATGAGCTCTCGCGGCGTCGCGATGCCGCCTTTCTGCCGTTGAACTGCGGCGCCGTCGCTCCGCAACTCATCGAGAGCGAGCTGTTCGGTCACGAGCGCGGCAGCTTCACGGGCGCGGACCGACAGCACAAGGGCTTTTTCGAGCGTGCCAACGGCGGCACGATTTTCCTCGACGAGATCACCGAGATGCCGATGGAGCTGCAGGTGAAGCTGCTGCGGGTTCTGGAAACGAACGCGGTGACCCGTGTGGGCGGCACTCAGCTCATCGCCAGCGACGTACGGGTGATCTGTGCCACGAACCGCGAGCCGGAAAAAGCGTTGGCGGACGGCAAGCTGCGCGAGGACCTCTATCACCGCTTGAACGTTTTCCCGATCCGTCTGCCGCCGCTGCGCGAGCGTGATACGGATATCGAGCAGCTGGCGCAGTTCTTCCTCGATCAACTCAACAAGACCGAAGGTACCAACAAGTCTTTTTCCCGGGATGCGCTCGTGCGCCTCTACCAGCACAGCTGGCCGGGCAATGTGCGCGAGTTGAAAAACTACGTGCAGCGGACGTTCATCATGGCCGACGACATCATCGAGCTCGATGTTGCCATTTCGGACGCTCCGCCGAAGACGGACGACGGTACGACCATCACAATACGCGTCGGGACGCCCCTGGAAGAGGTGGAGCGTCGCGTCACCATGGCAACGCTCGCCTATTGCGGCCACGTGAAGCGCAAGGCGGCGGAGATCCTGGGGGTCAGCCTCAAGACCCTCTACAACCGGCTCGAGACTTACAATGGTAAAGAAGCCATCGGCGCGGGGGACAAGGATGAGACCGCCAGCCTGGACTCGCTGCGCTGAGCCGGGAGCGGGCGCGTCGGACGATTCCTACACTCCGTTGCGTTATAGCTCCCGTTGCTATCACCCGACCTCCCACATAGACCTTTCGTCGGTAGGGGTAGCCTGTCTCGCAGCACGGAGAGTGCGGCGGATCGGGTACCCAGCCACGAGAGCGTTACGATAAGTCTGTCATGCCGAGCATACGAGTCGCAGTCGTAGACGATCACCAGCTCGTACGGATCGGGCTCAAGCAGATTATTGAGGCGCAGTCCGACTTCGCCTGGGTGGGCGAGGCCAAGAACGGCCGCGAGGCCCTGACGCTGCTGCGCGGCACTCCTTGTGATGTTCTGCTGCTGGACCTGTCGCTGCCGGACATGTCGGGACTGGATGTCCTGAGGCAGATCAAGTCGCACCACGAGACGGTGGCGACGCTGGTGTTGAGCGCTTACCCGGAGAACCAGTACGGGCTGAACGTGCTGCGCGCGGGGGCGAGTGGATTTTTGAGCAAGAATGCGGATGACGGCGAGCTGTGCCGCGCCATCCGGGCGGCGATGCGGGGCGGACGTTACGTGAGTCCGGAGCTCGCCGAGATGCTCGTCAGCGGCCTGCAGGGCGCGCCCGGCGAGCCACGGCACAGCGTGCTGTCGGAGCGCGAGTTCCAGATCTTCTGCAAGCTCGCCGAGGGGAAGAGTGTGTCGGAAATCGCGGCGAAGCTGTTCCTGAGCGTGAAGACCGTCAGCACTTATCGCACACGGATCCTGGAGAAGATGGCCATGAAAACGAATGCTGACATTACGTACTACGCCATCAAAAACAACCTGCTGCAGTGAGCGTCATGGGCACAGCCGAAGAGCGTTCCTCCAGCCTCAACGGTGCAGCGGTGGAGCGGCGCATCCTGCTCATCGAAGACTCCACGGTGTTGTCGCGCCGCCTGGTCGATCTGCTTTCCGAGCCGGGCCGTATCGCAGTGGCCGCGCAGGCCGCGACCCAGACGGATGCGGTGCTGCGACTGCAGGAATCAACTTATGACGTGCTGGTCGTCGACATCGAGCTCGCGGAGGGCAACGGTGTGGCGGTCATCCGCCAGGCGCGGCAGCTCTATCCGCCGGAAGCCCAACCCCTGATTGTCGTGCTCACCAACTACGCCTCGGATTTCGTGCGCGACCACTGCTTCGCCGCCGGCGCCGACTACTTTCTCGATAAGATGCGCGATATCGCGCTATTGAAGGCGGTGGTGGTGGACGGGCGCTCCAAGTGGGCGCCGCCCGTCGCCAGTCATTGACCCGCCGCGGGTACCGTAACCCGTAGCGTCGTGCCGCGCCCCGGCGCCGACTCCAGCGAGAATTTTCCACCTAACGCCCTGACCCGCTGCTGCATCCCCATGATGCCGTGGGGCCAGCCATCACGCGCGCTGTTAGGATCGAAGCCGCGCCCGTCGTCCTGCAGGGTGAAGGAGTATTCGCCTCCGCCGGCGGTGAGTTCCAGCGTGACGTGTCCGGCGTTCGCATGTTGGATTACGTTGTTCAGGCCTGCCTGCACGATGCGGAACAGCGTGATCGCAATGTCTTTCGGGATGGGCTCGCTGTCTTCCGGCAGACGGATATCCGCCTGTATGGCCGCCTTCGCACAGGCCGAGTCGACATAGGCGCGCAGCGCCGTCGCCAGCCCGAAGTGATCCAACAGCGAGGGACGCAGGTCGTCCACTACGCGACGTTTCAGGCCCATCGCCTCATCGAGGACACTGCCCAGTTGCGCCAGGCGTTCCTGGTAGGCCGGCGTGTCGACTCGTGACTGCAGCCAGGAGAGGTCCATCTTGGCGGCGGTCAGCAGGCCGCCGAGCTCGTCGTGCAGGGTGCGCGCCAGCGTGGACTTCTCTTTTTCGGCGAGGCTTTGCAGGTGGCTCGATAGCGCGGAGAGCTCGCGCGTGCGGTCCTCCACGAGACGATCGATCTCATAGCTGCCCGCGGCGGCCTGCTTCTGCTGCTGCTGTTGCGGCAGCTGCTGTTGCTCTGAAGGCTTGGTCATCTGCGTCGTGCCTTTCGTCGCGGGTTTAGCAGATGCCGATGGCCGAAGCCAGCAGGTCGGTCATGGTGCGCGCTAATTCGCAATCAGGACCAGGAGCATGCCCACGACCACCGCCGCCAGAGAAATGAGATCTTTCACTGTCATGGGGACGAATGTCGCGTGCGCGGGGATTGAGCGCCAGAGGCCGCTGTAAGCCTCGCCGCAGCCAGAAGGCGCAAAACCGTGTCGGAGGAGTCCTACAAAAAAAGCCCCGCCCACGTTAGGGGGCGGGGCCTTTTATTCGAAACCGGCAGATTACTTGGGCGCGCTGGAGTCGCTGCTGCTCTTGGCGGCCTTGTGCTTCTTGCTGTGATGCTTCGACTTGCTGTGGCTCTTGGCCGGGGCCGACGCCGAGGTGTCCGATGAAGGAGCGGCGGTGTCGGCGGCCATGACGGGGCCCGCGGCGAGCAGCAGCAGGCTGACAACTGGGACAAGCTTCTTGAACATCGATCGGCTCCACTGTAAGGAAAAATTGAGCGGTTGAGGAAATCAGTGCTTCAGGTCGCCCGCTTGCGAAAGCGCCGCCCTGAGAGCGTGGCTATTATGACTGGATTGCCGGCGCCCGGATTCAGGATGACCGCAACGTAATGTTGCAAGCCGGGTGCGGTCTGCTGCATCGCCGCGTCGCGGCGATGCCCGGCGGATCAATGCCCCATATCCCTCGTATCAATGGCCCGGAAAGGCTACCAATGTGCGGACCGGCACCTCGAGCTCCGCGAGTCGGCGCGAGCCGCCCAGGTCCGGCAGATCGATAATGAAACACGCGGCGAGCACCTCCGCACCCAGGGAACGCAGCAGCCTCACGGCCGCGGTCGCCGTTCCGCCGGTCGCGATGAGGTCGTCTACCAGGACGATCTTCTCCCCGCGAGCAACACCGTCCTGGTGAATCTCGATCTCGTCGCCACCGTACTCGAGCGAGTACGCGAGGCGCACGGTGGTGTGGGGGAGCTTGCCCTTCTTCCGAATGGGAACGAAACCAGCGGCGAGCTGGTGGGCGATGGCACCACCGAGAATGAAGCCCCGTGCTTCGATACCGGCGACCCGGTCGACCTTCGTGCCGGTCCAGGGTTGCACCAGCTCGTCGACTACCCTGCGGAAGGCACGGGCGTTGCCCAGCAAAGTGGTGATGTCACGAAACATGACTCCCGGTTTCGGGTAGTCGGGAATCGTGCGAATGGAGTCTTTCAGCTCTTGCTGGGTATGGGCATCCATGGCCCTCACTTTACGCCTTCTGCTCCTGCTTCAGGTCCTGTTCTAGGTACTGAACGTGGAAGTAATTCCGCTCGTCGGCCCAGGTCTGCCGGGCCGTCCAGCCGGCAGCACCGGCTTGGGCGGCAAACAGGTGTGGAGTGTATTTGTGGCAATGCTCAGTGACAATACGCTCATCAGCGGCGAATGTGATGACTTCTCCGGCGATCGTCACAGTCTGTGGCACTCTGCTGACCAGCCGCATCTCGATGCGGTTGGCCTCGGGGACCCAGATCGCCTCGTGCCGGAAGGCCTGAAAATCGAAGTTCGCTCCCAGATCGCGGTTCAGGCGCCGCAGCACATTGAGATTGAATTCCGCGGTCACTCCAGCGGAGTCGTCGTAAGCGCGCTCCAGGATCGCAGGATCCTTGACCAGGTCGAAGCCGATCACCAGGCCGCCCCTGGCGACGGGGGACGAGCCAAGGCGCCCGGTTGCTGCTCCCGTGGCGATCCGTCGCGTGACCTTCATGAGCTCGATGGCGGCGGGCGGATCGAAATTGCCGATGGTGGAGCCGGGGAAGAACACCACCACGCGTGAGGGTGTTCGCCGGGATCTCGGGAGCGGGAACGCCTGCGTGAAGTCGGCGCAGGCGGGCAGGACTTCCAGCCCGGGATAGGCGCCGGCGATTCTTTGGGCGGCAGCCATCAGGTGCGTGCGCGAAATATCGACGGGGACATAGGCTGCGAGGTCGGGCAGGCGATCGAGCAGGAGTCGCGTCTTCGTGCTCGCTCCGCTTCCCAACTCCACCAGCAGGGCGTTTTCACCGATGCGGTCGGCGATCTCCTGCGCATGGCGCTCGAGAATCCCGGTTTCCGTACGGGTAATGTAGTACTCGGGCAGCTCGCAGATCTCGTCGAAGAGCTGTGAGCCGCGCTCGTCGTAGAAGTAGGTGGGCGAGAGCCGCTTCGGCTCACCCTGCAGGCCGCGCAGTACGTCCGCGACCAGCGAAGGGGCCGCGACGCGCCAATCGGCGCCATGGTGGGCCGGTGTTCCCGGCAGGCGCAGTGTCGTTTGCATGAGTTAAAGGTCTCGCGCGAGGCGAACGCCGCTGAACTGCCAGCGGGCCGCGGGATTGAAGAAGTTGCGATACGTCGGGCGGATGTGACTGCCCGGAGTGGCGCAGGAGCCTCCCCGCAGCACGAGTTGGTTCACCATGAACTTGCCGTTGTATTCACCCAGGGCCCCCGCTGCGGCCCGATAGCCGGGATAGGGTGAATAGGCGGATTGCGTCCATTCCCAGACGTCGCCAAACATCTGCAAGAGGGGTGGCGCGTCGGCACGCCCGGTCGGCGTTGGATGCGCCGCCGTTATGGGATGCCATTGCCGGTTCTCCACGAAGTTGCCCGCACGTGGGACGTCGGCGGCGGCGATCTCCCACTCGAACTCCGTGGGCAGGCGCGCCCCGGCCCAACGGGCGAAGGCGTCTGCCTCGTAGCAACTCAAGTGACACACGGGCGCCTGCGGATCCAACTCGCGCAAGCCGCCATTCAGTGTGAATTCCTCCGCGAGCGAGTCCGACCAGTAGATGGGTCGCGTCCATTGCTCGCTCTTCACGATCGCCCAGCCGTCGGACAGCCACAGGGCGGCGTCCCGGTAGCCGCCGTCGCGGATAAACTCCAGGAATTCGGCATTCGTCGCCGGGCGGATCGCCAGCTCGAAGGGTGTGAGAAACACGCGATGGCGTGGCAACTCGTTGTCAAACGCGAATCCCGTGCCGCGATGTCCGATCTCGAGGAGGCCGCCGTCGAAGTGTTTATAGGTGAGCGCCGGGGCGGCGCGCGACGAGCGCGGCGACGGTTGCGCGAAAGCCGGCAGCAACGGATTGCACGAGAACAGGTGTTTGATGTCGGTGAGCAGCAGCTCCTGGTGCTGTTGCTCGTGGTGCAATCCGAGTGTCAGTACGCGTGCGGCCTCCGGGGCGAGTCCCTTCTCCAGCAGCTCGAGCATTCGCTCGTCGATCCTTTTCCGGTAAGCGAGCACCTGTTGCACGGTCGGGCGCGAGAGCAGTCCGCGGCTCGAGCGGGTGTGCATCGGGCCGACGGCGTTGTAGTAGGAGTTGAAGAGATAGCGGAAGTCCGGGTCGTGAAATTCGTAGGGACGACCGGCCGGCGTACCGGTGGCCGCATGCTGGAGTACGAATTCCTCGAAAAACCAACTCGTGTGCGCGAGATGCCATTTCGCGGGACTGGCGTCGGGCATGGACTGCACGACGAAGTCTTCGGGTGCGAGTGTCGCGCACAGCGCCACCGTCGCTTCCCGAACCCGTCGGTACTGCTCTGTCAGGGGTGTCGCTTCGGAGAATGCGATCTCCGGCGCCACCGGGGGCGGCAGCTCTGTAAGCTCGGAAAGTGCCATTGCCTCGATGCCCGCAAGTTGTATGCCGGGGGAGCGGCATCAGGCCATCAATATGGGGCGCTTGTCTGGGACGACAATGCTGGTTTGTGCCAGATGAGCAGCTGATTGTTGGCCGGCATCGCGTAATCTGCCAAAAGATGCAGACCCTGCTCTTCCGAAAGCGTGTTGACTTCCTCGAAGTTGCGGATACCACTCTCAGGATCGCGCGTCCGCAGGTAGCGATCGAAGTCGGCGTTGCTCGCGCTCGTGTATTTCCCGCCGTAGCGGAACGGTCCATAGATACAAAGGAGTGCGGGTGCGACGGCGCCAACTCCCCGGAACAGATCCTGCACCGCGGCCCAGCCCATGATGTGCAGCGTGTTAGCGGTGAAGATCGCATCGACGCAATCCACCTGCCATGGTTGGTCGCGGACGTCGAGCTCGAGCGCCGGCAGTAAATTCGGCGTTCCCTCGCCTGCGATGCGCTCGCGCAGGCCGGTCAGGTACGTGCCGGTATCGCTGGGTTGCCAGAGAAGATGTGGCAGATGCGCCGCGAAGTGAACCGCGTGCTGGCCGGTGCCGCTGCCGATTTCCAGCACCTTGTGGGCGTTCGCGAAAGCGCTCGCCAGGATCGCGAGAATCGGGCCCTTGTTACGCTCGCAGGCTTCGGATACGGAGTAGGTCACGGGGCGAGTGTGTCATGTTTACCCTGCCGGCGTAACGGTGGCCGGTATACCGGCGCCTCGAGCCTTAATGCTGCCTTAAGTCTCGACCGGCCGGCGTACCGGGTGCTGAAGTATCACTGCTTCGCGGCGACGCGTAACGCAAGCGTGGCGACGGCGTCGACGAAATCACTTTCGTAACTCCAGCCTTTTGTGTGAGCGCGCCAGACATTGCCACAGGGCTCGACCCGGGCTTCGCTGTCGTAATCGGCCACTCGCGCCAGGGCTTCGTGGGCGATTTCGAGTCGATCGCGGGGCCAGGTGGCCCACAGACTCAAAGAGCCGGGCTCCGGTCCCGCGCTGCTGTGAGTGGGGACCCCGAGCCGCTGTGCGGCCTTGATTAGAGGATCTTGCATAATAGCCCTCCGACACACGACGTTTGCCCCGGGCAGGTATTGTCCCCAATGGCCTCGGAGATCGAGGCCCGGCCTTCACGGCCCAGTCTCGACAGCTATTAGATTAAGGAACTTACGACGACATGCAAGCCATCGAAGCTCTGCTAGAACGACGCTCCGCCAAGGCCTTGACGGCGCCCGCACCAGATGAGGGCGCGCTCGAGCTGATTTTCGCCAGTGCCTCCGCAGCTCCCGATCACGGTCGCCTGCGCCCGTGGCGGTTCATCGTCATCCAGGGGAACGGCCTCGAGCGTTTCGGCGACCTGTTGGCCGATCACCTGCGCCGCTCGCACCCATCATCCGCTCCGGAGAGCCTGCAGCGGGAGCGGCAGAAGGCGTTCCGGGCTCCGATGATCGTAGTGGTGGCGGCGATCTGCACCGCGGGTGGAAAAATCCCGGTCATTGAGCAGGTTCTGGCCGCCGGGGCGGCGGCGCAGAATGTCATGCTTGCGGCGCTCGCCCTGGGGTTCAACTCCATGTGGAAGACCGGCGCCCCGGCTTACGACGAGCAGGTGAAGGCCGCACTGGGCCTGGAGGCCAAGGATGCCATCGTTGGCTTCATGTATCTCGGTACCGCTGCCACGCAACCTGACATGGTTGCGCGGCCGTCGTGGCGGGATCGGGTGCACCATTGGGGGGCGTAAAATAAATCATGCATACCGGCCAGATAAATTTGTCTCTCGGGGTGTTGATAGCGCTGCTGGCGGCCACAACTCCATGTTATTCGAGTCCCGTGGAGGAGAAATCAGTGTCCACCCAACCCGCGGACCTGGCGCACAAGGCCGCCATCGGCGCCTTCGGCCTCGATCTGAGCGCCGGCAACGCCGCCGTCAAACCGGGCGATGACTTCTTCGCCTATGCGAGCGGTAACTGGTACGACCACTTCGAGATCCCGCCGGATCGCACCAGCTTCGGTGCCTTCAACCAACTCGACGAGCTCTCCAAGCAACGCGTGCGCGAGCTCATCGAGCAGGCCGCCGAGTCGCGTCCTGCGAGCGGCACTGCGGCGCAGAAGATCGGGGATTACTACGCCGCCTACATGGACCAGGCCGCGATCGAAACCAACGGGCTGGCGCCGGCGGAGGGCGACCTGAAGCGGATCGCCGCCGCCACCACCAAGGCGGATGTCGCGAAGCTGTTCGGCCTGCCGGGCTTCTCATCGCTGTTCGACCTGGATCTGCCGCCCGACCTCAAGAACCCGGATCGCTACTCGGTGGTGATCAGCCAGTCGAGCCTCGGCCTGCCCGATCGCGACTACTATCTGAAGGACGATCCGAAGCTGCAGGAGATCCGCACCAAGTACGTGGCCTACGTGGAGCAGATTCTTTCGCTGGGCGGCATTGCCGATGCGGCCGCCAGGGCGAAGGAGATCATGGCTTTCGAGACCGCGGCGGCCAAGGCGCAATGGCCGATCGAGAAGCGGCGTGATGTGGATGCCGTCTACAACCCGCGCACCAAGAAACAGCTGCTCGCCTTTGCTCCGGGTTTTCCGTGGCAGGCGTTTCTCGAGTCCTCCTCGGTCGGCGCGCGCCAGGACCTGGTGCTGAGCGAGATCACGGCCATTCATGACCTGTCGGAGCTCTTCAAGAGCACGCCCCTGCCAACACTCAAGGCGTACCTGACGTTCCACTATCTCAGCGATCACGCACCTTATCTGCCGAAGCGTTTCGATGACGCACGGTTCGCCTTCTACGGGCAGACGCTACGTGGTCAGCCGCAGCAGCGCGAGCGTTGGAAACGCGCGGTGGATGAAGTGAATGGCGGGCTCGGGGAGCTCGTGGGGCAGCTCTATGTTGCCCGTTACTTCCCACCGGAGTCGAAGGCGAAGATGCAGGAGCTGGTGGCGAATCTGCGTGCCTCCCTGAGCGAGCGGATCGACACTCTCGAGTGGATGACGCCGGAAACGAAATCGCGCGCGCACGAGAAGCTCGCCACCTTCACCCCGAAGATCGGCTATCCCGATCAGTGGAAGGATTATTCGGCCCTGCAGATCCGGCGCGACGACCTCATCGGCAACGTACGGCGCGCGGCCGAATGGCGCTGGCAGTACCAGGTGGCGCGTCTCGACAAGCCTGTCGATCGACAGGAATGGCAGATGACACCGCAGACGATCAACGCCTACTACAACCCACTCAACAATGAGATCGTTTTCCCGGCGGCGATCCTGCAGCCGCCGTTCTTCGATCCCAACGCGGATGCCGCCGTGAATTACGGTGGCATCGGCGCGGTGATCGGTCACGAGATCGGTCATGGCTTCGATGACCAGGGACGCAAGTTCGGGCCCGACGGGGGGCTCAAAGACTGGTGGACCCAACAGGATGCCGACGTGTTCAAAGGCCGTGTGACACGGCTCGTCAACCAGTTCTCGGCCTTCGAGGCGCTACCGGGTCTGCACGTCAACGGTGCCAACACCATTGGCGAGAACATCGGCGATCTCGGCGGCCTCAACATGGCCTACCACGCCTATCACCTGTCCCTCAAAGGCAAGCCGGCGCCGGTCATCGACGGACTCACCGGCGACCAGCGCTTCTTTCTTTCCTGGGCGCAGGTGTGGCGGACCAAAATCCGCGACGGTCAGCTACGCGAGTACGTGATGTCGGACGTTCACAGTCCGCCATACTTCCGCGTGAACGGACCGCTTCCTAACATCAACGAATGGTACGACGCGTTCAACGTGCACCCGGGCGATAAGCTCTATATCAAGCCCGAGGATCGCGTCTCGATCTGGTAAAGATGCGCCGCAGGTGGCGGGCCGAGACCGGACGGCCCATCAGGAACCCCTGCGCTTCGTCGCAGAGGTTCGAGCGCAGGAAGCGCAACTGCTCGTCGGATTCCACCCCCTCGGCCACGACCTTCAATCCCAGGTTGTGGCCGAGGGCGATGATCGTTCGCACGATCGTCGCGTCATCGGCGTCGCTGGCGATGTGCTCGACGAACGAGCGGTCGATCTTCAACCGGTCGACCGGGAAGCGTTTCAAGTAGGAGAGGCTCGAGTAGCCCGTACCGAAGTCGTCCACGGCGATCTGCACGCCGAGCTCCTTGAGCTGGTCGAGCATGGCGACGAGTTGGGGGGCGTCATGCATCACCATGCTCTCGGTGAGCTCGAGCTCGAGATAGCGAGCCTCCAGACCCGTATCCCGCAGGACCTCGGCGACCGTCTGGACGATGCGCTCCTGGCGAAATTGCCGCGCCGAGACGTTGACCGACACCACGATGGGCGGCAGTCCTTCGTCCTGCCATGCCTTGTTCTGTGCGCAGGCGGTTTGTAACACCCATTTGCCGATGGGAACGATGAGGCCGGTTTCCTCCGCCAGCGCGATGAAGCGCTGCGGCGCGATGGTGCCTCGATTCGGAATGCGCCAGCGCAACAGGGCCTCGGCTGCAATGATACGACCCCCGTCCAGGTCGATGCGCGGCTGGTAAGCCAACACGAACTGCTGCCGCTCGAGCGCGCGGCGCAGATGGCCCTCCATCTCGAGCCGCTCCGTCATGAGCGTGTTGAGCTCGCGTGTGAAGAACTGGAAGTTGTCGCGACCGCTGTCCTTGGCGCGGTACATCGCGGAATCGGCGTGTTTCAGGAGTGTGCGCGCGTCCTCGCCATCTTCCGGATGAAGCGCGACGCCGATACTGCAGCTGACGTGATATTCGCCCTGGTCGATGATCCACGGCTGCGATACCGCGACCAGCATGCGCTCCATGATCTGTTGCACGGAATCCGGGCCGGAGTGTCCGTTGATGAGCAGCACGAATTCGTCGCCGCCGAGTCGCGCTACCGTGTCGCATTCGCGTACGCAGGACTGCACGCGCGCCGCTACTTCTTTCAGCAGCTCGTCGCCGACGTGATGCCCGAGACTGTCATTGATGTATTTGAAGCGGTCGAGATCGACGAAGGCGACGGCCAGGCGCGTGCCGAAACTCGTCGCGGTCAACAGTGCCTGCTCGAGGCGGTCCTGCAGCAGCGAGCGGTTCGCAAGCCCGGTGAGCGTGTCATAGTTGGCCTGGCGCTCGATGCGGGCCTGGTAGAGACGGCGCTCGGTGATGTCCTCGACGGTGCCCTCGTAGCCGGTCGGGCGGCCGTCCTCGCCAAGCACCAGGCGTGAGTTTTCCGAGATCCAGATGATGTCGCCGTTCTTGCGGTAGACCTGCGACTCGAAGCCGGTCACCGAGCCGCGCGCCTTCACGATGCGCATGAATTCTTCGCGTCGCTGCGGGTCGACGTACAGCTGCCGACCGATGTCACGCAGGGATGCCATCAACTCCAGTGGTGAGTCGAAGCCATAGATGTGCGCCAGGGCCGGGTTGGCATCCAGGTAGTTGCCCTCGACGGTGGTCCGGAAAATGCCCTCGATGGCGTTGTCGAACAGGCCGTGGTAGCGCCGCTCTGCCTCGCGGAGCATGGTTTCGGCGCTCTTGCGCTTGGTGATGTCCTGGATGAGCCCCTCGAGGGCGATGGGGCGCCCCTCGACGTCGATCACCCCGGTGCCGCGTTCCCACACCCAACGGACGCTGCCGTCGGCGTGAACGATGCGGTATTCCAGGTCGAAGGCGCGCAATTCAGCGACCGCGCAGCGGATCGCCTCTCGCACCCAGAGCCGGTCATCCGGCAGGGTGAGGTCGTCATAGGCGACACGGGCGTTGAGAAGAATGTCGGCCGGCTGGTGGCCGGTCACCCGCAGGCAGCCCTGGCTGACAAACTCCATGGTCCAGTCGGGGTCCAGGCGGCGGCGGTAGACCATGCCGTCCACGTTGGCCAGCAACGTCTTCAGCATCCTTGCGTTGTCCACCGGCTCGGGCACCGCCGGATTGGGCTCGGGTACCGCGGGATGAGGCTGTAGGGGTCGGGCGGTGTTCATTTTTGCAGCGCGGTATCAACCGCCACCCTAACAATTTCATCCCTGCGCGCTGCCGGTGATTCGTCACAGAACGGACATATGATGCACGGTGGTGCACGAGACTTAGGTCTCGTGCACCACCTGCGTGCAGTGGACGATGTTATCTGACGGCGCGGTAGCCGCCGGCCACGCCCTTGGGGGACAGGACGATCTGCCAGAGTTGGGTCTTACGGGCCCGGAAGTTGGCCGCCGAAGCCATCAGCCAGAAGTGCCACATCCGGCGGAAACGCTCGCCGTAACGCGCGGCGATCTCCGGCCAGTGTTGCTCGAAATTCGCGGACCAGGCCATGAGCGTACGGTCATAGTCCACTCCGAACGAGTGGACATCCTCGATGACCCACAGGCCTTCGGCGGCCGCCGCGATCTGCGCCAGTGACGGAATCTGCCCGTTGGGGAAGATGTATTTCTCGATCCAGGGATCCGTGGCCACCGAGGAGCGATTGCTGCCGATCGTGTGGAGGAGAAACAGCCCGTCCGGTCGCAGCAACTCACGGGCCTTTTTCAGATAAGTGCGGTAGTTGCGTACACCGACGTGCTCGAACATGCCGAGCGAGTAGATGGCGTCGAAGTTGCCGCTCATACTGCGATAGTCCTGTAGCAGGATATCGACCGGCAGGCCCGCACAACGTTTCTGCGCCGTCAGCTGTTGATTTTGCGAGACGGTGACGCCCGTCACCGAGGCCTGGTAGCACTCCGCCATGAATTGCGCGGCGCCGCCCCAGCCGCAGCCGATGTCGAGCACCCGCATGCCGCGATTCAAGCCTATCTTCCGCGCCACGAGATCGAGCTTCGCCTCCTGCGCCGCGTCCAGCGAGTGCATGTTCTCCCAATAGCCGCACGTGTAGATCATGCGGGGATCGAGCATGCGCTCGTAGAGGTCGTCGCCGAGATCGTAGTGTTGTTTGCCCACGCGGAAAGCGCGTCGCCGGCTCTGCATGTTGATGAGATGCGCGGTGATAGCTAACAGCACCGCACGCGGCGAGCGTAGATTCTCGTCTACGTCGTGACTGAGGATGCGAGTCAACATCTCGTCCAGCTGCTCGCAATCCCACCAGCCATCCATGTAGGACTCGCCCGCCCCCAGGGTGCCTTGTCCCAGTACCCGATGAAAGAAGCGCTCGTCGTGCACGCGGATATCCCACGGGCGCGAGCCATTTATTTTTATATCAGTCCCCGCGAGCAGCTCATTGACGGCTCGCTCATACGAGAAGCGCCTGCCCACCGTCGCGTGGTGGCTCAGGATCTGTGACGCTCCAGGCTCTGCCATTGTCGTCCCCTTCGTTATTTTCCCCTCACCCTCGGGGAGAAACATAACTCGTGCCCGGCGCCCAGGGGTAGTCCAGGGGTCTGACAGAATTCACCCCGGAACGGTCACAAGGCGCTCCGGGGCGAGACAACTCTTTGAATATCAAGCGGAAATGAGTGAGTGGACGCTCAGAATGGCTTTACAACGGCCAGCACCACTATGGCGATGAGGAGCAGGGCGGGGGCCTCGTTGAAGAGTCGATACCAGCGTTCCGAATGGCGGTTTTTACCATCGCGCAGGGCAATCATCAGGCGGTGGCACCAGGCGTGGTACCCGATCAGAAGGGCCACCAGGGCGAGTTTCACGTGCAGCCAGCCGAACGTGAGATATCCGGGTGCCGCGAGGATCATGGCAACGCCAAACAGCGCTGCGAGCGTCCCGCCCAGGGTCATGATTCCAAACAGGCGCCGCTCCATGATCACGAAGCGCTGCAGCCCGGGCTCGTCCGTCGCGGTGGAGTGGTAGACGAACAGGCGCGGGAGGTAAAACAACCCCGCGAACCAGGTGACGACGAAAACGACGTGAAAGGCTTTCAGCCAGAGCATGCGGTCCCCTTTGAGCGGCGCCAGCATAAACGAAGCCGGCGCCCGGGTGTCATGGGACGACAGCGACTCGCAATGCACGGCTGTCGGCGCGACCCTGGTCGTCCACGGCACGTACGGTGAATTCACCTGATCTGCCTGGAGTCCAGTTCACGGCGATGTCGGGCTGGCTGGTGCCGACGTACGCATCATCGACGAACCAATGGATGGTGCGGACTTCGCCGTCGCTGGTCGCGGCAAGAGGGATCGTTTCGCTGCCGACGCGAGCGGCGCGGAGCGTGTAGGTAGTGTTGGATAGCGGAGAATTGATGTGGGGGGCCAGCCCAACCAAGGCGTTTTGTTGGCAGGAAGCGGACGCGGGGGGTTGGCGGCGAGGCATCCCGGCTTCGGCAAACAGGCGCAGGACGTCGGAGGGCCAGAATTCGAACACCTCCGAGCGTACGAAGGTGGGGTCACACGGCGGGCAGGCTTCAGTGCCCGTGCGCGTGTCGTACCAGATCCGGCGGTGAACGTCGCTGATCCGGATCGGCGACTTGCCGGGAATGAACCAGGTCAGCGCGGTTTGCGGGCACTCGGCGTTCGGCAGGTCGCCCGAGGCGGCGCACACGGCGACGTGGGTTACCCCTGGCGGCGGCCGTAGTGTCAGATCACTCATGGCCGGTTCCGCGGAATGGAGCGCATCGAAGATCCGGAAGAACAGGGGCGCCGCGGCTTGGATGCCTACGAAGGCGGGATTGCTGCTGCTGTCGAAGTTGCCGACCCAGACTACGAGCACATAATGCCCGAAGATTCCGGCAGTCCAGGCGTCACGAAACCCCCAGGAAGTGCCGGTTTTCCAGGCGACGTGCGCAGCGCCTTGCGTGCGCACGGTTTGAGCGTCGGGCCGGGGATTTTCCTGCAGCATCTGCGTCGTCATGAAGGCCGCCTGCTCAGACAGGAGTTGAGTGCCGACGGTTTTGCGATCCGACAGCTTGTGACG
>DATMQL010000076.1:0-8272 GCA_035566815.1 Steroidobacteraceae bacterium | reverse complement strand
GCCGACTCCCGCCGAGTCGGCGTCGAATCCACTCGGACCGGCGATGTTTTGCAAGGACACTTCCTGGCTATTGCCTTGAGGACCGGTGCCATTGACGTAGTAGAAGAGGTTCGTCCAATTGGCGGTAAGGGTCGGGTCATTGGTATCGACAATGACGAAGTTGTTCAGGGTGCCATCGGTGGAAACGACGGCGGCATTCGGGGCGAAGTTCACCTCACTAACCGACGGATTCCAGGAGCCGATGGACAGCGGGCCGTTGAACGCGACGCCGTTGACGGCGACGCTGACATCCGAGATGTTGGTCAGCAGGTTGCCGTTCAGGGTGCCATCAAACGAGCCGGTGACGAGCGGCGGCTGCGTATGTGCTGGCGAAAAGTTGCTGGTGAAGCTATAGGAGAAATCATAAGTGCTCGCCTGCGCGGCACCGCTGCAGGCGGCCAGGAGCGCCGCTGCCTGGATGAGTTTCTTGATCACGGGAACCTCTTCATCGGTAATAGACGGGATATTTTTTTAGATCTCCGCGGCAGGCGCCCCGTAGGCAACCGTGCAGACATGGTGCGCCGCAACGCGAGACGCCCGCAGGTTTACCTTTATGTATGACGATCCGATTAAGGTAATGTAAAAGCGCTTACGACCCGCTAACGACGAGTGCTCCTGTCATCCGCATGTATGACACGATGCTGACAGTCGCAAGTGACGCTCAATAAAAAAGGCCCGGCAGTCGCAACCGCCGGGCCTTTGGAGTCAGCGCGGAAAGTGTTGGTTAGAGCTTGCCCGTCGCGCGCCAGCCGCCGTCGGCATACTGGGTGCGCACCGAAGCGACGTAAGGCACCGGGCACACGATCGCCCGGATCTCAACCTGCTTGTGACTCTCGACCGTCGGCTTCTTCGAGCCGCCATTCTCTTCGCCCCATACGAAGGTGACTTCCGTGCCGGGCTTGGCGTACTGGGGATCCAGCATCGCCAGGGTCAGCATCTTGCGCTCGTTCGAGCTGTAGCCCACCCAGGTGGAGACGCCGGCCAGCTTGCCGTCCTTCATGACACGGTCGAACGGATACATCGAGTACACGGCCGACGGGAAGTCGATGTACTTCGCGCGCTCGTGCTCCTTGCCGAACTGCGAGGCGATGGTCTTCGCCACATCCTCGTCGTTCAGCTCCAGGGTCACCTTCACCTTGTGCGGCTTGCCGGCCATTTTCTCGAGCGCCTCGCGACCGATGAAATCATGGTCGAACTTAACGAAGGCGCCATAGCCGAGGTCGTACGGCGTGAGGTAATAGTCGTCGATCTTGTTCGAGTAGTAGCTGCCGCCGAGCGAGGCATTGCCCTCGAAGCTGTTCGCCTTGAGCCACTCGCGGTACTTTTTCATTCGCTCGTCGCCCGAATAGATCGCCGGCATCGGCGACGGCACCCAGCCGGACTCGAGCGTATTCGAGGAGTACGCACGCGCGCCCACCAGGCGCAGGCCGAACTCATGCCCCGCGACGACGAGCGCGTCCTTGACGGTGTCACCCTCTTCCGCGGGTCCGAACAGCTCGAAGCCGGGCTGTCCCGCCATGCCATGGCGCAGCGCCCGGACTTTCTTGCCGGCGATGATCATCTCGCACATGTTGAAGAACTTCAGTTCCGGCGGCGCCTTACCCAACACCCGCTCCATGATCTTCATGGCGTTCGGGCCCTGGACCTGGAAGCGGTAGGTCTTGCGGGCGACCGGGTTGACGCGCGCGGCCGAGCGCTCGTCGCGCTCGCACTTGACGTTATAGCCACCGGTCTCGGCGTGGTACTGCACCCAGTTGTGTACCGCCGGACGGCCGATCAGGTTGAAGAGATCCTTGTCGAGGTAGCACAGCACGACATCGCCAACGACGTAACCATCCCAGGTCACCGGCACGTACTGCTTCGCCTTGTTGACCTCGAAGCCCTTGAAGCTGTTGATGCCCAGCTTTTCCAGGAGCTTGAACGCGTCCGGGCCCGACACGTACATGTCGGTCATGTGGTAGGACTGGTTGAACAGCACCGCGCTCTGCTGCCACGCGCGCTGCTCGTCACGCCAGTTGGTGTATTCGGACTGCACCACCGGGTACGGATTCGGGCCGCTGGGCGAGTTGCGCAGGTGATTGACCGGGCCGCCGTTGGCGTGCAGCAGCTCTTCGAGGCTCTTATAACTCATCATATCTCCAAGTGGTGGACTCATTCGCCGCTGCCCGACACCCGGGCCATTGCGAGTCGTCCGACGGTTTCGCCCGCCGCCATGGGCAGCGCGGCAAGGTTGATGCTTTCCTTCGCGGAATTGGCGTGCTCGCGCATCAGCGCCTCGGCGCGCGCACTCTGGCCGCGCTCGAGTGCTTCGACGATGGCGTAGTGCTGCCGATGCGCGAAACGCAGCATGTCGTACATCTGTTCCAGGTTGCCCTTGTCGAACGCGAGGGCTTGCGGTCCGGCGAAGGGAATACGGCTGTTCCGAGCCAACGTCTCGGACAACAACGGACTGCCGGCTTCCGTGAGAATGAGGCGATGGAAGCGCTCGTTCATCTCGGCATAAAGCCCTTCGTCATTTTCCTCGACGTGGCGCTTGTTGAGGATGGCATCGCCGTCTTCGAGGCAAGCCCGCAGCTCCCGCAATAGCGACTTCGGGGCTCCCCGCTCCGTTACCCGCCGTAGCGCGAGCCCTTCGAGCACCCCGCGCAGATCGATAGCATCGACGATGTCGGCGGCAGTGAAGGAGCGCACCACGTAGCCGCGCGTTTCGTGCTCTGACAGCAGCCCTTCCTGCGCAAGCAACGGCAATGCCTGTCGTACCGGGGTACGGGACACACCGAGCAGGTCGGCGAGAGGCGCCTCGGCGACGCGCTGTCCCGGTCCCAATTCACCCCGCAGGATCATCTCGCGAATGCGGACAATGGCTTGGCTGAGCTGTGTGTTCATTAGGGGCGCGATCCTGCCCTTTGGATCCCAAAGGGTCAAATTGGGATCCAATACTGCCCATCTAGTGGCCATTTTGCACTGCAAAAGGCCAAATCTGGGACGCTTGGGATCCCGCGATGCGGAGATTGGCGCAAAGCGCCGGGGCTGCCGGCTTTACTTCGCCCGGGATTGCGCGGGCAGGAAAGGCGAGTCCGGCGGGCTTTCGGGGTAGGCACGGCCCACGACAGAGTGTTGGTAAGCGCCGGGAGGCATCGACTCGACGCCGGCTGGCATTGGAAACACGGCGGGCAGACGCAGCAGGAACGCGTCGATCAGAAATCGCAGCAGCTTTCTGTCGTAGTCGACGTCAGTGCCTTTGTACTGCGCGGGATCACGACTCACCCAGGAATCGACGACTCGCGCTCCCGCTGGCGAGCCCTCCAGTTGCAATCCGTAAATGCACGCCCCGGTCCAACTCCTGTGAAACAGGAGCCAACCCTGCCGGTAGGCCGGCCCCCGGTACGCCGGCCGCTCGAAATAGACAAACCACTTGTCCTCCATCCCTTTGGGGATGAGTCCCAGAACGAGGAGCTCCACCTCGGCGTCGGTGAAGACCGCTGTGAATTCCAGCGGCTCGCGCTGTGCGGGGGCCGGTAGGGTCTTCCACGACGTGCGTGTGGCGCGAGTCATTTCGTCCGCTCGATGGCGCGAATGAATCCAATATCAATCGTTTGTTGCAGTCACGAGAAACTCTTCCAACTTGCCGTCGGGGTAGCCTCTCTCGAGCGCCTCGAGCCGCTTCGAGCGACACAGAATCTTCCAACGGCGCGTGATCATGCCACCCCGTTTGCCTTCATGCTCGAGCTCGATCAGGCGCGCCGGTCCGAGCGGCCCCAGGCTGGCCTTCATGTCGGCCAGGGCCTGGGCAGTGAGCGCACTGTTGCCGCTGTCCGTGAACAGTGCGCGGTCGATGCTACCACTCTGAAACTGCGCAAACACGTTGCGCGCGCGGGCCTCCGGCGGATTGGGGCTGAGGACCGCAAAAGCGATCCGATTCACCAGGTCGTCGGGGCCGGCCCAATCGTTGTTGGTCAGCACCACGATGGCCAACTTCTCGTCCGGCCAGATGCGATTGGCCGCCAGAAAGCCGGAGCCTGCCCCGTCGTGCCCGATGCGCGTCCGGCCCTGGGCTGTCTCGATATCCAGGCCAAGACCATAGTCCTTCTTCGCGCCATTCTTGAGTACGACGGGGGTGAGCTCCTCCCGGTAGGAGCTCGCCATCAGCAGGGAGCGATTCATCAGGCTGATGTCCCACAAGGCCAGCTCGCCGGGTGTCATGGCCAACTCGGAGGCCCCGAACAGCCAGCCGGCACCCTCTTTCGGCGCAGCGCGCACCGGTCCCAGACCTTGACGCGTGTAGGCTGCCGCGTCCGCCGACGACAGCGGCTGCGTGTCGTCCTCGGTGACATGTTCCATGTGCAACGGGGCAAAGATCTGTTGTTGCAGGAACTCCAGCAGCGGCTGCCCGGCCACCTTCTGGACAATCGCCGCCGCCAGAACGTACCCGGTATTGGAGTATTGCCAGTCGGTGCCGGGCTCGAAGTCGAGCGGCCGGCGGGCCCACTCATTGAGAATGGCTTCGATCGAAGTGGGGTGCAGCATCTCCGGGGGCACAAAATCCTGCGGCCAGAAATCCCGCAGTCCCGACGTGTGGGTCAACATCTGGCGCACGGTCACTTTGGACGCATCGCCCAGGTCGGGAAACCATTTTCCCGCCGTATCGTCGAGCGACAATTTACCCTTCTCGACCAGCAGCAGCACCGCAGCCGCGGTGAACTCTTTCGACACCGAATCGACGGCATAACGCGTGGAGGTTGTGGCGGCCGTCGCCGGTGTGAGTCGTGCCTTGCCGTAGGCGTGCGCATAGGCAACTATGCCATTTTGCACCAACGCGATGGAGGCGGACGGCGCGCCCGTGCTGACTAACCACTCGTGCGCCACGGCATCGATCTGACTGATCGTCCGGGAATCAACGCCGGCGTGCGCCACGGCGCCTGTCAGGATGAGCGAAAAAAGCGTAAACAGCGCCACGCGCATGGTCGGAAGTTCCTTATTGAGCCGACACAGGCAGGTATTTCGCGTACCACGCAATATACCGCTCGGCCCGATCCTTCAGGAAACTCGGCCGGGTGAACAGGTGGAACTGTCCCGGATAGATCACCAGCTGCGTCGGAACACCGAGAGTTCGCAACGCCAGGTACATCTGCTCGCCGCCCGCGATGGGCACGTTGAAGTCTTTGTCGCCCCCCATGAACAGGGTGGGCGTGTGTATCTGGTCGGCATGGTAGAACGGGTAGGACAGCTTCACGTAGAGAGCCGTGCTCTTCCAGGGCGGCCCGAGCTCTGCGTTGTATTGCAGGGCATATTCGTCGAGTCCCCACATGCCGGTCTGGTTGCCGCTGCCCGCGCCCGCGATGGCGGCCTTGAACCGGGGGTCGTGCGCGATGGTGTAGTCCGTGAGAATCCCGCCGTAACTCCAGCCTCCAATACCCAGGCGCGCGGGATCGGCTATGCCCACACGGACAGCGTAATCGACACCCGCGAGAAGGTCTTCGACCTCCTTGTGGCCCCAGTCGGCCTCGATACTGCGCGCGAACTTCGCGCCCCGGCCGGTGCTGCCGCGATAGTTAACGGCCAGGACCACGTAGCCCTGCGCGGCAAGAAGTTGCCGCTCGAGCGGCGGACAATAGCTCTCGGGCACCAGCTCATGTTGATCCTGCCCGTTCGGGCCGCCATGGATCCACAGGATGGTTGGGTATTTGCGGCCGCTCACGTAGGAGGGAGGCTTCACGATCTGGCCGTGGATCTCCGCGCCATCCCTGCTCTTGAAGCTGACGTCCTCCACGGCACCGAACTTGATTTCGGCCAGCAGGGCGTCGTTGTGAGAAGTCAGCATTCTCAGCTCGTGATTCTCGAGAGCGAAGACCTCGGCGCTCTGCGTATCACTCGAGGCGAGTACGGCCGTATGCCCGGATGCCGCCGATTCGTCATGCGCGGTAACGGGGCCGGGAATGAGGCGCTCGATCTCACCTGTACCCAGGTCGACCCGGGCCGGATAGTTGGAACCGTCATCCTCCACGAGGACACCGATCGACTTGCCGTCCGCACTGAAAAAGGGTGCGCTGACCGCCCGATCCAGCTTGTCCGTCAGTGGTCGCAGATGGCCGTCGCCGACAGATACCACGGCCAGTCGGTCCGTGATGTAAGCGTTGAGTCGAGGCTCCAAACCCTGCAGAAGGGAGAGCAGCTTGCCGTCCGGACTGAACGCCAGGCGCTGGTGATTTGGCGCGAACACCCCGGCGAGCCGCCGCGGTACCGCCCCGGCGCGAGCCTCGACCATGTAGATCTCATCGACGCCGCTCTGCTCGGGTTCCTTGCCGTGATTACTCACGTAAGCGATGAGCTTCCCGTCGGGCGACCACGCAGGCACATCGTCGTTGTATTCCGAGGCGGTAGTCAGCGCCATCAGCGCTCCGCTTCCAACCTCGAGAAGATAGATATGTTTGCGCGTTTGCGCCGTCACATAACCATCCACGTCCTGCTTGAAGTGGAAGGTGTCTATGACGATGGGTTTGGGTGTTTTGCCGCCCTCTTCCGTTTCGCTCATCACCAGGGCGATCCGCTTACCGTCGGGCGACCATGCGTAGCCGCTGATCTCGCCACTGACGTGAGTCACCTGGCGAGGCTCGGCTCCCCGCATGTCGAGCAACCAGATCTGGCTCTTCGCTTCGGCCGGACGCGCCGAGACAAAACTGAGGTATCGCCCATCGGGACTGAACTTCGGTTGGCTCGCGCTTTCGCCCCGCGTCAGTTGCCGGTGGTCAGTTCCCGCCCAATTCGTGAGCCAGATGGCGTCCTTCGGCTCATCCGAGGCTCGGTCGCTCGTCGTTACAACGTACGCCACGGTCGTGCCGTCAGGCGACACTTGTGGAGCCGTAACGTCGGCAAATTTCAGGTAATCATCAGGGGCGAGCACTCGCTGTCCGGCATGTGCGACGCCGGTGAGGAAGGCGGTTACACAAAGCAACGTGAGGGCGAAGGAGGCTTTGATGCGCACTATCCGGGACTCCAATTGGCGGTGGTTTGGCGTTATGCTCGAGAAAATAACATCTGCACATCATGCCGGCGAGCACCACTATGGCGACGTCCACCGAAAGCACGGAAGCATTCGCGGTGAATTTCACTATTCCGGGTGCTTCGTCCTGGCTGACGCCCCAGCCCGTTAACTATTGGAAACTGGTGGGCTCGGGAGCAGTCGTATTCAGGCCGGACCGGATCGAATTGCGTGGCCGCAAGAGTCGCGTGCCGGGATTCAGCGCGGAGCGGTCCATCGAAATCCCGCTGACCGACATTAGCAACGTCGTCCAGGAGGGAAGAATCGTTCAATGCCACGTACGGATACTCAACTCAGCCACGAAAGTTCTGCGATTTTGGGCCGCTGACGCGACCGCGGCGCAGGCACTTGCCGGAAAGCTACCGCAGCAGCGCAGCCCGGATTTCGAGCGGCAGCTGAACGAGCAGAAAATTTTCCAGGCGGCGCTGCAGAATACCGGTACGCGCAGTGTGGTGACACCCACGCTGGTGGCATTGAACTGCATTGTCTTCATCTGGACGGCGTTGGCGGGAGGAGGGATCGTCAAGCCCAACGCAATCGCGCTCATCCATTGGGGCACCAACTTCGGCCCCCTCACCCTGAACGGTGAGTGGTGGCGTCTGTTCACGTCCATGTTCCTGCATTTCGGGGCATTCCACCTGCTGCTCAATATGTGGGCCTTGTGGAACCTCGGCCGGATTACCGAACGCCTGTTCGGCTCCGCCCACTTCCTGCTGTTGTATGTCTTCGCTGGCCTGTGCGGCAGCATTGTCAGCCTTCTGTGGCATCCCGCCATCAACAGCGCCGGCGCGTCAGGCGCCATTTTCGGGGTGCTGGGCGGACAGCTGGCCTTCGTGTTGAATCCCCAGACTCGAGTCCCGGGTAGCATATCCAAGTCTATGGCGACCAGCGCCGCGGTGTTTATCGCCTACAATCTGGCGAACGGTTTCGGACACACCGGGATCGACAACGGCGCCCACCTCGGCGGTTTGTTGGGCGGCTTTGCCATGGGCTGGGTCCTCGCCCGGCCACTGAATGTGGAGAGTCGAGAGGGTTCCACGCAACACCTCGCTCTCGCGTGTGGCGGTGCGATGGTGGTACTCGTCGCCTTATCCTGGCCCTTGACGCATCCCGACGCGCGCAAGGCAGCGGAGTTGGATTTCAGGCGGCAGTTTCAGCGGTATCTGGAGGATGAAGGTAGAATCATTGCGGCAC
>DATMQL010000075.1:0-4950 GCA_035566815.1 Steroidobacteraceae bacterium | reverse complement strand
AGTCGGCGCGGACGGGGAAGCCCGTCGATCTGCACGTGAGCCAGGAGCCTGTCTGACTTAGGCTCCTGAGCGAGCAAGATTCGGGTGTCGGCGGCACCGGGAAGCGGCCCATGATGGCGCCCTGTTCCACAGGAGATCGCCGTGTCATTCCGTATCACAGGGCTGTCGCCCGAACCGTTTCGACCCTTGTTCGGCCTCTCGGACCAGGAACTCGCCGCCCAGGGCGTGCGGCGCTATGTCGCGGACAGCAAGCCCGGATTTCCGGATCGGGTCGAGGTGCGCGACGCAGAGCCGGGCGAGACTGTCTTACTGCTGAACTACACGCACCAGCCCGCGGACACCCCTTATCGAGCCAGCCACGCCATCTTCGTGATCGAAGGCGCGAAGGTGCGTTACGACCGGGTCGACGAAGTGCCGGCCGCGTTGCGGTTGCGAACCCTCTCGCTGCGCGCTTTCGATAAATACGACCTGATTGTCGATGCGGACCTGGTCGATGGCGGGAACGTGGAGAGCGTCATCCAACGATTCTTCGCCGATCCCAGGGTGACCTACATCCATGCGCACTACGCGAAATACGGGTGTTATGCGGCTCGCATCGATCGGTTATCCTAGGATGGATGTGCCGGATCGTTGGGCGGAATACTGTCGCTGTGCTTGAGTCTTGCCGCGGCCGCGAAGCCGGGCGAAACACCGGAAGCGGTCGGCGAGCTTGCGGTAGATATCGTGGCGTACCCGTTGACCTCGTCACCTATCCGCGTGACGATCACGGGCCGCTGGCGTTCGCGCTCTTCGGCGCCCCGGTCACCGAGCCGTGGCATGGCTTCGACGCCCGGCGAAGAGTCGTGACATTCATCGAAAAGGCATTTGGACCATGAAACCCTACGTCATCTGCCACATGTGTACGACGATCGACGGCAGGATCATCGGCGAGCGCTGGCCCGGCGGCATCGATAGCGGGAAACTTTTCGAAACCACCGCCAACAGTTTCGGTATCAATGCGTGGCTGGTGGGCACGACGACCATGCGCGAGTTCTCGAGCCGCGACTTCGCATTGAAGCCCGCCGGGCAACAGGTCGAGCGAATCGACTACGTCGCTGACCCGAAAGCCAACAGTTTCGCCATCGGAGCGGACGCGAAGGGTGTACTGCGCTTCAGGCGTGGTGACGTCGGCGGCGATCATGTGGTCGTGCTGATCAGCGAGCTCGTGAGCAATGACTATCTCGCACACCTGCGGGCGGCGGGCGTCTCCTACCTCTTCTGTGGACGCGATCGTCTCGATTTACGCAAAGCCCTTCGCAAGATCGGCAGCGCGCTGGGGATTCGCAAGCTGTTGCTCGAAGGGGGTGGCATCTTCAATGGCGCGATGCTCAAGGCCGGCCTGATCGACGAGATCAGCCATGTCATCGTTCCGGTTGTCGACGGCGGCACCAATGTAGCGAGTCTATTCGACATCCCCGGTCCCGCGCCCCGGAAAGCGGCGGCCGCACTCCGCCTCCTCAAACATCGGAAGCTCGCTGGCGGTATCCAGTGGCACCGCTACCGCGTGGGCGGTAAGAAGTAGAGCACCAGCGCCGTGAAGTATCCAGCCCTGCTGCTCATGTTGTTCTGCGGTCTCGCCACTGAAAACCTCACTGCAGCGCCCAGACCCACCGCCGAAGCGCTCATCAAGCACTTCAACATGGCGCGGATTCCGCAAGAAGGGCCCTGGTTCGTATTGACGTACAACAGCCCCGACATCCTTGCCCGAGGCGCTCTTCCCCAGCGATACGACGGCCCGCGTCCCGCCGGCAGCGCCATCATCGCCCTCGTCACCAGCACCGACTTCTCGGCGATGCATCGCTTGAAGACGGACGAAATGTGGCACTACTACGGCGGCGACCCGTTGGAAATGCTGATCCTGTACCCCAATGGCAATGGTGAAGTCGTGGTGTTGGGACCGGATGTGCTGGCGGGACAGAAGCTGCAGTACGTGGTCCCTCGCGGCTCGTGGCAAGGTGCCAGGCCACGCGGGAAAGGCCGGGACTCCTATGCGATCTTTGGAGACACCCTGGCGCCGGCCTTTGAATATTCCGATTTTGAAATGGGGTACCGGGACGAGCTGCAGAAGGCCTATCCCCGTCAGGCTGCATTGATCGAACAGTTGACCCGGAAAGAATTTCTCACGCGCCCCCAACCTGCAGCGGCCGAATCTCATACACCGGCACCCGCTGGCCAGGAGACAGTCAGCCCGACCCCGTCGTCACCGATGGTGGTTGCCGTCGAGCAACTGAAGACTGTTCAGGCCTCGCCAGGACTAGACTTGGCCGAAGTGGTCGGCCGCGTCGCCGCGGCTCACAGTGAGCGGTGTAGTGTCGCGTATTTCTCGCTTGCGGCCGGCGCCCGTACAGCGACCAGCCTGAATAAGGAGGCGGAGGAGTATTTTCTGGTTACCGAGGGAACCGGCACAGTTCGAGTGAATGCACGGGAAATGACAGTGGCTCCAGGATCACTCGTCGTGATCCCACCGCGTGCGGAGCACTCGTTGCAGGCGGGTTCCTCGGGCAGTCTGCGCTTCTACGCGATTTCCGCGCCCGCTTTCAGCCCCGAAGACTACGTAGTGACGTCGGCGGCCCCGCATTAGCCACGACAGGTTCAGCCGGGATTCAGGCAGCCGCCACCACTCCACGGTCACGGCAGAGGCAAATCAACCTCGCCGGGCATAGTCCTTGCGACTACCACGGTGTGCATACTTCAAATCAACACGCTGTGCGAGGCACGCACTCAGGGTGAGCCGCATGCGGCGAACGGGTGGTCCGCGAGGGTGCGATGCATGCATCGCACGGGTGCTTCGCGAGAAGCACCCTGGACAGACGGTGAGCACGCGAAGCGTGCGTAGCCGAATGACCCCGGATCGACGGTGAGCGGGCAACCGCCCGCGCAATAGGAGAGATTCCATGATCGCTACAACACGCTTTGTTATGGGCGCCTTCTTGTTGGGGCTGACGCTGATGACCTCGGGCTGCGTCGTCGAGCCACGCGAAGGCTACTACGATCACTCGCATACTCGCTGGTATCACGAGCACCGCTGGCACGAGTGCGGTGAGCACGAGGATCACTGCCGGTAGTCTGCGACCGAGACCTACTTTCCGCCCTTTGCGGAGCCTGTGCGTCCAATCCGGGACTCGCAGCGGCCGTTCAGGGCGGCGATTTTTGCATTCGCGCTCGACTCACCACACCCGCGGTCGCTGCACCACCTCCGGCTTGATGATTCGCCACCGAATCGCCGGTCTGCGTATCATGGAAGCAACGCAGGGTCGGAGATGAAGTGGTCATGAGTTATCGCCTGTCGGGTCTGGATGTCAGGCCCCTTGTTCGTAGCGCTTTGAACAGATGCGTCGGACGCACTGGACAAAGGCGACGAGCCATTGCGCTTAGCGCCGTTGCCGCAGGAATGTCCGTCGCAGGCCCACTGGCGTGGTCAGCTGACACCGCTCACTCCCATCACGCGCCTCATCATGGAGCGAAGACGCCAATCGAGAACCTCATCGTGATCGTGGGCGAGAACCAAACCTTCGACGGCCTCTTCGCGACCTACGTTCCCAAACCCGGGGCCAGCGTGCGCAACCTGCTTACCGAAGGAATCGTCGATGGCGACGGCAACGCCGGTCCCCGGTTCGCACTTGCCGCGCAGAGGAAGGCAGTCCCGCAGGCCGTGTACATGTTAGACCCGCCCCGGGCAACAGCGTATGCAACCTTGCCTCCGCCACGCCTGATCGGTGTCCAGGATCAAAAGTTCCACGACGTCGCCAACGGCGTCGATTCCCGTTTTCCGGGCAGTCTGCCGAACGGCCCGTTTCAGATTACACGCTACGTACCCTACCCCAAGGAAAATCCGGCCCCGACGCTCGAAACCTCGACCGCCGCTCTGTCCGCGGCCACCGGAGACCCGGTGCATCGATTCTTCCAGATGTGGCAGCAGACCGGTGGAGACAACACCAACCCCGACCTGTACGTATGGGTCGCGGCTACGGCCGGCATGGGGGCCGACACGGCTGGAATCACCGCCGCGGACCCGGGCCAGGGCGGGGAGTTGATGGGCTTTGTCAACATGCATCGTGGCGATGCCAGCTATCTGCGAACGCTCGCCGATCGGTATGCCATGAGTGACAACTATCATCAGTTCGTCATGGGCGGCACGGGTGTCAACTTTTTCTCGATTGCCACGGGCGACGTGCCGGTCTACAAGATCGGGGGTACGGTGGTCACTCCGCCCGCCAACCAGGTTGAAAACCCGAACCCTGCGCCCGGAACGGACAATTTCTTCCGGCAGGACGGTTACCAGGGCGGCTCGTTCGTCAATTGCTCCGACGCCGGGCAGCCGGGCGTCGGCGCGATTCTCGGCGTCCTGCAAAAGAAGGGAATTGCCAGCCGCTGCGAGCCCGGCGCCTACTACCTGGTCAACAATTACAGTGCGGGATACGACCTTGACGGTCATCCGCAACCTTTGGGACCGCACAACTACAACTACCCGCCGCAAACCGTACCGACTATCGCCGAATCGCTCAGCAAAGCGGGTGTGAGCTGGAGTTGGTATACGGGCGCGCGGGACGCCGCGGACGTGCGGGCGGAGATGAAGACGCTGCATCTCTCGTTGGATGCGGCTCGGCGCCTGCAGTACAACGACATTGGCGATCCCCTGGTCGCCTCCACGGCGGTCATGACGCAACCGGCACTGAAGTCGCGGCTGAAAGGGCTGACTTCTTTCGATCGTGACGTGGCCCGCGGCGCCTTGCCGTCGGTGAGCTTCCTGGTTCCGAAAAATCTGGACAGTGGGCACCCGGGCTACTCGGTCGAAGCGAGTTACGAGGACTTTGTGCGCGATGTGATCGCGAAGGTCCAGGCGCATCCGAAATTGTGGGCGCACACGGCGATCCTGGTCACTACCGATGAGGGCGGCGGCCACTTCGACAG
>DATMQL010000074.1:0-2187 GCA_035566815.1 Steroidobacteraceae bacterium | reverse complement strand
CGACGCTCCAGCCACGGGGGAGGTAGCCGTTGACGGGGTCGTGAGCCGAAGTCTGGTCCGTGACCGCGTCGGGCTTGACTCCCCGGCGCAGCAACTCGGGCAGCACGTCGCACGCATTGCCCAACAGGCCAACAGATATCGGCCGGCCATCGCGGCGTGCGCGCTCGAGAATCTCGAGTGCCTCATCGAGCGTGGCGGCCTGAACATCGAGATATCGGGTCTGCAGACGTTTGGCGATCCGCTCCGGCCGGCACTCGATGGCCAGCATGGATGCGCCCGCCATTGTCGCCGCCAGGGGCTGCGCGCCACCCATGCCGCCGAGGCCGGCGGTGAGGATCCATTTGCCCGCGAGGTTGCCGCCAAAGTGTTGGCGTCCCATCTCGACGAACGTTTCGTAAGTGCCCTGGACGATGCCCTGGCTGCCGATGTAGATCCAGGAGCCGGCGGTCATCTGGCCGAACATCATCAGGCCCTTGCGATCGAGCTCGTTGAAATGCTCCCAGGTGGCCCACTTGGCGACGAGGTTGGAGTTTGCGATGAGGACGCGCGGTGCGTCGAGGTGAGTGCGGAACACCCCCACCGGCTTGCCCGACTGAACCAACAGGGTCTCGTCCTCACCCAGCGCCTTCAATGACGCCACGATCTGGTCGAAGCATTGCCAATTGCGCGCGGCTTTGCCGATGCCCCCGTAAACGACGAGCTCATCCGGACGCTCGGCGACTTCGGGATCGAGGTTGTTCAGCAACATGCGCAGCGCGGCTTCGGAGAGCCAGTTGCGGCAGCTGATCACAGGACCGTGCGGGGCCCGTAGGGGTCCGCGGGGTTTGATGTCAGGCATGGTTTGACCTCGGCTGAAAAGCTCCGGACAGCTCGTAGCGAGAGCCGGGATGATATAGATCGGCCACAGTGGCGATGCGCTCGAAGCTCCACGTGCGCCGCATGATCAGCAGGCAGGCGTCTCCCGCCTCCAGTTTCAACAGGCGACTGATGCGTTTGTCCGGCAGGATGGCGCGGACCGTATGCTCGGCGCGCTGCAGCGGCGCGGCCTGCATGAGGTATTCGTGCGGCGTGGTGCGGGAAAAATCGTTTTCCAGGTAGCCGGGGACCACGGTCGGGTTGACGTAGCGATCCTCGACCTGCAGCGGTACGCCGCCTTCGAAATGAACGATCAGGGTGTGGTCGAGTTTGGCTCCGGGCGCGACTCCGCAACGCTCGGCCAACTCGCGTGATGCCACGATGGAGCCGTGAGACACGACCTTCGCGACATAGGCGTGGCCGCGTAGGCGAATTTCGTCGGCAATGTTCCGGACTTCCAGCGGATGCGCCTGCGCGCGTTGCTCCGCCACAAAGGTGCCGACGCCCGCGACCCGGATCAGCACGCCGTCCGCGGCCAGCTCGCGCAGGGCGCGATTGGCGGTCATGCGCGAAACCTCGAGCTCACGCACCAGCTCGTTCTCCGAGGGCACGCGGTCGCCGACAGCCAGCGCCCCAGCGGAAATCCGCGAGAGAACGAATTGCTTCACCTGCAGGTAGCGGGCGGCAGCCGGGGGAAACGCCACGATTAAGCTCGCTGTTCGACGTTGTCTGCCCCGTATCCTGCCATCGGAGCAGCCGGTTGTCTATACAGGTATAGTCGACCTTCCCGTGGACGACGCGTCAGGCCGAAATACAACGTTGTGAATTACGGGTTTCGCTTACCGGCGACTTTGGGTAGAATGCGCGCCCCCTCGAGCCCCTCGGTGCGAGGGGGCGGACGATGGCAGGCCTGCGGCGCGCGCGAGTGACCACAGGGGATCGACCGAAAGTGCTTGACTGGAAAGCCCCCCGAGGGGCTTTATTTTTTTGGGCCTCGCGGCCCATTTTTGTTTGTGGCGGCGGGAAGATGCGATGACGGCGACCTTGCGAGAGCGGCTCATCGTCCTTATTGAGCCTCTGCTCGGGAGGCTGGGGTACGAGCTCGTGGAGCTCGAATATGCCGCCGGGCGCAGCAGTGCAGTACTGCGCCTCTTCATCGATCGGCCCGAGGGGATCAGAGTCGAGGACTGCGAGCGTGCGAGCCGCGAGGTGGCGGCACTGCTCGACGTCGAGGATCCTATTCCCACCGCGTATACGCTCGAGGTGTCATCACCTGGTTTCGACCGGGTGTTGCGTGTCCCGGCGCATTTCGTGCGCTTTACGGGCGAGCGG
>DATMQL010000073.1:0-8420 GCA_035566815.1 Steroidobacteraceae bacterium | reverse complement strand
AGTCGGGCCGAGCGGGCAATGTCGCGCGCTGAGGGGCGCCGGGCATTCTTTCAGCGAAAGCAGTCGAGATCGTCGGCGAAGGCGACAGGGCCCGGGTAGAGTGTTGCGATGATTGCCCGGGTCTGAGACTCGTGCCCGAGTGTGCGCAACATGCGGTGGGAAAGCACGAGCGACTTCACTTTCGCGGTCGCGGCGATCCGTCCGATCACCGACGGCGGCATGTGAAGCGCCCTGGCTGCGCCAGTTTCCCCCTCCGGTATCGCATTGTGGGCAACGAAGATGTCGGCGTCTTTCGCCAGGAGCTCGAGGTTACCGTTATCGCCGTTGGTATCGCCGGAAAAGACTATAACTTTACCACCCAGCTCGATACGCCATGCAAGGGCGGGGACGCCGCCGTGAATGACCTTGGTGGCCGACACGATGGTGTCGGGCGATCGATAGATGACGCGAACCTCGTGTTCTTGCAAAGTGACATCGTGAGCTACCAGGTGGTAACCGCCTTCACCACCGGAAACGAGGTCGGCGAGATACCGGTACGCGCCGTGCTTGCGATCGAACAGGTCGGCGACGAATTCGGTCGTCGTCGGGAAGTCGTCGTTACCGATCGGACCGTACACCGGCAGCGGCCGGTTGCGGTCCTCGAAATAGGAGGACTTGATGAGTGCGGCGAAGTCCGCGCTGTGATCGACGTGGAAATGCGTGAAGAAAATGGCATCGAGTTGCGACACGTGGGCGCCGGCGCGCCCAAACTGCAGCGCGCTCCCGCCGCCACTGTCGACGACAATGCGCGGCCGGCCGTCTTGCCATACGAGGTAACTCGTGGAGGCGCGCTTATCCTCCAACTCGGGGCCGCCGGAGCCGAGAACCTGTAATTCCACGCCTTTCCGGGTGCAGCTCGCCGCCGACGCCATGAGTGGAATCAGTGCAAGGGCACCGACCAGGAAGGCGGCCGCGTAGCGCGAGTCAGGGCTGGATGTTGTGTTGTGTGAAATAGCTCTCGACGGCGCCGGCCGTTCCGGTCGTATCCGCGAGCGCGACATAGGTATCAGGTCGTATGAGATACACCGCATCGCGAGCCAAACCAGCTGCCTCATGCCCGGAGCTCCAGTCGAAACGATGCAGGGGAAGATGATGCGCGGTGCACCAGGTTGCGAGCTCCGGTCTTGCCGAGCCATAGACATGGATCTGCCAGGCCGCATCCGCCAGCGAAGCGAAGTTATCATCCTTACCGTCACCTGCCCAGGGCAACCGGTCGCCGCCGTGGACCTGTCCCGCCGCTCCCGCGCTGAGCGGGCCGTCACGGTAGTTGAGCATGATCTGGGAGACCGTACGGAACAGGAACTCGCGCGCGAATTCGAAACCTATCAGGCGCGGCATGACCACGGGCGCGATTCGAGTTCGGATCACATCGGCCAGTCGTCCGTCGGCGGTCGCGAACGTGAATACCTTGTCGGTGGTTGCCACCAGCCGGCGCGCGAACTTGATGCGCTCGGTTTCGTAACTGTCGAGCAGCGCGTCCGGCGCATGCCCCTTCAGAACGGACTGGAGCTTCCAGGCCAGGTTGACGGCGTCGCCGATCCCCGTATTCATGCCCTGGCCGCCGGCGGGGCTGTGAATGTGGGCCGCATCGCCCAACACGAAGGCGCGACCCTTGCGGAAGTGGTCGGTTACCCGGTGGTGAACCCGGTAAGTCGAGAACCAATTGACCTTCTCAACCTGCACCTTCATGTGCTCGATCGCCCTGCTGCTGACATCCTCGAAACGAAGCGACTCGGCGTTGTCTGCCCTCTGACCGCGTACCGTCCCGATGAGTCGCGCGCGGCCCTCGCCGGCCAGGGGAAAGACCGCGAGAAAGTCGGCTTCGTCGAGATCGACATGCAGCTCACCGTTGGCGACCGCGCCTTTGACCTCGACATCGGCGACGTAGAACACCTGCCGGTAGGTTCCGCCCGGAAAGCCCGTGCCCATGGTCTCTCGCACCAGCGAGCGGGCGCCGTCGCAACCCGCCACGTAAGTTGCTTCGCAGGATTCTTCTTGGCCGTCGGGCCCGCGCAGGCGGGCCACCACTCGATCCGCTTGTTCCGTGTACCCGAGAAGCTCGGTACTGCGCTCGACCGACACGCCCAGCTCGCGCAGGCGTTGCAGGAGGAGCCGCTCGTGTTGGTCCTGGGGAAAGATGTGGAGGAACGGGTAGGGGGTAAGTCCGCCGCCGACGTTCTCGAAAGGCAGGCGGGCCTTCTGCTCGCCTCTCACCCATAGGTTGATGGCGGGGACCTTGTGGCCCAGGGCCAGGACGGCGTCGGTGAGATCAAGCTGCCGGTAGAGTTCGAGGGTCCGGGCTTGGACGGCCAGGGCCCGCGAGGTCGTACCGGCCTCCGCGGTTTTGTCGATGATCCGGGGCATTATGCCGAGCCGGGTCAGCCACAGGGCCAGGACGAGGCCGGTGGGACCTGCGCCAACGATCAGAACGTCGCAGTGTTTCGTCATGCTGGGGGTGCTCCGACCTATGGAGTGAAGTGCGAAGCCTCGAGGGTCGCTGCCAGGGGGCCGGTCCGAAGCATGGTAAGCCCGCGTCGGGCCGCAGGTTCCACAAATTCATCAGCGAAGCGTCGGACGGGGCGGTCTCCGGTCGTCTTGAAGACAAGGCCGCGGGTGGCCATTCCGCCCGCATGAGATGGAGAACCAGCATGTCAGCAGTCAAGACAGCACTTCCGAGGGTCGTTTCTGAGTCGGAATGGCGGGCGGCCTACGAGGCGCTATTCGCTAAAGAGAAGGATCTCACTCACCAGCGGGATGCGCTGGCCGCGCAACGGCGCCGCCTGCCCATGACACGGGTGGAGAAGGATTACGTCTTTGAAGGGCCCGGCGGTAAGGTGCGCCTGCTCGATCTGTTCGACGGACGCCCCCAACTGCTGCTGTACCACTTTATGTTCGCGGAAGGCGTGAGGGGTTGGCCCTCGGCCGGCTGTCCGGGCTGCTCCATGTTTCTGGACAACATTGGCCAGTACACGCGCGTCCATCTGAACGCGCGGGATGTGTCCTTTGCAGTGGTGTCACTGGCGCCTCTGGCGAATCTCGAGGCTTACCGCAAACGGATGCAATGGACGGTGCCCTGGGTCTCCTCGGCGGCCAACACCTTCAACACGGACTTTGGTTTGACGACCCCTGCGGGCGAGCAACACGGCCTGAGTGTTTTCCTCCGCGAGGGTGATGAGATCTTTCGAACCTACTTCACCACATCGCGCGGGCTGGAGACGGTGGGTACTATCTGGAGTTTGCTTGACCTGACACCCCGCGGCCGCCAGGAGGAGTGGGAGGACTCGCCGCAAGGCTGGCCGCAATCGCCACCGTACCAGTGGTGGCGGCGGCACGATGAGTATGTGTAGGCGTTGCCTAGTGTAGGTGCTGCCTAACCGATACGGATCGCCAGGACATTCTGCTCGGTCTTCAGCTGCTCCAACACCGCCGGCAGGGCCACCAGGGCGGCCCCGCGACGATGCGGGTTCGCTTCCAGGGTGAAGGACAACGGTCGATCGTTAAGGCTGACTTCCACGACGCCGCAACCCGCGCTGCCGATCCGATAGCGCACCTCGACGGGGCGTCCCCGCAGCGTCGTTTCGACGCGCAGGCCGTCGAGGGCGGGCGGGATGACGGGGTCGACGCGCAGCGCGGCCGACTCACAGCTCAGGCCCAGGAAGCGCCGTATGATGAGGCTCAACGCGATGCCCGCGCCGCTCGAGTAAACGCGCCAACCGCCGTCCAGGGCGATCGTGCCCTGGGCGATCCGGGAGTACTCGTCGCTCGCGTGATAACGATCGTCGAATGCCGCATCGGAGCTGGAGTAGTAGCAGTTAGCCTGACGCAGTGTCGCGGTGGGGACGATTGCGCCGATGCCGATCGGATTCGCCTGGCAAAGAGCCCGGAAGAACCGATCCGCCTCGCCAACGTGCGCAAGTGCCTGCGCATGTCGAAGATGCGCGTGCGTGTACATGAGGCCGATTTCGCGGCCAAAGAACGTCGCGGTCTCCGCGCGTTGAAAAATGCGCTGGGTGCCGCCGTGATAGGGCATCGGGCGGTCGAACAGCCGAACCCCGTCCGGTCCACTCACATATTTGTCGATCAACAACAGGTGCTCGCGCGCCTGCGCGGGTGTCAGCATGTCCTCGATGATCGCGTGGATCATTGCGAGCGAGCTGTACTTGATACCCGTGACCTTGTCGTTTGGATGGAGGAGGTAGCGCAGATGGCCGTCTGCCTCGAAAATCGCATACCCCGCCAGCACACCGTCAACGAGCAGCAGGCGCTGGAAGTCCCTGTGTACCGCCTGGGCCTGATTCTCGAGCGGCTTGGCATCATCCGCGCGACCGATCGCTCGCAGGGCGCGGGCAAGGGCGCCCAGAGTCTGGAAATGCAGTGTCACCGTCCAGGCGCTGCACATGTGCTCGCGTAAGACCGGGTCAGCCGGCTGCAGCGAATCGTTCCAGTCCCCGTGGCCGTACGCGGCCAGGGCTGTGCCAGGGATGAGGCGCTTCTCTATCAGGGAGAACGCGCGCTGCACGTGTTGCCAGACCGTTGCCTGTTCGCCGGCCTCCGGTCCCCGCGAGTCGAAAAAGCTGATCGGCTCGTCCAGAATCGCACTATCGCCCGAAGCC
Organism: Steroidobacteraceae bacterium; assembly: GCA_035566815.1. Lineage (GTDB taxonomy): Bacteria > Pseudomonadota > Gammaproteobacteria > Steroidobacterales > Steroidobacteraceae > 13-2-20CM-66-19. The sequence continues at coordinate 3,768 of DATMQL010000073.1, read as the reverse complement.
TGCAGGTACTGCGCCAGAACGAGCAGTGGCCAGAACACGATATCGCCATGCGAGTCGCCGGGTCGGATACCGCGCTCGCGCTCGAAAAACATGAACCACTGCGGCCAGTCGCCGTCAGGATTCTGCTGTTTCATGACACGCAACAACAGATCGCGAATGGCCTCGGGGCGATCCTGCGCGAGGAGCAACTCCACCGGCCCCTGGCAGACATCGCGCGTGCCCCAACCCCCGCCGGAGTATTGTTCCAGGCCCCGCGGCGACAGGTAGTGCACCAGGGCATTCTGGGTAAACCAGGGCACAATATCAGCGACACTCGTCAGGCGCTCGGCCAGGGGGCTCGAGCCCATGGCAGTCATACCCAACTTCGGGATGAGACCGATACCGGGATCGGCTAGCAACGGTGCCTGCGCCTCAGTCGGGACGAGATGCCCGCGGATCGTCAGGCCGACGCTGGCTGCCGGTGCCGTCACGATGCAAACAAAGGGCTGCTGGCGCGAGTGTTGGTCGAGGAAGAGCAGCTCGTCGCCGCCGACCTGTTGAAATGTCGTACCCGCGAGGGGTGCGATTTCGAAGCTTCCGGTCGGGAAGCGGCGCGACAGGTCTGTGTTGGGGGCGGGCACGAGCACGATCCTGTCGCCGTCCCGGTGCCAGACAGCCGCGCCCGGGGCACTGCCGTCGTCGTCATTCAGCGCGATGTGGTGTGACACCAGAAAGCGTGTGGGCGGGCCCGACAGGACTTCCACCGACAGTGTAAGCGCGTGCGGCTCGCTGTGCGCCTCGGCGCGAACCTGGATTACTCCACCGGCGTGGCGATAGATCCAGCGGCAGGCATCCGGTGACATTTCGAACGCGGAGGGGATGTTGAGTAACTGCCAGTTGGCGCCGATCTGCACAAAGACTCGCTGCCCATGCGAGCGGAACAGCCCGAGATAGGTATGCACCGTCGACAGAAAGCGATTGATGCTGACGTGACCCTCGGTGACCATCGAGTGAAATACGCCGCTCATCCAGGCGGTCGAGGTCAATGCGGTCTCGTCCGGGGTGGTGTGACGGCCGGTCCGGAGCAAGTGTCCATGTGGTCGCAGGACCCGCAATTCCTTCGAACGCAGAACGACGTGACGGTCGGCGCCGTGGAAGAAGGACAAGCGCTCGCCGCGGCCGTCTACCTCCTCGTGACGCCACTGCGAGCCGAAGTACTTCAGCAGCGTATCGGCATCCAGGTCGAGCGCCTCCAGCAGCGGCGCTGCGCTGAACAGTGTTGCGTTGTCGGAGCCACCCGCGGGCTGTGACTCGATGTTGGTGGATGTCGCTTCCGGCAGACTCGAAATCTCTCCGGCGCGGTCCGCGTCCGACTCCGCAGTCGCGGCCGGGTGGTCCGCCACATACAAACCGAAAAAGCCACCGGTGACGGTGCTCTTCGGATCCAGTCGGATCGGCGCATCACGGATGACGACCATCGAGTGCTCGTGCTGCAGGCGCCGCCCGGGAAGCTCACCAACGAGACCCACCGGTGCTTCACCCGCCCGCGTCGCGAGTCCGTGGAACTGCTTCGCGTCAGTAGCGTACGCGCTGCCCCTGCGAAGGGAGCCGATCAGGCTCCAGGGAAAGCGGCCGTCGGCAGCCTGATTCTGTCTCGTGGCCACCATCACACCGTGCTTCGCATGTTGCAGGGGTGTGTGATCGAGATATTGGCCTACGTAAAACTCATTGAGGCGAATCGCGCCATAGGATGCGAGTGCTACGTCCTGCGCGTAGGTCAGGTCGACCTGTTGCGTTGTCGAGCCCGTGTTCTCGAGGCGCACGTGCCAGAACCACACGGGTTTGCTTTGCGCCAGGGCGAGCGTCAGGGCGTATTTGATGCCCAGCCACGTGCCGGTTCCGACCAGGGCGCCACTCGTCGGGTCCGTGTGAAAACGGGTGGGGCTGAGCGGGCCGAGTAAGGGCGTCCACTGGAGCTTTTCCGAGAGACTGCGCAGGTACAGGTTGGCGGGGCCGCCTTCGACCTCGTTACCTACAAACAGCGCCAGCGAGATGGCGTCGCAATCCAGGCGTCGCAATGAGCCGTTCGCATTGATTTCAGCGCGCAGGCCGGAGGGACTCGTCACTTTTACTGTAGGCATCGGACGATGCTGCCACCCGGTAGGGCAATATTCAATCCGGACCGCGGGGGAGAGGCCGATGCCCGTGGCATGGCCTCAAGGCTTGACGGCCAACGGCACCGGAACGGGTACGACCAGGAATGGAAGTTTTGGCGGGGTCGGGTGCTTCACGTCGTATAACACTCCGATCTGCCCTTGTGCGACCCAGGCCGTACGTCCGACACTCGTTACCGCACTGGGCTCGAGCATGTCGCTACGGATCGTCTCGACCAGGGCCTTGTCGCCTCGAACGCTGACGCGATCGAGAGTGCCGGCGGCTTCGACCATCAGGAAAGTATTACCGGTGACGGGACGCATGCCGTCGGGATGTGTGATCGGGCGTGAGGTGCTCAACTTGACGACCTTGCCGGCCGTGGAATTCTTCACGTCGATGCGGAAGAGTCCGCTGCCCTCGTACGTGTTGGCATACAGGTTGCCGTCGGCGCCGAACGCAATGCCATCGATGTCGGCCAACTGCGGATCGCTCACCCACACTTCCAGGGTATGCGAGTCCGTGCTCAACCGAAGAACCCGCGCACTGTACTCATCGCTGACATAGACCCTGCCATTCTTGGCTACGGCGATGTCATTGCAGAGTGGGTGTTTGCCCGGAAAGGGCGCGCTGACTTTGCCTGCGCCGGTTTTGAGGTCGAAACCCTTCAGGGCCGAGCCGGCTCCGGAGCCTGGTGAGGCAATTCCGTCGGAGGCGAGATCGTTCGAGCAGGTCCATAGCATTCCCGCGTGCTCATCCACCAACACGCCGAAGATGGAGCGCGTGCCAAAGGTGGTTGGCGTGATCCAGGAAGTCGGCGTGGACGAGCCCGGCGCCACGCGCACGATGCCGCCCATCTTCGCGCTGCCTATGAAAAGCGTTCCGTCCGAGCTCGCCGCAAGACTCTCCGGAAAGGCCAGATCGCCGGGCAGGGTGATGGCCGAGGCGGGGCCGGTCGAAGCGCCGCCGGCTGCGGAGGCTTCCATGGTTGCGGACCCGCCAACGGCGGTCAGCGCCGCAAGACCCGCCACGAACGCACGACGAAAGCTCATAGGGCGCTCCCGCTGCCGAACCTTATTTGCACCAGACCTCGCGCAGTGCGCGATAAGATATCACGCAGCGCCCCCGCAATATGGGCACCCGGGGGGCGGTCTTGATGAGTGGGCCACTTTTCGCGGGCGTGGGTCCGCAGGCGGTGGCGCCCGCCGCGATGAGGATTGCATGACGCTTCTGATTCTCTCTTATGTGGGCGGCATTCTGACGATTCTAAGTCCGTGCGTGTTGCCGGTGCTGCCGTTTGTATTTGCCCGGGCCGGAAGGCCGTTCATCAGCAGCATCTTGCCGATGCTCATCGGTATGGCACTGACTTTCGCGCTCGTGGCGACGCTGGCGGCGGTTGGTGGCGGCTGGGTCGTGCAGGCAAACGAGTACGGACGCATTGCCGCGATGGTGTTGCTCGGGATCTTCGGGTTACTGCTGTTGTGGCCCCGCCTGGCGGACCATCTCTCGCAACCGTTGGTTGACTTGGGAAATCGCCTGTCGCAATCCGCGGGACAGGATGGAGAGCACGGCTCCGTGGTCGGTTCCGCCGTACTCGGCGTGGCCGTCGGTTTTTTATGGGCGCCTTGTGCCGGCCCG
>DATMQL010000072.1:0-3224 GCA_035566815.1 Steroidobacteraceae bacterium | reverse complement strand
AGACACTGCCGCGGTGTTCACCAGTCCTTCGCCCTCATTTGTCCATCGTAATAGCCATGATCGATAGTCGCGCGGTCAAATGTAACGGAGGCACCCGCGTTTCGGGGTCGCATGACCTGAGCTGGCGAGTCGTTCTCGCACCCGCCGTTGGCCTGCTTGCTGGCTGCAACGGTGCGCCGTCTCGCAATATTCTGGGCTCGTACTTTCCCTCATGGATGGTCTGCGCGCTCGTCGGCCTCGGGGTCGCGCTGCTTGCCCGCATGCTATTTCGAGTCACAGGACTCCTGGATGAGCTCCCCGTCCCGTTTGTGGTGATGCTCTCGATTGCGTGTGCCACCACCTTCGCTCTCTGGCTCATCTGGCTGGCGTAAGCGCGTGCGCGTTTGACTACCCGGCAGACACTGCGTGGCAAGTTGATCGCAGCGGCATCGATCCTCGCCGCGGTGATTTTGGGCGTGCTCGTACTCTTTGCCATCGACCGCCGTCCCCGGACCCACGACGCGCGGATCTTCGCTTTTAGCGCAGCCATGGCGCCGGAGATCAGCGGGCGCATCGTCCGAGTGCTCATCGCCAACGATCAGCAAGTGGAGAAAGGCGCGCCACTCATCGTGATCGATCCCGTGCCTTACGAGCTGGCGCTGCGGGAAGCCCGCGCGCAGGTGGCCGCACTCAAAGCGCAGATCGCGCTTACCGGCCGCCAGGTGACGTCGCAGGGCTCGGGGGCGGATGCCGCCGAGAAGCAGGTGCAGCGAGCACGCGACCAGCTGCGCCTGGCACAATCAACGCTCAAGCGACTCGAGCCTCTGGTAGACCCGGGGTACATCACCCAACAACAACTGGATGAGGCCCGTACGAACGAAGCGTCTGCCCAGGCGTCGCTCAACGCACTGCTCAACAGCGCAGCCCAGGCGCGTGAAGCGGTCGGTGATACCGCGAGCCTGGAAGCCCAACTTCAGGGTGCCGAAGCCACCGAGGCCAACGCCGCCCGCAACCTCGATCTCACTACGCTGCGTGCGCCATTTTCCGGTCGCGTCGTGGGACTGCAGATCGCGGAAGGCACGTTCGCAGTGGCGGCGCATCCCCTGTTCAGTCTGATCAAATCGGATGCCTGGTACGCCATTGCGGATTTTCGTGAAACTGAGCTGCCCCGCATCGCGGTCGGGGATCTTGCCACGATCTGGACGATGGCCGAGAGCACCGTTCCCTTTGATGGTCGCGTGGAGAGCATCGGCGCCGGTGTGCAGTCCTCCGAACAGGACGGACCGGGACTGCCACAGGTCGGCCGCGATCTGAACTGGGTGGTGGTGGCGCAGCGCTTCCCGGTCTGGGTGCGGCTCGATCACCCGCCCGCCGCCGCGATGCACGTGGGGATGACCGCCTCGGTCAAAGTGCATCATGTCGGCGCTCGCTAACCCCGCAGACTCCCCGCTCCGATTCCGGGACGTCCTTCGGGCGGAGCTTGCACCGCGCGAGGGACGCTGGGCCACCGTCACGCGCATGGCGGTCGCCTGCGCCATCACGGTCGCCATCGCGATGACGTTCCAAATTCCCCAGCCGACCTACATGGCGTACATGGTATTTCTGGTCAGCCACGACGATCTGAACGCGACGCTGACCACCGGTGTGGGAGGGATCGCTGCCGCAACGCTCGCCATTCTCATCACGCTGCTAGTCTCGCTCGTCGACCTCGCCGAACCGGCGCTCAGGCTCCCGCTCATGGCAGCGATTACTTTTTGTGCCATGTACACCACGCGCACCTTCGCTCTGGGACCGCTCACCTACCTCGTGGGTTTTGTGGTTGTTCTGCTGCACACCCTGATCGATGACGTCCCCTCCCCGGAGGCTTTCACGCGCGCGACGCTGTGGGCGTGGGTTGTCGTCACGGTGCCCGTCCTCCTCACACTGGTGATGAACATCGTCTTTGGCCATGACGTGCGGCTCTCCGCTCGCCGCGCCGTGTACCGGGTTCTGGGGGAACTCCGGGACGCCATCCCACAAGACGACTTTTTGCGCTGGGTGCCGCAATGGCGCGCCGAATTGCTTCCGCTTTGGGAGGCCCTCCAACACGGGAAGAAAGCGCCGGCAGCGCCAGGACAGGTCGGTACGGATGCAATCGCCGTCTTTCTTGAGACGCTGACGATGCTCGAAGCGGTCCGCATTCCAGTGTCGCATACGGTGCAGGACGAGTGGGTGCGGCGCCTGGAGAGTTGTCTGCGCAGCCTCGATGACACCGAGCAAAGCAGCCTCGAGCTCGCACCCGCGGCTAGCGGGGCACTGCGGGGCTCGCCGGCCGAAAGTGCCGTGTCCGAGCGCTTCACCGCCCTGGAGCAGGTCATCGCTCATGGGGAAGTCAACAGCAAAACTCCCGACAAGGAGCCCAAGCGGGCGCTCTTTGTGGCCGATGCCTTCTCCAATCCCGCGTACTGGCAATTCGCGCTGAAGACTACGATCGCGGTAATGGCCTGCTACGCCATTTATACCCTGCTTGACTGGCCTGGACTGCGCACATCTATCGTGACCTGCTTCTTTGTTGCGCTCACAAGTCTCGGGGAGTCTGTTCACAAACTCCTGCTGCGACTCTCGGGTGCTCTCATCGGCGGTGCTCTGGCCGGCTTGAGCATCGTTTACGTCCTTCCGCATCTGACGGATATCGGGCAGCTCTGCATCCTGGTCGGGATTGTTTCTCTGGGAGCGGCGTGGATCGCAACCAGCAGCGAGCTGCTCTCGTACGCGGGCCTGCAGATTGCCTTTGCCTTCTTCCTCGGCGTGCTGCAATCGTACGCTCCGGCGAACGATCTGACCGTCCTGCGCGATCGAGTCGTCGGCATTCTCCTGGGCAATATCGTCATCACCATCGTGTTCAGTACGCTGTGGCCAGAGTCTGCCAGGTCCGAGGTACGAACCGCCGTCGCGCGCCTGTTGCGGGCGTTGGCCGCGCTGGTGCGCGAAGACACGCGGGCGGTACGAATGCAGACGGTCCAAGATCTCACCCAGGCCGAGCATTATCAGACCTTGAGCACGCTCGAGCTTCGGATGCTCCGCTCGCGCGAGCGCCCGCAGATGCCCCTTCCCGCGCTCGCCAATCTCCAACGATTGGCCGGTGCGGCTCTCGTAGCGGTCGCCGAGGCCGGACCTGCCGCACGTCGCCAAGAGATCTCGCTGCGCTCTGCCGCGTGGCTTGAGGCGGCGGCCTCTTGCGTGGCCGCGGGTGAGCCCCCGCCACC
>DATMQL010000071.1:0-2095 GCA_035566815.1 Steroidobacteraceae bacterium | reverse complement strand
GGCCCTGGAAATATTTTCGCCAACGCCTGACGTCGTGGCGAAAGCCCGAAACATGGCGGCCGCCTACCGCGAGGCGGAAGCGAAAGGACTCGGCGCGGTTCAGATCGACGGCGTGATGATCGACGTTGCGGTGCTGCGCCTGGTCAAGAATACGCTCGACCAAGCCGACCTGTACGGCCTCTGACGCCGCACTGCCCCCTTAATAGTGCCAGGAACCCGAGGCGGCGTGGCGCGGTATATAGGCGAGCCGACTCTATCCCGTCTTCATTCACGCTCAGGAGCGCTTCATGGTCACTGTCGATCCCAAATCCACTGCACTGGTGCTCATTGACCTGCAGGATGGCATTCTCGGGCATGCTGGTCTGGCCCCCCTGTCCGGAAAGGAATTGTTGAGCCAGGGCAAGGCGCTGGCCGAGAAATTCCGCGCCGCAGGCGCACCTGTTGTACTTGTAAATGTCGGATGGGCCGCAGATTCCAAAGATGTCTTGCGAGCACCCGTGGATTATCCAACCCACCCGGAGGGCGGTGTTCCGGCTGGTTTCAGTGATCTCGCGGAAGGCCTTGCCGCCGAGGGCGACATACTGATCACCAAGCGGCAATGGGGGGCATTCACCGGGACCGAACTGGACCTGCAGCTACGCCGGCGCGGGATCCGCACGATCGTGCTCGGAGGCGTCGCAACCAACATGGGTGTTGAATCCACGGCACGGCAGGCCCGGGACCTCAATTACGGGGTCGTCCTTGCCCGCCAGGCCACGACGAGCGTGAATGCCGAGATGCACGATTTCGCCGTCAACCGGATCTTCCCTCTCATTTCGCGCGTCACCGACGGCATCACTTTCGGCTGAGCCCGGGGTCTCCTTCTTGTACTAGTGCTGGAGGCGCAGACCCGGCCTCGGCCACTCGGCCTCGAACAGTTGGCCATAACCTGACAGCGTGATGTACGCCGTACGACGCTCGGGGCCGCCAAAACAAATGTTGGTGCAATATCCCTCTGGAGCTTCGTGGAACTCGATGAGCTTGCCATCCGGCGAGAACACGCTGATGCCGCCGCGCACCAGCGTTGCCACGCAGATATTGCCGCTCTCCTCGAGCGCGAGCGAGTCAAAGCGTTGGTAGCCCGGCAGCCCATGCACCAACTGCCCGCCGTTTGGCGAGGGGAAGGGCTGCAGCTGCAGTTCGCCGGGGCCCAGCACGGGATAGGACCACAAACGGCTCGTTTCGGTCTCCGCTGCGTACAGAGTTTTGCCGTCCGGCGAGAGGCCGATGCCATTCGGGGTCATGAAGGGAAAAGCGGCACGCCGAATAAAGCTTCCGTCGGTGCGTGCATAGTACAGTCCGCCCAACAGCAAGCGATCCGCGAACTTCTTGCCGAAGTCGGTGAACCAGAACCCGCCGTGCGCATCGAACACGATGTCGTTGGGTCCGTGCAACGGCACGCCGTCGCAACGCGTGTAAAGCGTCTCCACTTTGCCGTCAGCGAGATTTACCCGCTGAATGCAGCCCCCCGTATAGTCCGCGGACTCGCCCGTGGGCCGCGTGAAGCCGTCGTCCGTACGCCAGCTGAAGCCGCCGTTGTTGCAGACATAGCAACGTCCATCGGGGCCTAAGGCCGCGCCATTTGGGCCGCCGCCCAAGTGCGCGGCGACTTTGAGATCGCCGTTCGGCAGCACGCGCATCAAACGTTGACCCTGGATCTCCACCACCAGCACGCTGCCGTCCGGCATCACCACGGGGCCTTCTGGAAATTTCAGTCCCTTTGCCAGGACTCGGCCTTTTAATTTGAGCAATGTCGTCACTCCCCTAAATCGATGCCTCGATCCACGACTTCGATCACCGCCGGAAAATAGCGCCCCGACCAACCGTTGCTCGCGGTGGCCGCGTAATAGCGCCGCGCCAGTTCCGTCACATGCGCTGACACGCTCACTTGGCGCGCCAGCTCGAGAACATAGCTGATGTCCTTGAGCACATACTCCGGGGGAAATGACTTTTCCGGAAATTGTCTCGGCAACATGGACTTGCGAGCATGATTGCGCAGCGCAAAGCTATCGCCCGATCCCTTCGCCACGGCATCGAGCAATACCTCGGGCGCAAC
>DATMQL010000070.1:0-3406 GCA_035566815.1 Steroidobacteraceae bacterium | reverse complement strand
ATGGCGAACATCTTCGAGTTTGGCTTCCGCGAGTTCGCGCGGCTGCGCCAACAGGCCGGCGCCTCGGCCGACCAGATGTTGGAAGGCGCGCGCCGGGCCATGCGCGTCGGGCAATTGAAGGAGATCGACCGGCTCGAGCAGAGTTTGGCGACGCTCGCGACGGTGGGCTCCACCAGCCCGTACGTCGGATTGTTCGGCACCGTCTGGGGGATCATGAGTGCATTCTATTCCCTGGGGAATGTGCAACAGGCGACGCTCGCCATGGTGGCTCCCGGCATTTCGGAGGCGCTCATCACCACCGCGTTCGGTCTGTTCGCGGCGATCCCGGCGGTCATCGCTTACAACCGGTTCGCCGACCAGGTTGCGCGCCTGGAGATCCGTTTCGATGCTTTCACCGAGGAGTTTTCCAGCATCCTGCAGCGGCATGCGGCCCGCGGCGCCGGTCACGGCGGCGTGGTGTCGGCCGGCAGTCAGGGTTAGGGTGCGACGCATGCGTCGCACGGGGTGGCCCGCGAGGGACACTTCAGGGCCGATGATGAGCAGGCAATGCCTGCGTAAGTGGGTGCGACGCGCGCGTCGCACGGGGTAGCCCGCGAGGGATACCCCCGGACCGACGATGAGCAGGCAATGCCTGCGTAAGTGGAGGAGACCATGGCGAGTGTCAACAAGGGCCGGCGTCTGATGGGTGAGATCAACGTCGTACCCTACATCGACGTCATGCTCGTGCTGTTGATCATTTTCATGATCACGGCGCCGCTGCTGACGCAGGGAATCAAGGTGGATCTGCCTAAGGCGGGGGCGGAACCCCTGGATCCGAAAATGCTCAAAGACGCCATTCCGATCGTGTTGTCGGTCGATAAGGAGGGTCGGTTGTACCTGAACAAGGGCGGCGATCCGCGGGCGCCGCTCGATCCGGAGGTCGTTGGCGACCGCACCGCGCATGAATTACACGGTAATCCCGACTTGCCGGTCCTGGTGAAGGCGGACAACGCCGTGCCTTACGGTGAGGTTGTGCGGGCGATGGTGATCCTGCAGAAGGCTGGCGCGAAGAAGGTCGGGTTTCTGACCGATCCGTTGCCACAACGTCCGCATCGCGGTAACTGATGGCACAGTCCGGACCCGCTGAGCGGGCGAGCGATCGCTGGGCGTCGATTGTATTATCCGTGCTCTTGCATGGAGCCTTGGCCGCGGCGATCGGATACAGCTGGTACACCTATAAGCGTGAGCGGCCCGCGCCCACGCTCGCGATCGAGGCCACCGTGGTGGACGCGAGGACGGTGCCTGGTGTCGGTAAGCTGCCGCCGCAGCCGGAACCGGCCCCCCCGGAACCGACGCCACCACCGGTGCCGCCGCCCGACACTCAGCCGCAGGTAGAGCCGGAAGGGCCGCCGCCGCCTACGCCCGAAGAGCTGGCGAAGCGCGAGCAGGAGCAGAAGGAGCAAGCTGAGCGGGAGGCCCAGGCAAAGCAGCAGGAAGAAGACCGCAAGCGCGCGGAGCAGGAGAAGCAGCAGGAGGCGGCCCTGGCCGAAGAGAAGGCGGCCGAGGACAAGCGCGTGGAAGAGAAACGCCTGGCCGACGAGCAGGCGAAGAAAGCCCAGGAAAAGGCGGAAGCCGATCGTAAGGCGGCGGAAGCCAAAAAGAAGGCGGACGAAAAGCGTCTCGCCGATGAGAAGCGCCTCGCGGACGAGAAGCAGAAGGCCGAAGAGCAGGCGAAGGCGGACCGGGAGGCGGATCTGAGGCGCAGCCTGGACCAGGAATTGCGACGGGATGAGGCGCGCTCGAGTGGCGCCCTGGCGAGCTGGCAGTCGCAGATCACCGCCCGCATCCAGCGCGCGTGGCTGCGGCCGGCCTCGGCCCGGCCGGGAATCGAATGCGTGTTGAATGTGACCCAGGTGCCGGGAGGCGAGGTGACGAACGTCCGCATCGGGACCTGCAACGGCGATCAGGCGGTTCGCGAATCGATCGAAGCGGCGGTGTACCGGGCCTCCCCGCTGCCGCCGCCGCCGGATCCGGCGTTGTTCGAACGGAGCCTGGTCATCACGTTCAGGCCCGATTAATAACGAGTGGGGCAAAAATGACGTTTTTTGAGGGGGGCGCCCAGCCACACGGGTCGAAAGCGCCGCAGCCTGCGCGGCCCGGGCGACTTTCGACAATCGGAGAATCGCTTGAGTTGCATGATATGAGAGTGACGATGACAGTCTTGCGTGCCCTCAAGGGCCTCCTGGTCGCCGCCGTGGTGGCAAGCGCCGCGGTGTTGCCCGCTCACGCGCAACTCAAGATCGAGATCACCAACGGCGTAACCGACCCCGTGCCAATCGCCGTCGTGCAGTTCGCACGCGCGGTCCCGGTCGACGGAGGGCTCGATGTCGCGGGGGTCATTCAACACGATCTGGCCGGCAGTGGGCGCTTTCGTGCCTTGTCCGGCCCACGGCTCCCGACGTCGACCCCGACGCGAGCTGACGATGTGGTGGCCACCGAGTGGAAGAATGCCGGTGCCGATTACGTGGTGGTCGGCCGCGTCACTTCGATCGACGCCGGGCAGGTCGCTGTGGATTTCGATCTGGTCAACTCCCTGACGGGTCAGCGTGTTGTGACGCAGCGTTTCGTAGGTGTGCCAAGCGCATTGCGTAACGCCGCGCATCGGGTTAGCGACGTCGTCTACGAGAAAATCCTTGGGATTCGCGGCGCGTTCGCAACGCGTATCGCCTACGTCGCCGTCGATGGGCAACCGCCCGCGCAGAATTACCAACTCATCGTCGCCGATGCCGACGGGGAAAATCAGCGGCTCATCCTGCAGTCGCGCTTCCCATTGATGTCGCCATCGTGGTCGCCGGATGGTCAGTGGCTCTCTTATGTGTCTTTTGAGACCAAGCGCTCCGCCGTGTATGTGCAGCTCGTCCGCACGGGAGAGCGCCGCCAGGTCTCGGCGCGGGCGGGTGTCAATGGAGCCCCTGCCTGGTCGCCCGACGGGAAGAAACTGGCGCTCACCCTGGGCGGTAGTAACGGCAACCCCGACATTTACGTGCTCGACCTCGCGACACAGAACCTATCACGCATCACTGACGATCCTGCGATCGACACAGAGCCGGCCTGGACGCCGGATGGCCACTCTCTTTATTTCACGTCAGACCGCGCGGGCGGCCCGCAGATCTACCGTATAGGTGTGAACCCCGGTGATCGGCCGAAGCGCATTACCTTCGGTGGTAACTACAATGCGCGGCCGCGGGTGTCGGCCGATGGGTCGCAGCTCGCCATGGTGACGCTGGACAACGGTAACTACCGGATCGCAGTGCAAGACCTCTCGAGCGGTACCGTTCGGGTGCTTTCGCGAGGCCATCTCGACGAGTCGCCGAGCTTTGCCCCCAACGGGGCGACGCTCATGTACGCGGAGCGCGAGGGCAGCCGA
>DATMQL010000069.1:0-3763 GCA_035566815.1 Steroidobacteraceae bacterium | reverse complement strand
TGCTGGATTACGACGATCTGCTGCTCTACTGGCACCTGATGATGTCGGATCCGCGCCTCGCACAACACGTCGGCTCGAATTTCGACCATGTGCTCGTCGACGAATACCAGGACACCAATAAGCTGCAGGCCGAGATCCTCTACGGCCTGAAGGCCGACGGCGCGGGACTCACGGTAGTCGGCGACGACGCGCAGGCGATCTATTCCTTCCGCGCCGCTGCCGTCGAAAACATCCTGGGCTTTCCGGACCGGTTCAAGCCGCGTGCCGAAGTCGTCACGCTGGCACAGAACTACCGCTCGACCCAGGAAGTCCTGGATGTGGCGAACGCCGTGATGGCAGATGCGCCGCGACAGCACCGCAAGCACCTGCTGTCGATCCGGGGCAAGGGCGCCCACGGCCGCATCGTGACAACCGACGAACTCCAGTCGCAGGCGGAGTACGTTTGTACGGAGATCCTCCGGCGCCGAGAAGCCAACGTGCCGCTCAGGCGGCAGGCCGTGCTCTTCCGCACCTCGAGCCACAGCGACATCCTCGAAGTGGAGCTGGCCAAACGGAAAATCCCGTTCGTGAAATACGGCGGGCTCAAATTCCTCGAGGCCGGGCACATCAAGGACCTGATGGCGATCCTCCGGTGGGCGGATAACCCGCGCAATACGCTGGCGGCATTCCGCACCCTGCAGCTTCTGCCCGGCATGGGACCGGTCAACGCGCGCAAGGCCATCGATCACCTGGAAGCGCAGGGCGGCTCCTTTACGGCCCTCCAGACCTTCACCCCTCCACAGCCGGCGAGCGCGGCTTGGGCGAAGCTGAGCGAGCTCATGCTGGCCCTGGGGGAGCCTCAGCGGCCCTGGCCGGGCCAGCTACACCTCGCCCGTGACTGGTACAAGCCGCAGTTCGAGCGCATCTACGAGCACTTCCACACCCGTCTGGGGGACCTGGATCAGCTCGAGCTCCTCTCGGGACAATATCCCTCACGGGAGCGGTTCCTGACCGAGCTCACCCTCGATCCGCCGAACGCCACGAGTGACCTGGCCGGACAGCCGGCGCTGGACGAGGAGTACGTGACCCTGAGCACCATCCATTCCGCGAAAGGAATGGAATGGGACACCGTGTATGTCCTGAATGTCGTGGACGGCAGCTTTCCGTCCGAGTTTTCCACAGGCAAGGCGGAGTTGATCGAAGAAGAGCGGCGCCTCTTCTACGTGGCTCTCACCCGCGCGCAGAACGACATCGTCCTGATGGCGCCGTTGAAGTTTCACCTGACGAACCAATCCCGGCAGGGTGACGCGCACGTCTATGGCGGGCGCAGCCGCTTCCTGACCGAGAAGGTATTGCAGAAGCTCGATCCCGTGACTTTCCACGGGTCGAGCAACGGCTCCGCCGATAACTTGCGGAACGACGCCGAGAGCTCCACCCTCGACGTCAGCGCCCGCATGAAAGAGATGTGGTAGCCGACGGGCGTAGCGGCTTGCACCTGCACAGCGGCGCGCGCGTGCCCAGCAGCGCCCCCCGCGTTACTTCGCCGGCTTCTCGAACTTCAGCGTAAAGCGGTCGCTCTCCCCGATCTCGGCGTACTTTTCACGGTCCTTGTCACCCAGCCGGTAGGTCGGCGGCAGGGTCCACACACCCTGTTCGTAGTCCTTGGTGTCTTTCGGGTTGGCGTTGATCTCGGACGTGCCGAGGAGTCTGAATCCCTGGGCCTCGACGAGTTTGATCGCGTAGTCCTCGACCACGTAGCCGCTCTTGGCTTTCGGGTCCTGGGGGAGCGCCGGATTGCCCCGGTGATCGACCACTCCCAGTACGCCCCCGGGCTTGAGTGCCTTGAAAATCGTCGCCAGCGCATCCGGCGCCGTGCCCTCCGCCATCCAGTTGTGCAGGTTACGGAAGGTCACGACCAGGTCGACCGATCCCGGGGGTACACCGGTGACGGCGCCGCCGTGGGACGGGAAAGTCACGACCGCCGCATTCCCATAGAGCGTCGGGTCGGCGGCCAGCTTGTTCCTGTAGCTCTCGAGCCGTGCCGTAATGAACGTGCTACCGGGGTCCGGCTCGATCACCCCCGCATAGTATTTACCCCGGTCCCGTACCAGCGGCGCGATGATGTCCGTATACCAGCCCGGTTCCGGCCAGACCTCCAGCACCGTCATTTCCGGGCGAATGCCGAAGAACAGCAGCGTGTCCTTCGGGTGGCGGTAGCGGTCCCGGGCGCGATCGGCTTCCGCCCGGTGAGGGTCCGCGAGGATGTTGTCGAGCGCCTGGGCGGTCGCCTGGCGGGTGCTGGTCATGGCGCAGCCGGCGATCAACACCGCAGCCGCCAACAGCGCAAGGGCCGGATTCTGATTGGCAAACATCGTCGCTCTTTCGTGGCGGGCGCGCAGTACGCCGAAGTCGCGCATTATTCCACGCGCCACACGAAAAAAACCCCGCGTGCGGGCGGGGTTTCGCTTCAGGGCCGGAGGTTTACACGTCCGCGCGGCTCAGCGCCGGAAGGGGCCGCCGCCCTGGCGGGGGCGTTGAGGCCGTTCCTGCGCCTCGTTCACACGCAGGGGTCGGCCACCCATCTGGAAGCCGTTCAGCGTCTGGATCGCGGCCTGCGCCTCGTTCTGCGGCATATCGACGAACGCAAAACCGCGCGGCTTGCCGGTTTCCCGGTCGTTGATGAGTTTTACCGAATCCACCTTGCCGTGACGTTCGAACAACGCCTTGATGTCCTGCTCGGTGGCACTGAAGGGCAGATTGCCCACATAGATCGTCGTCATCCGGAAGTCTCTCTTGGAAATGCGGACAGCGGCGAGCCGTGCGGTCGGCACGCATGTACCGCGTGATCTGTCAAACAGGTCTGGGCTTCAAGGCACACGATCGGCACTTTTCAGGCAATGCGGAGCGCTTGGGCCAGCGGCCTGCACCTTCGGCGGGAGATGGATACAACACACTCTAACTAACAAAGCGTACTCATCCATGGCGGACACGAACGCAATACGATGCTACTCCCGGCTTTTGCGGGAAGCAAACACAGGCTTGTCCAGACACTCCAGTTGTAGGAAGTCGGGTGTGGGGTGGGCGCCACGCCTTGGGAGTTGGCCTGAAACCTGCATCCTGCGGCCGACCGTGGCGCGGCCGTCCGGCGGGTGGCTCAGGCGGTTAGGAACTTCCGACAGGGGGCGTCGGGCGGCGCCGCCGGCGTCGGGCAACCGGCGGCGAACGGTCGGCGGGCGCGCTCAGGCCCCCGCCGGCTCGAGGTACGCATACCCATCCAGCTCTTTCTCGTAAAACCGCTTCAGCAGCTGGCTTTCCGCGATGGTCATACGGCCGTCCCGGATGGCGCGCTCACAGTCCCGGGCGAGTGCCGGGGGGAGCTCCGCCACGTCGTACTCCATGTACTCCAGCACCTTGTTGGCGGTATCGCCCTTGACGATCTCCTCGATCCACCAGCCACCCTCGTCGTGCAGCCGGATGTGCACCACGTGGGTGTCGCCGAACAGGTTATGAAGATCGCCCAGGGTCTCCTGGTAGGCGCCTACCAGGAAGGCGGCGAGGTAGTACTTCTCGCCGTCCTTGAGCTCGTGCAGCTCCAGCGCCCGTTTCACATCCCGTAACGACACGAAGTGATCGATCTTGCCGTCCGAGTCGCAGGTGATGTCGGCCAGCACCCCGGTCCGGGTGGGGCGCTCGTCGAGGCGGTGAATCGGCATGACGGGAAACAGCTGGTCGATGGCCCAGCTGTCGGGGAGCGACTGGAATACCGAGAAGTTGCAGAAATAGG
>DATMQL010000068.1:0-14802 GCA_035566815.1 Steroidobacteraceae bacterium | reverse complement strand
CGGGTGCCTCCATGCTCGCCATCGAGTGTCGGCCGGAGCGCATCGCCAAACGGCTGCAGACCCGCTACCTGGACGTGCAGGCGGGCACTTTGGATGAAGCGCTCGAGATCCTGGAGCGCGCGCGCCGCGACGGCCGGCCGGTGTCGGTCGGCCTGTTAGGTAACGCGTGCGAGGTGTTGCCCGAGTTGCTGCGCCGGGGAATCAAGCCCGACGCGGTCACGGACCAGACTTCGGCTCACGACCCCGTCAACGGCTACCTCCCCCGTGGCTGGAGCGTCGAGAAGTGGGATCAGATGCGCATTGAGAACCCGGCTCTGGTGGCCAAAGAGGCGCGTCAGTCGATGGCCCGGCACATCGAGGCCATGCTCGAGTTTCATCGCGCCGGGATCCCGACCTTCGACTACGGCAACAACCTGCGCCAGGTTGCTTTCGACGAGGGCGTGAAAGACGCCTTTGCATTCCCCGGATTCGTGCCGGCGTACATCCGGCCCTTGTTCTGCCGGGGCGTAGGCCCGTTCCGTTGGGCTGCCCTGTCGGGGGATCCGGAGGACATCTATCGCACCGATGCGAAGGTGAAGGAGCTGCTTCCCAACGACAAGCACCTGCATCATTGGATGGATATGGCGCGCGAGCGGATCCAGTTCCAGGGGCTGCCGGCGCGCATCTGCTGGGTGGGATTGGGTGACCGGCATCGTCTCGGACTGGCGTTCAACGAGATGGTCGCTAAGGGCGAGTTGAAAGCGCCGATTGTCATCGGGCGCGACCATCTCGACTCAGGCTCTGTGGCGAGCCCGAACCGCGAGACCGAGGCCATGCGGGACGGCTCGGATGCGGTGGCGGACTGGCCGTTGCTGAATGCTCTGCTCAACACCGCCAGCGGGGCAACCTGGGTGTCGATGCACCATGGCGGTGGTGTTGGTATGGGTTACTCGCAGCACTCGGGTGTTGTGATCGTTTGCGACGGCACGCCGGCGGCGGCACGTCGCATCGAGCGGGTGTTATGGAATGACCCGGCGACGGGAGTCATGCGGCACGCCGACGCGGGGTACGAGATCGCGATCGAGTGCGCGCGTGAGCAGGGGTTGGAGCTGCCGTTTCTGGGCGGCTGAGCAGCACATGACGCAAGATCGGAAACTCTGGCGCAATGCCCGGCTCGCGACCTGCGACGAGTCGATGCGTGTTATTGAAAATGGCGCGGTGGTGACCGCCGGAGGCCGGATCGAGTGGGTGGGACCGGAGTCGGAACTACCGGCCTTTCGTGCCGGTGGCGCGGCTCAGACCAACGCGGCCGGCTCGGCGCCGCGGGCAGGTGGCGAGGCGCCTTACGAGGAGCACGACCTCGGCGGCGCCTGGGTCACGCCCGGACTCATCGACTGTCACACTCACCTCGTGTTTGCCGGCACCCGCGCCGGCGAATATGCGCAACGCCTCCGCGGTCGGTCTTACGCCGAAATCGCTCGGGAAGGCGGTGGGATTCTCTCCACGATGCGCGCGGTACGTGCCGCGTCATTGCAGCAGCTGATCGACGAGAGCGCTCCGCGTCTGGAGGCCTTGTTGGCCGAGGGCGTCACGACCATCGAGATCAAGTCGGGCTACGGTCTCACACTTGCGGATGAGGCGAAGATGCTCCGAGCGGCCCGCGCACTCGCGCAGGCTTATCCTGTCACAGTCAAGACGACTTTCCTCGCCGCTCACACGGTGCCTCCTGAATTTACCGGGCGTGCCGATGAATACATCGACACGATCATCGCCGACTGGCTACCAACCCTCCATAACGAGGGGCTCATAGACGCGGTGGACATTTTCTGCGAGAGCATCGCGTTTAACGTCGCGCAATCCGAGCGTTTGTTCGATGCTGCGCACGATCGCGGCCTGCCCGTGAAGATGCACGCCGAGCAACTCACGAATCTCGGCGGCACGCAGATGGCATCCCGACATCACGCGCTGTCGTGTGATCACCTGGAGTACGCCACCGAAGCAGATGCCGCCGCCCTCGCCTCCTCGAGAACGGTAGCTGTGTTGTTGCCGGTCGCTTTCTACTGTCTGGCTGACGAGCGTAAACCTCCCATCCAGGCGTTTCGTTCCGCCGGCACCCATATGGCGCTCGCGACCGACTGCAATCCGGGCTCGGCGCCCGCCACCTCACTACTTCTCACGATGAGCATGGGGACGCGTTTGTTCGGCCTCACTCCTGAGGAGGCGCTGGCCGGCGTCACTCGCAATGCCGCGCGTGCCCTGGGTTTGCAGGCTGACCGGGGCATGCTGGCTCGGGGACAGGCTGCTGACTTCGTGGCCTGGAGCGTTCAGGCCATTGAAGAGCTCAGCTATTGGATTGGCTTCAACCCCCGCCGGACCGTGGTTCGGGCGGGAAGGATCATATGATGACGGAAGACTTTGTTTTGCAACTCGGCTCTCGTCCGCTCACTCTCGCCGAGTTGCGGCGTGTGTATGCGGGTGCGGTGAAGGTACGTATCGATGAGGCGGCGATCCGTGCGATACGTGATTCACACGCCGCGACGTCCCGCCTTGCCGCGGGAGATGCCCCGGCATATGGAATCAACACCGGCTTTGGCCTCCTGGCGCAGACGCGGATTCCGACTTTGCAGCGCGCGCTCCTGCAGAGAAACATCATTCTCTCGCATAGCACGGGCGTCGGTCCGTTGCTCGACGACGCGATCGTTCGCCTGGTCCTGGTTCTGAAGCTTGCCAGCCTCAGCCGCGGATTTTCGGGCGTGAGTGAAAAGCTCGCCCGGTTCCTCGAGCGGCTCATTAATTCCGAGCTCTATCCCTGCGTCCCGGCGCAAGGTTCCGTGGGCGCCTCCGGAGACCTCGCTCCGCTCGCTCACTTGTCCCTGCCAACGCTCGGCCTGGGCACTATCCGCTCGCGGGGCGAGATCCGGCCCGCGGCCGAGTGCCTGGCGCGGGAAGGGATCGCCACGGTCGAGTTGGGACCGAAAGAGGGACTGGCACTGCTCAACGGCACCCAGGTGTCGACCGCGCTGGCGCTCGCGGGATTGTTCGAGCTCGAGACAGTGTTTGCCGCCGCGATGGTGAGCGGCTCGATTTCTCTCGACGCCCTGCAGGGCAGCGACGTTCCGTTCGATCCGCGGATCCACGATCTACGCGGCCACGACGGACAGACACGTGTTGCCGCGACCTATCGCAAACTGCTCGCCGGTAGCGAGATCCGCGAATCGCACCGAACGTGCGAACGGGTTCAGGACCCCTACTCGCTCCGCTGCCAGCCACAGGTGATGGGCGCCTGCCTCGACCTCATGACACAGACGGCTGCGACGCTCATCACCGAGGCGAATGCGGTCACCGACAATCCCCTGATCTTCTCGGGCACCGATGAGGTGCTTTCGGGCGGCAACTTTCACGCGGAACCGGTTGCGTTCGCGGCGGACATTCTCGCTCTCGCGAGCGTGGAGATCGGCTCGATCGCCGAGCGGCGTGTCGCTTTGCTGGTCGATCCGAAAATGAGCGGGCTGCCGGCCTTCCTCGCACAGGACAGTGGCGTGAATTCCGGCTTCATGATGGCGCAAGTGACCGCGGCCGCCCTGGTCGCGGAGAACCGGATGCTCAGCCATCCGGCCAGCGTGGACAGTATTCCCACCTCGGCGAATCAGGAGGATCACGTCAGCATGGCGACGCATGGCGCGCGCCGGGTCCTGACAATGGCCACCAACACGCTGAATGTCATCGCGGTGGAATTCCTGGCGGCTTGCCAGGGAATCGACTTCAGGAAGCCGCTCAAAACATCGCCGCTGCTACAGCAGGCGCACGCTGCTTTACGCGAGTCGGTGCCGTTCGCGATCGCTGACCGACTTCTCGCCTATGACATCGAGGCGGCAGCACACGCCGTCCGTCTGCCTGCCGTGCAATCGTTGGCGACCTCACTTTTGCCAAGCTATCGCTGACACTTCTTAAGGGCTGCGCCCAACTTTCCTGCGGGTCGAAGCGACCCGCTACATTTATTGGCGCTGCGCGCCGGTCAGATAAGAGCTTGTACCACTGACGCAACAGAGAATTCTGCGCTGCGATTAATCTCAGTCCGGACTGGGAACTATCTGTATCTCCAATGGTTTAAGGGGGTGCCTATTTTAGGCACTTCCGTGGCTGTTGCAATATTGCAACGCACATCATTATCTTCCCGCGCTTTGCGGGAAGACCGTAGGAGTTACGCAGATGAGACGCATCCCTCTACTGGCCCTGTTCGCCTGTGCGCCACTGGTGGCCTCGGCAGGCGATGAGGCTGGGCACTTTTACATCGGTCCGGAGGTTGGCGGCATTGTCGCCAGCGGCGACCGTGGCACGAAAGAGCACGACTGGGTCTATGGGCTCGATCTCGGTTACAACTTCAACGCGGACTGGACTGCCGATGTAAACCTCAACTCGGTGCGTCTGAAGGATGAGCTCGATCCCGGCCATCTGCGCCTGATGGCTGCTTCGCTCGACGTCCTGCGCGTATTCAACCGCTCGGGCATGTTCGCGCCCTACATCGCGGCCGGCGGCGGTCTCCTGCATTACGACACCCCGTTCGACGCGCCCCACCGCAACGACTTCTTCCCGGAGGCCGGGGTCGGCGCATTCGTCAAACTCTGGGAGAACAGCAATGCCTCGAGCAGCTTCTCTCTGAAACCCGACATCCGGGTCCGATGGGATGACGCCGGTAGTGCCGGCCATCTGCGCGACTACATCTATACGATGAGCTTCGTGTGGAGCATCGGCCCGGGCACCCCGCCTCCGCCGGCCCCGCCTCCGCCGCCGCCACCGCCGGCTCAGGCTGCTCCGGCTCCGCCGCCACCGCCGGTCACCGTGATCCCGGATAGCGATGGCGACGGAGTGCCCGACAACATCGACCGCTGCCCCAACACGCCGCATGGTGTCGCCGTAGATGAGTTCGGCTGTCCGCGTAAAGGCTCCATCGTCCTGAAGGGTGTGACGTTCGAAACCAACTCCGCGATCCTGACAGCGGACTCGCGCGCTCCTCTGAACGAGGTGGCCGACGGGTTGGTGAAGCATCGGCGTCTGAAAGTCGAGTTGCAGGGCTACACGGACTCGACCGGCTCGGACAAATACAACCTCACCCTGTCGGATAAGCGGGCAAACGCGGTACGCGAGTACCTCGTCAGTCAGCAGGTGCAACCCGAGCAGCTGGTGTCGCGGGGGTACGGCAAGGCCGACCCGGTCGCCAGCAATGCCACGGCGGAGGGCCGGTCGAAGAATCGCCGCGTTGTCATGAAGGTCCTGGAGAACCCGGGCGACGTCACCATCAAGGAAGGCGCCTCGAACGACAGCGCTAAGTAAACACATTACATCGTGAATACCTGGCGCTGAGCCGGGCCGCCCGGGACCGACAGCGACTTACGGTCCCGGGCTTTTTTTTTGCCGCGTTCGTTAGCCGCACGGGCGCGTGGCTACGGGTCGGGGCGCTGGCTATAATTGGCACACCTGCGCGGTTCACGTTTTCGCCCGCGAAGCTTATCTGCCCGGCGCGTAGCGCCGCTAAATGTAGCGGGTCGCTTCGACCGGCCGGCGTACCGGTGGCCGGCATGCCGGACGCAGGAAAGTTGGGCGCAGCCCTAATAAAGGATTCATCATTAACAAGCACGTCGTCATGCGCGAGATTGCGCGCCCGGACCCAGCTGCCACCGCGGCGTTGGGAAGTTATGGAGTCGCCACGGTTCACGAGGCGCAAGGCAGGACCGGACTGCTCGCCGCGTACATGCGTCCGATCTATGCGGGCGCGTCGGTATCCGGCCCTGCCGTGACGGTGCTGATGCCACCCGGCGACAACTGGATGCTCCATGTTGCGATTGAAGTGTGTAAGCCGGGCGACATACTGGTCGCCGGGACGATCTCACCCTGCTCCGATGGTTACTTCGGCGACCTGCTGGCGACGTCGTTGCAGGCACACGGAGTGAAGGCACTCATCATCGATGCGGGCGTTCGCGACGTGGCGACGCTGACGCAAATGAAGTTTCCGGTCTGGAGTAAGAACATCTGGGCCCAGGGCACCATCAAGGCCAGCCTGGGCGCTGTGAATGTTCCGATCATCGTCGCCGGCCAACGAGTCGAGCCAGGTGACGTTATCGTTGCCGACGATGATGGCGTAGTCGCCGTGAACCGCGCGGAAGCGGTTAAGGTGGCCGAAGTCTCGAAGAAGCGTGTCGACGCCGAGGAGGAGAAGCGGAAGCGTCTCGCCGCCGGCGAGTTGGGGCTCGATATGTACAAGTTTCGCGAGAAGCTCAAGGAGCTGGGGTTGGAGTACCGCTAATGATCATTGATTGTCACGGTCACTACACCACGGCCCCTGGCGAATTGCAGAAGTACCGGGACGCGCAGATCGCCGGCCTCAAGGACACCTCCCTGCCGGCGCCCAGCGACAACCTGAAGATCAGCGACGATCAGATCCGGACCAGCCTCGAAGGCGCGCAACTGAAGTTGCAACGCGAGCGCGGCACCGACCTGACGATTTTCTCGCCGCGCGCTTCCGCGATGGCGCATCACATCGGCACCGAGACCACCAGCCTGAATTGGACGCGCATCTGCAATGACCTGATCCATCGCGTCTGTGATCTCTACCCTGAAAATTTTGTCGGCGTCTGCCAGCTGCCGCAGTCCCCTGGCGTGCCGCCCGTCCACAGCGCGGCGGAACTCAAGCGTTGTGTCGAAGAGCTCGGTTTCATCGGTTGCAACCTGAACCCGGACCCCTCGGGCGGGCATTGGAATTCGCCACCGCTCACCGACCGTCATTGGTATCCGCTCTACGAAAAGATGGTTGAGCTCGACGTGCCGGCGATGGTGCACGTGAGCTCCTCGTGCAACCCGAACTTCCACGCCACCGGCGCTCACTACATCAACGCCGACACAACGGCTTTCATGCAGTTCCTGACTTCGGACCTGTTCAAGGACTTTCCGACGTTGCGTTTCATCATCCCTCATGGCGGCGGCGCGGTGCCGTTTCACTGGGGGCGGTATCGCGGTCTCGCGCAGGACCTCAAGCGTCCGCCGCTCGAGGAACTGCTGCTGAAGAACGTCTACATGGACACCTGCGTGTATCACCTGCCCGGCATCGAGCTGCTGACGAAGGTGATTCCGATCGACAACATTCTCTTCGGCTCGGAGATGGTGGGCGCAGTGCGGGGTATCGATCCGCGCACCGGGCACTACTACGACGACACGAAGCGTTACATCGATGCGCTGCCGTTGAGCGCGGGCGATAAGAAGAAGATTTTCGAGGACAACGCGCGGCGGGTGTACCCACGGCTGGCGAAGAAGTTGGACGCGGCCGCGAAGCAGTGAACAGCAGCGCGCGGGACGTGACCGGCGTGGCAGTTGTTGCCACGCCTCCGCGCCGCCGTCTCATCGGGCAACTGTGGTTCCAGGTTGTCGTCGCCACTGTGGCAGGGATCCTCCTCGGGCATTTCTACCCCGGCGTCGCTGAGAAAACCAAGCCCCTCGGCGACGCGTTCATCAATCTCGTACGGATGATCATTGGCCCGGTCATCTTCTGCAGCGTCGTGCACGGCGTCGCGGGGATGAACGACATGAAGCGCGTCGGTCGAGTCGCGCTAAAGGCGCTCGGTTACTTCCTCGCCATTACACTAATCGCACTCGTCATCGCCCTGGTGGCGGTGAATCTGTGGAAGCCCGGCGCGGGAATGAATGTCGACGCCAGTGCCATAGACACGAAGGCGGTCAGCACTTACACGGCGCAGGCGGGCGAGCAGACGGTCACGCAGTTTCTGCTGAACATCATTCCCACCACTTTCGTCGGGGCGTTTGCGCAACCCAACGTGCTGCAGGTGTTGCTCGTCTCGCTGCTGTTTGCCTTCGCGCTGACCCTGACTGGCGAGCGCGGGCGGCCGGTGTTCCTGTTCGTCGAGGCCTTGTCGCCGATCTTTTATCGTATCGTCGGCTTCATCATGTGGGTCGCGCCGCTGGGGGCATTCGGCTCGATCGCCTTTACGGTCGGCAAATTCGGCACCAGCTCCCTGCTCTCCCTGGGCGAGTTGATTCTCGAGTTCTACGCGGTCTCGCTGCTGTTCGTGTTTCTCGTGTTGGGCGGCGTTGCCTGGTGGGCGGGAGTCAACCTGCTGCGCCTGCTGCGGTACATTCGCGAGGAAATTGTCATTGTGGCCGCGACCACGTCGACCGAGACGGTGCTGCCGCGGCTCATGCTGAGGTTGCGCGAGCTCGGCTGCGAGGAATCGGTGGTTGGGTTGGTGATTCCCACCGGGTATTCGTTCAACCTCGATGGAACTTGCCTGTATCTCGCGACCGTCGTGGTGTTCCTCGCGCAGGCGACGAATACTCCGCTGGATCTCTCGCATCAACTCATTGTGCTTGCTGTACTCCTCCTGGCTTCCAAGGGTGCCGCCGGCGTGGCGGGGGCCGCCTTCGTGGTCCTGGCGGCTACCTTGGGAGCGTTAGGGACAGTGCCCGTCGCGAGTATCGCCCTGGTGCTCGGCATTCATCGCCTGATGGCCGAGGCCCTCACGTTCGTGAACCTCGTCGGCAACACCGTCGCAACTATCGTCGTGTCGCGCTGGGAAGGTGCGCTGGATTTCCAGGCGTTGAATGAGCGTGTTGGGCTGCGCTCTAACGCGCGCAAACTTCAGGCGTGAGACCTGGGGCGGTCAGATTCCGGGGCCAGGCCTGTCGCGTCCTCGGTCGGCTGTTTGATTCGCGCGGTAAGTCTTCTGCCCACCGCTATCAGGGGCTTTTCCACCCGGATGTGCAGTAGCCAACACAGTGGCAGATCGATGGCAAGCGTCAACGCCAACGACAGGTAGTCGCCGGGGCGCCCGGCGGGAAGCAGTCGATCGACCACGTCGAACACAATGGGGTGCGTCAGATAGATGGCGTAGGACCAGGCGCCTATGCGCACCAGCCAGGCATTTCCTGCGAAGGACGCGGGCGGACCCGCATTCGTCACCAGTGCCGCGATCGCGAGCGCGGCAGACAGGGCGAACAGTCTCTCCCCGATCTGGGTGCCCGTAAAACGGCTCAGGAGCGCAACCCCAAGCAGGACCAGCACGGCGCAGGTGACCTCGGTGCGACCCAACCAGCGGAAATAGTTATAGACGGCGCGCTCGTGCAACAGCACAGCCAGCAGACAGCCGATCAGGATGTCGGTGTAGGAGCCCCACATCTGGGCCATGACCCCGTTGGCGGCAGTCAGGCCCGCGGTCACGGCCATGAGCCCAATCGTGACCTCGGCGCGATATCTGGAACGCGCCAGCCACCAGAACGCCAGCAGCGGCCAGACCAGGTAGAACTTCTCCTCGATCCCCAGGCTCCAGGCCTGGCCGAACGGTACCGTGAAGTTGTGATGGAAAATCGGAAATTCAGGGCAGTAGAGCAGGTAACTCGGCAGGTAGTGCCGCAACAGGTCGCCGTTGTTCTCCATGCCGAAGACGCACGCCCACACGAAATACGCCGCCAATGCCATGTAGAAGAGCGGCATGATGCGGAAGACACGGCGTATCGCGAAGGCGCGGACACTGAGTTGCCCCGTCTCCGCCTCTTCCCGCAGCGCGAGGGTGGTGATCAGGAAGCCGGAGAGAACGAAAAATACCGGCACCCCCCGAAAGCCATGCAGCCTCCCGAAGGGATCATTTCGCGTGTGATGAAGCAGTACCCCAAGGACGGCACAGGCCCGCACTCCATCCAGGGGGAGCATCCGGTTGCGAAGCCTGAAGGCTTCGTAAGTCAATGGGCTTGTCAATCTTGTTACCCATGCTCCGCGTGACCGCGGGAGCGCCTCTCGGATGATACCGACGGCCGACTGTCGCATCACCGTTGCCTCAGAGCAAGCTGGGCCAGGGCTCTTCAACAGATCCCGGACACCTCTTCTACAATAGGCGGCTGTGCGCAGCAGGACTGTCTTAAGGGAACCTTAAGGTATCGACGTAATCATCCCCGGGGTGGCCCCGGGCACCAAAGGCGCCGCAGGGCCGTATCGATCAAGCAGCAGAGGGCTTTCATGATAAATGTCGGGACAGGTAACGTCGCCACCGCACTGACGGCAGGCGAAACCTCTTCAGTGCGCAGTGCCGTCCTGCGTCTGAAGGACTACCTCATGAGTCAGATCGTGGGGCAGGACAAGCTCGTCGAGCGGCTGTTGATCGCGCTGTTGGCCGACGGGCACCTCCTGGTGGAGGGGCCGCCGGGGCTGGCCAAAACGCGGGCCATCAAAGCGCTTGCGCACGCACTGGAAGCCGATTTTCAGCGGGTGCAATTCACCCCCGATCTCCTTCCCGCGGACCTCACCGGGTCCGAAATTTACCGTCCCGAAGAGGGGACCTTCCGCTTTCAGCGCGGCCCGCTGTTCCACAATCTCATTCTTGCGGACGAAATCAATCGCGCGCCCGCCAAGGTGCAGTCCGCTCTCCTGGAAGCCATGGCCGAACGGCAAATCAGCGTCGGTGCGGCGAGCTACAACCTGCCGCAGTTGTTTCTCGTCATGGCCACGCAGAATCCAATCGAACAGGAAGGCACTTATCCTTTGCCGGAAGCCCAGCTCGATCGCTTCATGTTGCATACCCAGGTTGACTATCCCGACCGCCAGACCACGCTAAAGATAATGAAATTGGCGCGGCGGGAAGCCATCACGCAGCGTGAGCTGCCGCCGCCCGAGCATCGACTGAGCCAGGAGGTGATCCTGGCTGCGCGCCGCGCTGCGCTTGCACTTACGCTTTCGGACCCGGTTGCCGAGTACATCGCAGCCCTCGTTGACGCTACACGGCGGCCTGAAGGTTACAGCACGAATCTGCGCGGATGGCTGCGTTGGGGCGCGAGTCCGCGTGCCGCCATCGCCATGGAGCGCGGTGCACGAGCCCTGGCGTGGCTGGACGGTCGGGACTTTGTTACTCCCGAAGATGTGCAAGATGTGGCTCCGGATGCGCTCCGGCACCGCTTACTTCTGGACTACGGCGCCCTGGCACGTGGTGTCACCGTGGACGCCTGCATCGAGGAGTTGTTGGGGAAAGTACCGGCTCCATGATCGCGCCAAACCTCGAAGAGCTGCTCGCACTACGTGGAGCGGCGCAAGGCTTACGATTACCGTCGCGACGTCCTGCCCGCGCTTCACACGCGGGAGCTCACCGGAGTGCGCATCGAGGCCGCGGCCTCGAGTTTCAGGAAGTGCGGCCGTATGTCAGCGGGGATGACCCGCGTACGATTGACTGGCGCGTGACTGCACGGCGGGGACGCCCACACACCAAGTTATTTCGTGAAGAGCGGGAGCGTCCGGTGTGGCTGCTCGCGGATCTGGGTGCCGCGATGTTTTTCGGCACGCGGCGCCAACTCAAGTCGAGCGTCGTCGTCAGGGCCGCCGCGCTCGTCGCCTGGAGCGCCGTACTGGCGGGAGATCGAGTCGGAGCGCTCATCGCCGGGAGCTCGTCTTATCGCATCCTGCCGCCGCGTGCCCGCGAAGCCGGAGCACTTCCCCTCCTGGCAACGCTCATCGACATGCAACCCACCGCTCCATCGGCGCAGCCTTCCGACTGCATGAAAGACGGCGTAAACGCGCTGATGCCGTTAGTACATCCGGGGAGCATGGTGATCGCGTTGAGCGATTTTGCGACGTTGGATTCCGACACGGCGGCGGCCTGGGCTGCACTCGCTGTTCATAATGACCTGCGCTTGTTTTGGGTCACCGATCCCCTGGAAAGTGAAGGTCTACCCAACGGACGATTCCGAATCGGATTGCCGGGGCGTTCGGTGTCGCTGGATGGCTCGAGCACCCGCTCGGCCTGGCGAGCGAAATGGCGTGAGCGGGAAGCAAAGCTAGAGGAGCTCGCCCACCACATAGCCACACCCGTCGTCCGACTCGACACCAGCCAACCGGTCGAGGAGGCGCTGCGGACTGTACTGGCGGAACGACGGACTGCCGCATGAATCAGGACTGGCTGACACAACTTGCACCCGGACACGCGCCGAGCCCGCCGGGCTGGTGGCCGCCCGCTCCGGGCTGGTGGGTCCTCGCCCTACTCTGCCTGCTGCTTGCGGCGGCGCTCGTATGGTGGGTCCGAAATCCCACGCGCGCGCTGCGCCAGACGGCACTTCGCCAGTTGCGTGTCATTCGGGCAAGCGATGCTGACGGCGCGGCCGTCGCGCGCGCCATTGAGAATCTTCTGCGGCGTTATGCGCTAACCGTATTTGGACACGAGCGTGTTGCGAAACTGACCGGGGATTCGTGGCTACAGTTCGTGATCGCACACGGAGGCGACTCGCTGGCGGGCGCGCCTGGGCGCTCGTTGCTCAGAACCGCGTTTGGCAATCACGTTGACGATGACCGCGGGCATTGGCTCGCTGCCGCGGAGTCGTTCATCCGGCGCGCGCCGGGAAGAAGGCGTGTTGAAGCAATCGCGGGCTCTCGCGGTTCGAACAGCACGCAGGCGGATCGGGGGAATCGATGATTCACCTCGCGTGGCCTTGGTTGGCGCTGTTACTGCCACTGCCGTGGCTGGTTTATGTCTTGCGGTCGCCCATGGAGTCACGTGGCGTCGCCCTGTTCGTGCCGATGGCCGCAACGCTGGCCACTCAGTCGACTGACATCGTGCGCGGGTCGAGGAGCGCGCGGGTCATTTTCGCGCTCATCTGGCTACTGCTGGTGGCCGCAGCCGTGCGACCACAGTGGCTCGGCGAGCCGCAGCCCGTCCCGACGACGGGAAGACGCTTGATGCTGGCCATCGACACGTCCGGCTCGATGGCGACCGAGGATATGGCAGGTGGCGCGAGCCGGCTGCGGGTCGTGCAGAGCGTGGCGGGCCGCTTCATCGACGGGCGTCACGGAGACCGTGTGGGCCTGATTCTCTTCGGGACGGAACCGTACCTGCAGGCCCCGCTGACAGCCGACCTGGCCACAGTGCATCGGTTTCTGAACGAGGCACTCGTGGGTGTCGCGGGCACCCAGACGGCTATCGGTGACGCGATCGGGCTTGCCATCAAGAGATTGCGGGCTGAGAGCAATGGGGATGGAACTACCGGGGCCACCGGGGCTACCAACGCGGCCGCGCGGCAGACCGTACTGGTGCTGCTCACCGACGGAGAGAACGACGCCGGGGCCATGCCGCCGCTCGAGGCTGCCGGCCTTGCGGCCCAGGAGGGCCTGCGCATCTACACCATCGGGGTCGGGGCCGCGCCCGAGAGCGGTATGTTCGGCATGAGCGCCGGCAACTCCGACCTCGACGAGGACACCTTAAAGGCGATCGCCAAGACAACAGGCGGCGAATATTTCCGCGCCACCGATGCGAACGCCCTGCAGGCCGTCTACAGCCGGATAGATCGCCTCGAACCGGCTGCCGGTAACCAACAGTGGCTGCGCCCCGCGGAAGAATGGTTCACGTGGCCGCTCGCCGCGGCATTACTCCTGAGCGTTCCGGCGGCCTGGATCGGGGGACGCGAATGGACCTGAAGGCCCTGAGCTCGATTCACTTCCTCCATCCGCTGTGGCTGCTGGCGCTGCCGCCGCTGTTGCTGTTGACGGTGTGGCTCGCCCGCTCGATGGGGCGCGATGGCAATTGGTCACGTGTCGTCGATTCGGAGTTGTTGCCGGTACTGCGCCTGAACGAATCGCGCGGCGGCCGCTCGCCGTGGCCGCTGGTTGGGGCGGTCTGGGTGTTGGCCGTACTGGCCCTGGCAGGGCCCGCGTGGAGCCGATTGGAAACACGTGCGTTCCGGTCGCAAGCCGCCTGGGTGTTCGTGTTCGACTTATCGCCGTCGATGGCCGCAACCGACGTAGGTCCGGATCGCGTGACCCGGGCGCGCTATGCGGCAGCCGATCTTCTAACTGCTGCGCACGACGCTCGCGTCGGGCTGGTTGTATTCGCCGGCGAGCCTCACACCGTTGCCCCACTCACGACGGACGTGGCGACCGTGAAACTGTTGCTCCAGCCTCTGACGCCGGGCCTGATGCCCGAGTCCGGGGACAAGCTCGCGCCGGCTCTCGAGGAAGCTCAACGGCTGCTGGCGGCCGGGTATGCCCAACATGGCCACGTCGTAGTGTTTTCTGACGGGTTCGCCGATCCGGCCGACGCATTACTTGCGGCGCAAGGCTTGCGGCAACAGGGAACGACGGTAGACGTCGTCGGCGTAGGAACCCAAGCGGGTGCGCCCGAGCCTGATGGTAAAGGCGGCTTCGTCAACGACTCCGACGGTCGTCCGCGCCTCACACGCATCCAGACCGACGAACTCCAACATCTGGCGGAGACAGGCGGCGGTAAATTCGTGCCGGTGGGCGGCCTGCATGACTTGTCGAGCGCGCTCCAGTCGGCTGAGTCCGACATCATGGACGATCACTCCGAGGCCGCACAGGCGCACCTCGAACAGTGGCGCAACGAGGGAGTTTGGCTACTGCCGCCGTTGCTTTTGCTGGCGGCACTGCTCGCGCGCAGGGGATGGGTATGAAAAGCGGCGCACTTTCCCGGCGGGCGGCCGAACGGTGGAAGTTCGGTTGGGTTGTGGAGACGGCGATTGCCATGGGTTGGATGAGTTTCGTGGGTTTGGCAGGTTTCGTGGACGTCGCAAACGCCGGCGATCTCAGGAGTGCAGCTCAATCAGGCGGCGCCTCGGACGTTGCTGGCGGCGGCGGTCTCGCCAGCGCGGGCAATCCGGGCGGCGCTAAGTCAGGCGGCGGGCGTTCGGGCGCCTGGACTAGCCTCTGGGCAACGCGTGAGCAACAGGCTCAGCGGCTGCTCGAATCGCAGCGCCCGGCCGAGGCGGCGGCGCTTTTTGGCGATCCGCGGCGCCGGGCTTACGCCGAGTTGCAGGCCGGGCAGTATGAAAGGG
>DATMQL010000067.1:0-11852 GCA_035566815.1 Steroidobacteraceae bacterium | reverse complement strand
GTATCGCCGACGGGAGAGCTGCTGTTGCGGCGGCGGGAGACGGCGGAGCCGGGCACTGGCGAGGACATGCACTACACGTTCTCCCAGAGCCTCATCTTTCTGGCGCGCCGCTGGCGCAACCTGATGAATCATGAGTTGAGTAGCGTCGGGCAAAGCCAGGCCCGCTGGGGCACCCTCTACTGGATCGATGTATACGGCGACAGCCTCAACCAAACCGAGCTGGCCGATCGCATCGGTGTCGAGCAGCAGACCCTCGGCCGCGTACTGCGTGACCTGCAGTCGGAGGGTCTCATCGAGAGGGTGCCCAGTCCGAACGATCAGCGAGCCAAGGTGATCCGTCTCACGCGTGCCGCCGACCCGGTCATGCGCCAGATCGCGGCCATCCAGGATACGGTGCGCAAGAAGTTGCTGCGGAACATCTCTCCCGAGCACCTGGGTGTCAGTATGTCGGTGTTCGCGGCGATTCTGGCCAACATGGACGCGCCGTGAGGTGCCGATGTCAGGCGGCCGCGCGCAGCTTACCCGCCCGCTCCAGCCGGCCGATCGTGAAGCCGCACAGGGCAAAAATCGCGGGAAACAGCGCCAGTAGAGCAAAAATCTTCTGCACGGGCATTCCCGAGCTCAGCAGCGCGCCTCCCAGATACGGGGCGAGAATGGAGCCGAGTTTGCCGATGCCCGACATCCACCCCGTGCCGAGCGCGCGGTGGGTCGTCGGATAGAACGTGCCGGCAATGCTGATGATGCCGTAGTGGCTGCCACCCAGGAAAACGAACAGCACCCCCATCATGACCACGACGCTCAGCGGCGCAATCGGCGCAAGCCCTATCGCCAGCAAAGCGGGGACCGAGATCGCGGGCATGACGGCGATGCTGATCACGCCAAGACGGTCGGTGAAGCGCATCAAGGCGATACCCCCGACCGCTCCGACCAGGGAGTTCAGTGACACCGCCCATGCGGCTGTTTGCCTGTCGAGCCCCATCTCTTCAAAAACCGTGGGGCCCCAGGTTGTAAAGAAGAACGAGATCATTGAGCTCGCGACAAAACCTAACCAGAGAAGAGGCGTTATCCAACGCACCTGGCCGGTGAATAGCGGCGCGGGCCCCCACGATTGCCGCTCCTGCAGCGTGAGCGATCCCGACACGTATCGAGTGCCGTCAGGGTCCTCTCGCTTTGGATCCACCCAGCGGACTACACGCGCGAGCCGTGCGGTGTCTGCGCCACGCGCGGCCAGAAAGCGTAGCGATTCCGGCAGAAAAGCGTACAGCGCTGCGGTGGCCAAGAGCGAGGTCAGGCCACCGAAGATGAATATTGCCTGCCAGCCGAAGCGGGGTAGCAGCACCACGGAAACGGGACCCGCGGTGGCTACGCCGATCCCGTAACCGAGCATGATCAGGGTCACCGCCGTCGCACGATAGCGTGTCGGGACATACTCGACGCCGAGCGCCCAGGTTAGTGGCAGGGCGCCTCCCAGGGCCACGCCATTGAGGAAGCGGACCCCCAACAACTCCCAAAATCGATCTGACAGTGCCAGTAGCAACGTCAGAAGCGCAAATGTCAGGGTTGCCGTAACGACCGCACGGCGGCGCCCGATCCGATCTCCCAGGGCACCAAAGAGAAAGCCTCCGAGCAAGGTGCCGAAGCCGCCCGCCGCAAAGATGTTCGCAAGCGCCGGCTTGTCGAAGGAATAGGCTTTCGCCAGGTAGGGCGCCGCGAAGGCGATGGCGTTCGTGTCAAAGCCGTCGAAGAACGTAACCAGCCAGCACACCAGCACGAGGCGGAGCAGAATCCGGCCCGGATTCTGGCTCTCGATCAACTGTCCGACGTCGATCGTCGGCACCGGGTCGAGACGGCGGGTTGTTGTATCCATGCGCGCGGCCGGGTGTCGTGGGCGGCCGCGCCCTTCAGAGCGAGGAATCGTAAACCGTCGTGCGCCGCATATCGCGCCGGTACAAAGTGTCTTCGAACGGCGTGGCCCGATGCATGGTGCAGCGATTATCCCAGATGACCAGGTCTCCCGGCTGTTTCCAGGCAACAGCTTGCACGAATTGCGGCTGGGTCGCGAATTCGATCAACTCTTTCAGTAACTGGCGGCCTGCCTCGACCGGCCAGCCGACGATGTGCGAGGCGTGAGAGGCGAGGTAGAGCGTCTTGCGCCCGGAGCCCGGGTGGATCTGGACCAACTTGTGGCGCGCCGGCGGCTTGGCCTGGCGCTCGGCCTCGGTGGGTTCCGGGTAACCGGCCAGCATGCGCGAATGCCAGAGCCAATGCTCCGCCCGGAGGGGCTCGATCTTCGCCTGAAGCGCGGCGGGCAGCGCGTCATAAGCAGCCCGCATATCGGCGAATTGGGTGTCGCCCCCAACCGGCGGAACCTCGTGAGCGAGCAGGAGGGAGTAGGAGGCCCGGTGCGCATTGAAAGAGGAATCGGTATGCCACAGCGCGTTGCCCTTGTTGTAAACGCGGCGGCGCTCGTCGACCAGGATGTTGCCGCTGGCATCGAGGTTGCCGGCGTCGAACAGCTCGGGCTGGTCGAAGCGTGCGAACCCTTTGCCAAATAGCCTGGGCGCGTGCTCGAGCCTGCCCAGCAGGCGGCTGAAGGCGATATGAGAATCGTCGTTCAGCGCCGTGCCGCGGAACACGCACACCGCGTAGCGGTCCATTGCAGCGACGATCTCCGCGACCGCGCGGGAGTCGAGCGGCCTCGAGAAGTCCACGCCGGCAACTTCAGCGGCGAAGGAGAGGCCGACAGCTTTGGCTTCTAATGTCATGGGTGGCGCCCGATACGAAGCATGCTTTTATTTTAGGGCGCCCTGGTTTACTGTGGCAAACATTCGCGTGGGATACTCGAGCGTGTCACCACCGGTGGAGACAGATCCCCGAATGAAACGTAGCGATGACCGGATACTGACCCCGCACGTGGATCTCATTCTGCAGGTACCGGCGCAGGCTTACTCGCTCGAAGCCGCGAACCCGCGCCACGAGCACGAATGGCGTGTCTGGGGGCGCGTCAAACTACCGCCCGGAAAAATACTTATTCCCGGGGTAATTACCCACCACATCGTCACGGTGGAGCATCCTCAGGTGATTGCGGACCGGATCGTGCGGTTCGCCCGTATAGTAGGGCGTGAGAACGTCATCGCGGGCTCGGACTGCGGGTTCGCCCAGCAGGAAACGCTTGCCCGCGTGCATCCGAAAGTGATGTGGGCTAAGTTTGAAGCGCTCGCCGCGGGCGCCCGCCTCGCGACGGCTGAGCTCTGGGGGAGGGCGGCCGCCTGAAACGCCGCCGCGTCGGTGGGTTGCGTTGAGGGGTGGTTGTATGAGTGACGTCGAGCTGATTGCTTCGTATTGGACCTTCGCGGGCGGCGCATTGCCGCATTCCGAGGCGGAATACAGTACGTTCGAGTTCAAGGAGCGCTGCGAGGCCATCGCCCGCGCGGGCTTCAAGGGCATCGGCCTCTGGCATGCCGACATCGAGCATGTCCTCAAGCGCTACACTCTCGCGCAGATGAAGCGCATTCTCGACGACAATGGCTTGAAGCACGTCGAGGTGGAGTTCCTGGCCGACTGGTTCCTGCCGCCCGGCGAACGGCGCACGGCCTCGGATGAGCGCCGCGAGTTCCTGTTCAAGGCCTGTGAGGGGCTGGGTGCCCGTCACCTCAAGGTCGGCGACTTCTTCAAGTCCGATTGCGCGATGTCGCGACTCATCGATGAGTTCGGCAGCCTGTGCCGTGAAGCCGCGCCACGGGGGATCCGCATCGGCTACGAGTTGATGCCCTTCTCGGTTATCGAGACGCTCGAGAAGACTCGCCGCCTGGTGGAGGGCGCTGCACAGAAAAATGGCGGAGTGATCTTCGATCTCTGGCACATCGTTAAGCTGGCCATCCCCTACGACGATGTCATGAATTTCCCCGCGCCATATTTTATGGGACTCGAGATCAACGACGGTTATCTGCAGACCCCGGCGGGGATGGACATGGTCACGGAGACCACCTCGCATCGGAAACTCTGCGGCATGGGTGAGTTCGACATCAAGGGATTCACGTCCAAGCTGGCGGATTCTCCCTACCGCGGGCCGGTCGGTATCGAAGTGCTTTCGCAGGAGCTGCGCTCCTGGTCGCTGGAGAAGACGGCGACGACGGCGTTCAACACTACACGGGCGCAATTTTCATGAGTCAACCAACTGAAGTCGCGGCGCCGACACCCGCGCAGGCGCTGGCGCTCTACGAGCGGATGCTGCTCATCCGGCGCATGGAAGAGAAGCTGAGCGCGGATTCGGCCGCGGGTGTGCTGCCGGGCGCGGTGCACCTGTACATCGGGCAGGAAGCCGTTGCCGCCGGCGTGTGCATGCAATTGAAGGAAACGGACTGGATCACCAGCACCCATCGGGGTCATGGCCATTTCCTCGGCAAGGGCGGCGATCCCAACGCCATGATGGCCGAGATCTGGGGCAAGAAGACCGGCATCTGCAAGGGCATGGGCGGCTCCATGCACGTGGCGGATCTGACGAAAGGCATTCTGGGCGCGAACGGGATCGTCGGTGGCGGGCTCGCCATCTCGGTCGGGGCCGCTTTCGGCGAGAAGTTGAGCGGCGCGGGCCGTGTCGCGGTCTGCTTCTTCGGCGATGGAGCCTCCAACCAGGGCGTGTTCATGGAGTGTCTCAACGTCAGCACCTTGTGGAAGCTGCCGCTGGTGTTCGTTTGCGAGCACAACCATTTCAGTGAGTTCACGCGAGCCGAGCAGGTCACCGCCGGCAACATCGTCGATCGGGCGAAAGCCTTCGGAATTCATACCGCCGTGGTGGATGGCAACGACGTCGAAGCTGTCTGGAAGGCCACGGGCGATGCCGTCGGGCGCGCACGCCGGGGTGAGGGGCCGTGCTTCATCGAAGCCGAGACCTATCGCATCAAGGGACACATGGAGTTCGAGAAAGAGCTCCTGGCCGGTGGTGCGTATCGGGATCAACAGGAAATCGAGTCGTGGGTGGCGCGTGATCCCATCGCCCGCTGGGGTGGCAAGCTCCTCGAGTCCGGCGTCGCGACCCCCGCAAAGCTCGAGGAAATCTCGAAGCGCGTGGCGGGGGCCGTAGCGGACGCCGTGACGTTTTCCGAACGCAGCGAGCCCGCCGACCCGGAGCTCGTGTTCGATCTCATGTTCGCCGGCCAGAGACCTTGAGCGGGCTAGCCGCGGGAGTTAGATGATGGCGCGCAGACGCTACACACAGGCAATCAACGACGCTTTGTTCGAAGAGATGGAGCGCGATCCCAAGGTGATCGTGTTCGGCGAGGACGTGGAGCTCGCCATCTTCGGCGATACCCGTGGGCTGCTGGAGCGGTTCGGACCTGACCGTATCCGCAACACCCCCATCTGTGAGGCGACGCTCACCGGCATGGCCGTAGGTGCCGCTGCCGCGGGCTACCGCGTTGTGTTGCACATGATGTTCTCCAATTTCCTGTACACCGGCTTCGACGCCATCGCCAACCAGATGGCGAAGCTGCGCCTCATGACCGGAGGGCAACTGGAGTTACCCATCACCGTCATGTCCGGCTATGGCGGCGGCCGCTCGAATGCGGCCCAACATTCCGACACGCCGCATTCTCTCCTGATGAATCTCGGGGGTCTGAATGTCGCGGTGCCGGCGACGCCGGCCGATGCGAAAGGCCTGTTGAAAACAGCGATCCGCGGACGCAACCCGACGTTCTTCATGGAAGCGAGCGGGCAGGGAGGTACCAGCGGTGAGGTTCCGGAGGGCGAGTACACCACTCCGTTTGGAAAAGCAGCGGTCGTGCGCGAAGGTCGCGACCTGACGATCGTTGCCATCGGTACCATGCTCAGACCCGCCCTGGCGGCCGCGAAGCAGCTCGAGGAGCAGGGGATCAGTGCGGAAGTGATCGATCCGCGCACGCTGGTACCCTTGGATGAGGACACCATCCTGCGTTCCGTCGCCAAGACCGGGCGAGCCGTGGTCGTGGATGAGGGGCGCGATCGCGCGAGTGCCGCGAGTCACATAGCCGCCATACTCGCCGACAAGGGCTTTGCCACCCTGAAGGCGCCTGTAAAACGGGTGACGGTGCCGAATGTCGCGATGCCCTACGCACCGAACGCGGAAGCGCGTGTCTTCCCTGGCGAAGAGCAGATTGCCAAGGCGGCGCTTTCAGTCACGCGTGTCGCAGCCTGAGTCTGTCTCATGAAGGTCAATCTGAAACTCAATCGAGTCGGCATGAACATGGCCGAGGCAACCATCGCGAAATGGCATCGGCGCCCCGGGGACAGCTTCAAGACCGGCGACGCTCTCTATGAGATCGAGACCGACAAGGTCACCCAGGAAGTGATGGCAACGGGTAATGGTACCCTGTTGGAAATAGTCGTACCGGAAGGCGAGATCGCGGAAGTGGGCGCCGTCGTGTGTCGGGTCGACCTGAGCGGGCCGGGGGAGTAATCATGGATCTGCAACTCAAGGGCCGCAAAGCTATCGTCACCGGTGCGAGCCGGGGAATCGGCTTGCGCATTGCGCAGACCTTGGCCGCCGAAGGCGCGGATGTTGGAATCTGCTCACGCACCGCCGTCGATGTCGAGAAGGCGGCCGCCGGACTACGCTCGCAGGGTGTGAAAGCGTTCGGCGACGCCGTCGATGTCGCCGACGCCACTGCTTACGTGGCGTGGCTCGAGTCGGCGGTGGAGCGTCTCGGCGGACTCGATATTTTCGTCCACAACGTGACGGCATCGCCGTCGACGCCCGGACTGCCTGGTTGGGATCTCGCCTACCGCACCGATATTCTTGGAGCGGTCAACGGCGTCGAGACGGTCACGAAGCATCTGCGCAAGTCGCCCGCCGCGGCCATTGTTTTCATTGCGAGCATCTCCGGTGTCATGTCGAAAGTACTCCCCGCGCCCGGGGCCTACGCGTATGGCGCCAGCAAGGCGGCGCTGATTTCCTACGGGGCGATGGTCAGCAAGGATCTCGCCAAGCAGGGCATCCGGGTCAACATGGTGTCGCCCGGCCCGATCTACTTCGAAGGCGGCCCGTGGGATCGCGTCAAGGCACGAGCGCCCCGGATGTTGGAGTCGGCCAAGGAGTCCTGTGTGATCGGCCGGCTCGGCGAGCCGCAGGACATCGCCAACGCCGTGGCATTTCTCGCCAGTCCGGTCTCGGGCTTCACGGTCGGCCAGAATCTGCATGTCGATGGCGGGTTCATGCAACACGTCGCCTTCTGACGCTCTGACGCAACGCAATCTTTCCATTTGCCAGTTACTGGCTTATTGTCCGACCTCATGACGGCTGAAGTGGAAGAAGTTGGCGCCCGGGGCCTGCCAGCGCCGCGCCGCTGTTGGTCCACCGAGGATGTACAGCCGCGCGATGCGTTGGCGTATTGGTGTGACTCCATCTGCCAGGTGATGCTGGAGCTCGATATCGAAGCCGCCGGCGCTGATTTCTTCAGCGCACAACTCGACCAGTACAAGCTGGGCCCCGCCACGGCCAACTTTCTGAGGGCGACCCCCCAGCGGGTTTCCCGGACCCGCCGGCGCATCTCACGCAGTCGTAACGACGCTTTCCAGCTGATCCACCTGCGTGACGGGGAGTTCGAGATCGAGCAATACGGACGGTCGGGCCTGCTGCGCGGGGGCGATTGTGTTCTCGTCGACAGCAGCGAGCCTTACAAGGTGCGCTGCCCCCGTACGACGCGCTGCCTCGTGTTGCAGCTTCCGCCGCAATGGTTGGGGACCTGGCTGCCGAAACCCGAGGCACTCGCCGGGCGGGTACTGCATCCGGACAGCGGTTGGAGTGCCGCACTGTCGGCCGCAATGGCTGCGCTACAGCCGGCGGGGCTGAAAGACCTCGCATTGCCTCCGGGGGTGGTGGCGGACCAGATCGCATCCCTGTTGGCGCTGGCCGGGGGTCCCGTTGAAACGGACTCCTTACGGCCTGACGCGCTCACCGATCGGTTGTTTCGGGTGTTGCGCGACCGTTACCACGAGATTGGCCTGACGCCGGCGGCTGTCGCGCGCGATCTGGGCATCTCGGCGCGCTATCTGCACCACCTTTTTGCGAAACGGACCACGACGTTTGGTCGCGAGCTGGCGGACGTGAGGCTGCAGAGGGCCCGCGAGCTGCTGAATGACCGCCGTTTCGCCGACATCCCCATCGGCGATGTGGCATCACGTTGTGGTTTTGCCGAGGCAAGTCATTTCGCACGCCGTTTTCGTACCCGTCATGGATTCTCACCCAGCGACTTTCGGCGCCGGTCACTGCGCCAGAACGCCTGAAATAGGGCAATCATTGCACTCCTAGCCGACTCCGATTGCGCTTTGGTCCGCGCGCGCTGTTTCCGCGTGAGTTAGGCTCGATTACGATTTGAATAATGGTTGTTGCTCCCAAGCAACGCCACCTGCGTTAGATTCTTGAGGGGGAATCATGGCGATGGGTCTGATAAGAAAGTCTCGTGGGATCGCGGCCGGCCGGCCGCAAACATTAAGTCAGGTGGTGGGTGGCATTCTGCTGCTCGCGGGTACAGCGTCAGCTGTTGCCCAGCAGGCACCTGCCGCGGCGGCTCCGGCCGTGGAGTCCGGCGGTCTGCAGGAAATCGTCGTGACGGCCGAACGGCGCTCCGAAAACATCCAGAGCGTGCCCATTGCAGTGACGGCTTTCACCGCCGACTCCCTGCAGAGCCGTAATCTCGTGGACATCCACTCGCTGGGCAATCTCTCCCCGGGCGTCAACCTCGATTCCGGCGCGCCGTTCTCCGGCGACCGCTCGGTGTTGTCAGCCTCGATACGCGGTGTCGGTCAGGACGATTTCGCCTTCAACCTGCAGCCGGCGGTCGGCGTCTATCTCGACGGCGTCTATCTTGCCCGCACCATTGGCGCGAACCAGAACCTGCTGGACGTGGATCGGGTCGAGATCCTCAAAGGACCGCAGGGCACGCTGTTCGGCGCCAACACCGAGGGTGGTGCCATCAGCATCGTGACCCACACTCCGGGCAACGAGCAGAAGTTCACGGCCCAGGCGACCGGAGGCAGCCTCCATCGGCGCGATTTCGGTTTCAGCGCAGACCTGCCGATTATCGACGGCACGTTGTTGTCCTCGATCACCGTATCCACGCAGAATCGCGACGGCTGGGTGAGGGTAATCCCGTATCCGAGCGACTTCGGACCTTACGTGGTGGATCCGCAGACGGCTTACCCGAAGGCCGCCTACCAGACGTCGGACAACTACGGCGGCTATGGCGTGCAGACCATCCGCGGCAAGCTTT
The DNA here is from genome assembly GCA_035566815.1 of Steroidobacteraceae bacterium. GTDB lineage: Bacteria > Pseudomonadota > Gammaproteobacteria > Steroidobacterales > Steroidobacteraceae > 13-2-20CM-66-19. The sequence continues at coordinate 2,607 of DATMQL010000067.1, read as the reverse complement.
TGTGGAACGCGTCCGACAAGACAACTGTCACCTTCACGGCTGACTGGTCGCATGAGGATCAGACCGCACTGCCTTATACGATCCTCGGCAGTTACAGCGGAAACCTTGGCGTATCCACGTTCTCGACCCTGTACAACACCTGTATCAGTAACAATGCCGCCTCGATCGCCGGCGCCATCCAAGCCGCGGGCGGCCCGCCGACCTTCGTGCCGGTCAACGGCCTGTTTGTGAACCAGTGCGCGAGTCCTCGGGCGCGCGTTCCAGGACTGTCGACCGGTGGCGCTGCGCTACTGGGCGCCGGCTACGTTGGTGGTCCGGCCGGACCGTACAACTACAACAATCATCCCGGTACGGCGTACCTCGGCTCGAATTCGCCGCGTATCTACGACACTCTCGCCAATGAGAGTACGGGCAATATCGACACGACCTACGCCAGCGGTCCGAACTTCGCGCGCTTCGATAACTTCGGCGGCTCGGTCACCGTAGTCCATGACCTGACGGATACGATGGCGCTGAAGTCGATCACCGGCTATCGCCAGATCAAGTGGGACATCGGCACGGATCTCGACGGCACGCCCGAGACGCTGCAGGAAGTCACGGACCAGCAGCATCAGTGGCAGGTCTCCCAGGAATTTCAGGTGACCGGCCGGGCGTTCGAGGACAGGTTGAACTACGTGGCGGGGCTCTACTACTTCGAAGAGGCGGGCTATGTGCACGACTTCGTGCCCTTCGAGAGTTTCCTGTACGTATACGACTTCCAGAACGATGTAAACAACAAGAACGAGGCCGCGTTCTTTCATGCGGACTACAAGGTGACCGATCAGCTGGGCGTCACCGTCGGCGGTCGCTACACCGATGTGCAGGAAGAGTTCATCGGTGGGCAGGGAGACCTCAACAATTTCCCCGTTGGGGGCGGAACCCCGCTGCGTTACTTCCCGCCGGGGGACAACAGCCAGTCCTGGCACATCTTCGATCCCACGATCGGTGTGCAGTACCACATCAACAACGATGTCATGGCCTACGTCAGCTGGGGTAAGGGCTTCAAGGCGGGCGGCTGGACCACCCGCCTGTCAAAAGTCATCACCAGCGGCACCCAGGCGGAGTTCTCCCCGGAGTACACCAAGACCTGGGAGCTGGGCCTGAAGTCCACCTGGTTCGATCAGCACCTGCGCGCCAACGCGGCGCTGTTCTACACCGACTATACCGGCATCCAGTTGAACATCCAGCAGGGTCCATCCCCTGTGTATCAGAACGCCGGCAACGCGAAGATCAAGGGCGGCGAGCTCGAACTGCAGGGGGTGCTGGGGCACGGGCTTTCCATCAACTTCTCCGGGTCCTACATCGATGCGTACTACACGTACGTGAATCCCTTGGCGGCGATTCCGCAGGCACCGCTGCCGGATGGCACGGTCGCCACCGGAGATCCGCTGTCCGCGCGGATACCCAAGACGCCGAAATACAAGCTGGCGCTGTTTCCGCAATACGACTATGCACTGCCGAACGATGCGACTGTCCGGATGCTCGCAGACTTCACGTACACGGCCCAGATGTTCAACGATGCGCTCAACACCCCACTGTTGCGGCGGCCTGCTACGCGCATCTTGGATGCCTCTATCCACTACATATCGCCGACCGACTCGTACGATGTCGCGTTCGGTGGGACGAACCTCACCAACGATCGGTACGTCACCGCGGGATCGCCGAACTATGCCGCGGGCGAAGTGGGTGCCTACTTTAACGAGCCGCGTGAGTGGTACTTGCAGGTGACCCTGAAGTTCGGCAAATAGACCTGGCGTGCATCAACCAGGGGCGTGATGCGAGGGCATCACGCCTCCCCGCTACGCGAGGGCGCGACGCTCCTGGGCATCACGCTCTCGTGTTATCGGATCAGACGATTGCGTACGACGACGAACAGATGGCTTACCAGCAAAGCTGCCGTGCCGAAGATTTGCAGAGTTAGAATGGCCATGTGCGATGCTCCTTTGGTGAATCAGCGAGGCGCATTCTAAGGAGATTTCCGGTACCCGGCGTCGCGAGGGCGATAGCGTTCCCGTATCCAGTTAGAGGGATTGAAACCCCCTCCTACGTCCCAACACTGAAACTGAGCCCCCCTATCTCTGGGTGGGAACATCAGGTTTCAAGGCCTCGAGCCACACTCCAGTCCGCACCGAAGCGGTGCAAAGCTCGAAAAAAAAGCTGCCGCCCGGGTAGAATCGCCGCCCCTTCAATGCTGGAGTAATCGATGCGTGGAGTGAATTGGGTAGTGGCTCTTGTCGGCCTCGGCCTCTCTATCGGCGTTCGTGCCGACGATGCGTTCGGTCCCATCTCGGTCCTACCGGCGGCGAAGTCTTTTAGTGTCGGTACGCTGAAACTCACGGCTCTGCATGACGCCCAGTACGTAGTGCCCAACGACGGCAAAACGTTCGGCGTCGGTGTTAGCCCCTCTGCTGTAACTGATGTGCTGAGAGGGGCCGCCGCACCCACGGACCGGATCACGCTGAGCGTGAATGCGCTGCTGGTGCGCACGGGTCGGCGTGTCCTGTTGATCGATACCGGACTGGGGCCGAAAGCCCATGGTGGTTTAATCGCGAGCCTCAGTGAAGAGGG
>DATMQL010000066.1:0-6290 GCA_035566815.1 Steroidobacteraceae bacterium | reverse complement strand
AATCTCGTCGTCGACGGCGGTTGGCTCGCGGGCTGAGCGCATCTCAGTCGTTGGGCACAGCATAGATCTTGCCGCGATACGGGCTCTTATCGAGCTCATCCAGTGCCGTGACGTAGAGTGTCTTCTCGTCGGGGCTGAATGCGAAGTTGGGTACACCAGGGGATGGCAGGCTGATCGTCTTCAACAGCCTGCCGGCCGCATCCACGACAAAGATCTTGCCCGCCAGCGGCGCGTGGGGATCGCGGGGGTTCTGGCCGATATAGATGCGGCCGCGTGAGTCGATCTTCACGCCGTCGGGCCAGATGTGACCCACGTGTTGCGTGAGATCGTCGACATTGAGGAAGATCCGCCGCTCTGACAACGCGGGTCCCGGCCCGATCTTGAACTGCAGCAGCCGGTTCTCTTCGGTTTCGATCACGTACAGAATTCCACCGTCCCTGGAGACGGCCAGGCCGTTGGCATTGTGCAGGTCAGCCGCCACGAGCGAGATCGTGCCATTCGCGGCGATATAGAACACCTTGGCGTCGATGACCGGGCCCGGCGTGCCGGAGGTTGTGAAATAGATGCCGCCGTGACTGTCAGGCGCGAAATCATTCGGCCCTACGAATTTGTTGCCGTCCTTATCGTGGTCGTAGGCCGGCAGGAGCTTGCCGTCCGCCGACATCCGGCCGATCGTCCCGTTGTCATAGCATGTCGTGATGAAATCGCCGCGAACCGTGGGAACGACCGCGGACTGACCACATCCCTTCTGAGACGCAAACACACTGTTGGTCTTGCCGTCCCAGACCGTCACGGTGTTGCGGTCATATTCAACGTAGTACAACTTACCCTGATACCAGGCCGGTCCTTCGGCGTAGTGCGCATCACTATTGAGGATGACGGGCTCGGCGGAATGGGCCGACGCGATGAGACCCAATGCCATCAGCCAACCGGTCAGATATCTGTTCATCAGCCCCCCGGCCCCGCGTAATTTTCCGCTGTTTTTTGATCTTCCACGACCGTGCGGCCCGTCATATACAGGTGCCAGGCGGCCCAGAAGCCGGTGGGGGCCAGCACGAGCAGGCCGAACCGCAGCGATGCCGCGTCGGTCGCGTGTCCGCCGGCGTACCAGTCGCTGAGGAAGCCGACAACCTGCGGGGCGATAATAAGATTGAAGACATTGCCGCACAGGCCGGACCATGCCGCGAATACCGAGCGCATGTGGCAGGCGGCCAGGTTCTGCACCAGCGCCATGCACGGGCCAATGTAGAAATAGATCGCGGGAATGAATATCCAGAACATCGCCTTGGCGAGCGGGAGTGAGTGCGTCCAGAAGGCGATGAACGACGGAATCGTTGCCAGCGCGACACCGCCCGTCAACACCCAACAGACGCGGCGGGGATCGACCATGAACGGGCGCCCCAGCAGCCACGCCGTTCCCAGGCTCGCGATCACCCCGCCCACGAGGTGAATATGACCGGTTACCGCGCCTGCCTCGCCAACATTGAGGTTATAGGTCCGCATCAGGAATGTCGGCGTCCACCAGATGAGACCCCAACCCCACAGTGCGCAGACGCCGGCGCCCATGATGCTGTGGAATGCTGCCTTCTGGCGCCACAGGAAGCGCAGCGATTCCGGAATCGAGGCCCGTTGCTCCTTTTCGATGCCGTCCAAGCGTCCCCGCGCGGGCTCACGAACCGTCAGGAGGACTATGAAGCCGAGCATCAACCCGGGGACACCCAGAGCTAGAAATGCCGAGCGCCAGCCGTATGCGTGGGCGACGGCGCCCGCCATATCAGCCCCCAGCCACGCCCCGATCGGCGCCCCCAGCGCAAGGATCGTGAACGCCATGGGCCGTCGATCCGCCGGAAAAAAGTCAGCCAGCAGTGCGCAGGAAGTCGGCGTACCGCCCGCCTCGCCCGTTCCCACCCCGATCCGGCCCAGCAGAAACTGCAGGTAGTTGCGGGACAGGCCGCAGGCGGCGGTAAAACCCGACCAGATGATCAGACAGGCAGCGAGGATATTGCGTCGGTTCGCGCGGTCGGCCAGCAGCGAGATCGGAATGCCGAGCGTCACATAGAACAGCGCCAGCGGCACACCGGTGAGAAACGCCACGCCCGTATCACCAAGGTGCAATTCCAGCCGGATCGGCTCGAGCACCGTGGAAACGACGTACCGGTCGGCGATATTGACCGCGTAGATCAGGCACATGAGGGTGAGTACGTACCACCGCTCGACTACCGAGGGCGCTCGTACCTTCGCCAGATCAATCGCGGCTATCCCCATAGGCCGAGAGTAAGGTGCAGGATATCCGTATGCAATAGATTTAACTGCCATGCAAACGAGTGGCGCCCCACCTCACACGACTCGGGTCGCCTCGTGCGACCGGCCTCGGCTCCCGCGATTCGACCGGCAGCTGCCCGGCGATGGACTCGAACATCTTCCGACCCCCGCGCAACAATCTTTCAGCGCGAGAACCGCTCCGCAGAGCGCGCGCGTGCCTTGGCGGCTTCTTCCTCACGACTGCGCGTCGGCGCGTTTGTTTTCAACGAACGCAACAAGCGTCCTGACACCGTCGCAATCTCATCGACCGCTGTTTGAAAGGCCACCTCGTTCGCCAACGACGGCTTGTTGAAGCCGCTCACCTTGCGCACGAACTGCAGTGCGGCCGCGCGAACCTCGTCATCCGTCACCGGCGGCTCGAAGTTGAAGAGAAGCTTGATATTCCTGCACATGCCGCTGCCCTCATTGAAAACGGCGGAAACGTCGCCCGCCGCGCATTGTACCGCTGTGCATTTGTAGCGCCACGCCCCTGCCGGAGGCACCGCCGTTATTACCCGGCAGGTAATTGAAGCACCGCGGGCCGCCAGTATTATCGCACTCACGTTTGGGGGCAAGACCTCTCAACCAACACGCAGGCAATGCCTGCCTAAATGGGTGCGACGCATGCGTCGCACGGGCAACCCGCGAGGATTGCCCAGGATCGACAATGAGCAGGCAATGCCTGCGTAAATGGAGACTGTTATGACTACACAAACCTTCACAAAATCCGCGGCGCCGGACTGGCTGCTGGCCTTCTGGAAAGAGATCGATGACAAGACCTTCGGCAAAGGGTTCGACTGTTTTACCCAGGACGCCATCTGTAACCTCGGCGTTGCTGACTGGCACGGGCGCGATGCCATCAGGGAGAACCTGCGCGCGTTCATCGACACCGGGTTCACCGCCCATCACGACGTGGTCGAATACTGGGATGGCGGCGCGCTCAAGGTCTTTCGGGGTGTCGTCACGATGACGCCGGACGACAAGAGCCAGCCGGTTGCGCGACCGACCATGACCCACTTCTTTTATATGGACAAGGCCGACCCCACCAAGGTCAGCCACTGGTACGGAGCGGTGGGCCCCGTAGCGTTCGGTTGAGTCGTGCCGCAGAGGACCGCGCGGGTCCGGATTACGCCGGCCCCTGCGCTCTCGCCTGCCGATCGACCGCGGCGCGATACGCGCTGGGCGTGAGCCCAGCCCAGCGATGGAACGCCGTCGAAAAGTGACTGTGACTCGCGAAACCCAGGTCGGTCGCCAACCTCGACAGGTTGTCGTAGGTCGGCAGAAGTGCCGCCGCCCGCGCGAGGCGCAGGTTCAGCGCGAAGCGATAAAAACTGACCCTTTCCGAGGTGCGAAACGCCAGGGCCAGGGTGGAGGGTGAAGTGCCCACGGCACGCGCGGTTTGGGAGAGCCCGGCCCGCGCCTTCGGTGTTTGTGCCAGATAGTCCTTGGCGCGGCGGATCAACTCCTGTGGGTCGAGTTTGCGCAGTCGCATGGTGGCCGGATCGCTCTCCTCAGGTAGCCAGACGTGTCGACAGATCGAACGCCGCCGATGCCAGACTCTGAGTACCATTGACACCGAGAGCCTTCTCCACCGACCGCTGCGCCTCCTGCCAACGCGGGAACGCCCGTCGAAACCTGGAGCGGCCCAGTGCCGTGATGATCCACCTCGACTCGCGTTTGTCGTCGCCCGCGACCGCGGAAATCAAGCCCTCGCGCTCCATCACCTTCAGCGTCCGGGATAGCGTGGTCTGATCCATCGCCAGGGCCTCGGCGAGGTCATTTACCCGCGGCCGCGGCATTTCGGTCAACGCCGTCAGAAGCGTGAACTGGGTAATGGTGAGCTGCGTTCCACGCATCGCCACCTCGTATCTCTGCGAGATCACGCGGGTCGCCTGACGCAAGGTGGCGCAATAGCAAGGCAGTCTCGTCGACATGCCACGCATTATACATGCATCTACATATAACGCAATGGCAGGATGAATGCATGTACATATAATAACGGATTCCTAAAATCCGCAGGATTTTGAAAGCGCCGCCGGGTGCGGGCGCGCTATCGTGGCGTCCATCGAAACACCCCATCGCAACACACCAGTTTTAACTGACGGAGAATCCAACATGAACACCACTACCCGATTTCTGGCGGCTGCTTTCACCGCCCTCGCCGTGAGCGGCGCGGCCTATGCCGAGGACGCCCTGCCCCAAACCCCTGCCAGCGCCAGGACGATCTACGAAGGCGTCGACGCGCAAGGGCAGATCGTGCGGGTCACGATCTCGAAATCCACGGGTGCGCAGTCGGTCGTCGTCTCCTCCCACGCGCAGCAATACCCGGAGTTGCATTGGACCGCGAGCATCGGCTCGGGTACGGCGGCAACGATCGCGCATTGAGGGCAACCGGACGGCGGCCCGACTGACATGGTGTCCCGGCTCGCATCGCGGCCGGGCTGCCATTGCGGCGGGCCCACGGAAATCCGCGCTATCATGTGAGCGGAATTTCCGTGACGTTACCGGTTCATCACATGATCAGAAGCTCGAGGCGTGAATTCGTGAGTGCCAGTGTCGCGGCGGCGTTGGCCGCCACGACTCGAGCGGCATGGGCTGTAGGCGAGCACGCCGCCAGCGAATCGCTGCAACCGGAGAATCTCATCGAGCCGACTCGCGCCCTGCTCGACTCGAGGCGAGCGGCCGTGCTGACTCCATTCCTGGCTGACTGGCCAACCAGTGGCGAGCGCCGCGTCGTGGTGCCCGCGACGATCCCGGTGCTACACCTGCTGCCAGGTATTCAGGCCGGCGCACCGACCTTCAGTCGCGACCTCGTCAACGACATCGCGCATGCCGCGCCGGCCATGGCCTGGCGGCAGACGTACACGGAGGCCGATGTCGGTGCGGAATTTCTGCGGAATTACGGCTGGAGTGAAATCGTAGGCACCAGCGGCCCGGCCCCAAGTGAACACATCGCCTGCGGCTTTCTCATCCTCGGACCTCAGACACACTACCCTCTGCATCAACACGAAGCAGAGGAAGTCTACATCCCGCTATCCGGCACCGCCGCCTGGAAGAAAGGCAACGGCGGCTGGCACGAGCGCACACCCGGGACCGTGATTCACCATGCCAGCAACGAGCCGCATGCCATGCGGACCGGCGCGAGCGCCTTCCTCGGCCTATACCTCTGGCGCAGCGCCGATCTCAGGCAAAAAGCGCACTTTGTCCGCTAAGAGCGTCCCATCGGGCTGTAGGGCATGGCGGCGCGACCCGAAACCTCAACGCGCCCGGATCACGATTCGGTCCGGCTCCTCGCTCGCCTCCAGGTCAAACGCCCGTTCCAGGCTTCCAACCCAACCGGCAATGTTCGAACGCTCGACCGTGCCGGTAATGACCAGCGCGCCCACATTATCGCCCTCCAACACAATGGGCTTGCTGGCGTAGCGATTCACATCCTCGACCACGTAACGCAGCGGCTGTAGATGAAACGCCAGGCGCCCGGTCTGCCACGACGTGGCCGCGGCAGGATCCTCCACCTTGGAGGGCTCTGCGATGCCCGCGGTGCCGGCCGTGGTTTGCTGGCCCGCATCCAGGCGCACCGTGCGCAGATTGGGTTTGAATTCACGCATCACAGAGACCGGGATGAAATCCGCCGCCGGCACGACCAGGACACGGCCTTCGGTCACGGAGACGATGGCCCGATCACTGTCACGCAGTACATCGAACGCAGTTCCAACCGCGATAACGGTTGCATCGCCGGCTCGCACCTTGAAGGGCCTCAACGGGTCTTGCGCCACCCTGAACAGCGCTTCGCCCTTCTGGAGCTCGACCGTGCGCGTGTTTTTCGACAACGCCACCGCAACCCGCGTGTCGCCACTGAGGGTAATCGTCGAGCCGTCGCCCAAAGTGATGTGGCGATTCTCGCCAACCGTCGTGCTGTATGTCTCGGGGGCGGGCGCCCTCCAGAACACAGTCGCGACAGCAACGCCGGCGCAGACGGCGGCGAGGGC